>JBHACT010000073.1:0-3836 GCA_041854745.1 Candidatus Limimorpha sp. | reverse complement strand
GTGAGGGTCAAGCCTTTAGCCGTCCCTTGCGGACGCTTCCCCGCATGTCGGCCATGCCTCCCCGCCCAGCCCGGACTGTCTTTGGCAAGCCCGCACCAACACACACCTGTTGCATCGCCCCCACAGCCGCCTCGCGCCATTGCAAGCAGAGCACCATACAAACAAATCCCACCTTCCCTCAAAAAAACGCCACTTTTTTCCTGTCCATTTGAAAAATTCCCTATTTTTGCAGCCGAAAACAAAGGGGTGCCTTCCCTGCCACGGCAGGGTAAATCGGCTGAGATCATACCCTCTAACCTGATCCGGATAATGCCGGCGTAGGGATTGGATATTTTCAAACCTTCCCCTTCACATTTGTAATAACTTAAAAGATTCGAAAAGATGAAAAGAATTTCTTTTGGTATCGCTGCATTGTTCATTGCAGCCGGTGTGAATGCCCAAAACAACGATGTAGTGTACGACACTACCAAGTACGAAATGCTTAATGAAGTGGTAGTCAGCGGTGTGCGCGTTAAAGACAACGCTCCTTTTGCCGTTACCAACATCAAGAAGGAAGAACTTAACGGCTTCTCAAAAACGGGTCAGGAATTGCCCTTCCTCTTCGCAAAAACACCCGGTATCATCGCATGGAGCGAGAACGGTGTCGGCACCGGCACTTCCTACATGCGTATCAGAGGCGCCGGCGACTCGCGTATCAATGTCACCCTCGATGGTGTGTCGCTCAACTCACCTGAAGACCAATGCGTGTTTTGGGCCAACATGAACAGCTACGGCTCACTGCTGGGCTCGGTGCAAATCCAACGCGGCGTGGGCACTTCCACCAACGGCGACGGTGCCTTTGGCGGCACGGTGGCCTTGTCGTCAGCAACGCCTTCCTTTGTACCCAGCGCCGAAATCACAGGCTCTTACGGTTCGTTCAACACGCTCAATTTCGGCGCAAAAGCCTCAACAGGCCTCTTGTGGAACCGTGTCATCATCGATGGCGCCTACCATGAGACCCACACAGACGGCTTCATCCACGGCACCAATGGCCGCAGCGGAAGTTATTACGGAGGAATCACCTATGTGAAAAACAACTTCCAACTCCGCTACAAGAACATCGGCAACTTCGAGAAGACCGGTCAGGCTTGGAACGGCGTGACGGCAGGCAGCAACGACCTCAGCCTTATGGACGGCTCTTTCGGCATTCCGACAGGTATCAAGACCTACGCCGATATGTATAAGGTGGGATTGGGACAATACAACTCGCTCTACGAATACCTTGTCACCGACGAGGACGGCAATTTCGTCAAAGACGAAAACGGCCACTACCTCACCCAACGCTACCAACTGAATGACGGCAATTATTGGGACAGGACCACCGACAATTTCTGGCAAGACCACAACATCCTTTCCGCCGCTTGGGACATCAACGAGCGATGGAACACCTCGGCCACCTTGCACTACACCTACGGCTACGGCTACTATGAGGAGTTTCGTCCCAACAACAAGCTATCGAAATTCGGAATGACCTGTACGGACGGCGAAGGCAGCCCTGTGAAACGCTCCGATTTCATCCGCAAAAAAGGCCTCATCCAACACACATACGGCCTCAACTGGAACGCCAACTACAAAGATGACAGATGGGATGTTGTCGGAGGCCTTTCGCTGCAAAACTTCGAGGGCAACCACTTCGGCTATGTTACCTACATCGCCAACCCCGGCGTGGCCAATGCCTATCTCAGCAACGGCGAATACAAGTATTACGATTCCGATGCCCAAAAGTTGGATGGCAGTGCCTTCCTGAAAGCCGGCTTCAAACTCAGCAAGCAATGGTCGCTCTTCGGTGACTTGCAATACCGCTATGTGGACTACAAAACCGATGGCATCAACGATAAATTTTACGACGACGAGAGCGGCTACTACAACCAACCGCTCGACATCCACAAGACCTACCCTTTCTTCAACCCGAAAGGCGGCATCTCGTGGCAACTCAACAGCCACCATGCCTACGCCTCGGTAGCAATGAGCCATCGCGAGCCTGAACGCAACAACTTCACCGACAACGGCTCCTACCCTGCCCCAGTGCCTGAGCAACTCCTTGACTATGAATTGGGTTACAACTTCAACGGCCACATCTGGCAGGCTGGCGCCAACTTCTATTACATGGACTACACCAACCAGTTTGTGCAGACGGGCGAACTGAGCGACATCGGCGAGGCACTCACCACCAACATCAAGGATTCGTACCGCATGGGCGTTGAGCTGCAAGCTGGCGTGAACGCCACGAAATGGCTGACCATCGAGGCCAATGCCGCCTTGAGCCAGAACAAAATCAAGGATTTCGACGAAGTGGTCGAAGACTGGGACAACGGCACCACGACCATACATTACGACAACTCGACCTTGGCTTTCTCGCCCTCGGCTATTCTCAACGGCTTTGTCACTTTCCACCATAAAGGCTTCGAGGCCATCTGGCACAGCAACTATGTCTCAAGAATGTATCTTGACAACACCCAAAACATCGACCGCTCACTGCCGGCCTACACCACCTCAAACATAAGCCTCGGCTATACCTTTAAGCCCAAGAAAGTCGTCAAGGGAGCCACCATCAAGGTGAACTTCAACAACATCTTCAACAAGCGTTACGCCGCCAGTGGCTGGGTCTATTCTGCCATTTGCAACAGCTACGGGCACCCCAACGACAACCGTTACTATCAAATCGGCTTCATCCCAATGGCAGGCTTCAATGTCATGGGGAATTTGACATTGAAGTTCTGACATCGAAGGCGATAACCGTCTTGTATCTTTGATATAACCAGAGCAATCAAGTTTTATCAGCCGCCTAACAAAAAAAGAGGGTTTCTGATTGGGCGCGGAACTGCAATCCGCGTTGCTTCAGGAATCCTCTTTTCAGATGCAAACATACAAACCTTTTTGCTGATGCAAGCCAAATCAGCTGTGGATTACTTCCAAGAAGTTGTATCTTTGCTCTTTGAAACAACGGAACACCACGATAGACCAAGTGCTTTACAGCATTGCCGACGGGCGCATGGGGACAGAGATGCAGTCCATAAAGGAGCGTGCCGTTGCCGACGGAACGTTTATGAAAGCCCCGAACGGAAATCCTACGAACTTGAATGAACGCCAATGGTTGCAGGTGAGGACACAGGCATTCAAGGCCTGGTTCGGCGACTGGGAGCTGAAGCATAAAAAGGTGCGTGTTGTTTCAGCCGAAAAGGAACACGGGTTCGCAAATTTTGCCGAAGCGAGGAAATGGGCGAAGTCTCATATTGCAAGAACATACAATGACGAGGAAACAGGCGGAAAAGGAGAAATCAGAATAAGCGGAACGGCTATTGAAAAGTTCCTTTCAGAGGATGCGGTTGTCAAGAGCGAGAACAAAGATGTCCACATGTCGGTTTTGCGTGTTTTGCCTCTTGTTGTCAAAGAAGGAATTGACGCGGAGCGGCATCCTGATTACAAAAAGGGCAAAGACGGGAAGCGAAGTCCCGAGAACGGTTACAACGAAGGCGTCTCCATGCACAGGGTTTATGGTGCAGCCGATATTGACGGTGTTATCCACAGGGTGAAAGTTACACTGAAAGAGGACAGGACACAACGAGTTGCCAAAGGGGTATACAGCTATGAGGCAACAAAAATAGAGTTGTTGGCTGGTCAAAGTGCAACCCCCGTAGGGATTCCCCGCAATGCCGACAACTCCATTTCGGCTGCAAAGTTACTACAAAATATTGGAAGGTCGTATGCGAAAGGCAAATTAATTTTGGACGACCATTCGAAAGTTGTCGACGGTAACGGCGAGCCGCGAGTGTTTACACACGAGACCAATAACTATT
>JBHACT010000072.1:0-30314 GCA_041854745.1 Candidatus Limimorpha sp. | reverse complement strand
GTAGCAAATAATTTATTGTCAAATGATAAAACAGTCGTATCTTTGCACCTGTAAACCAAATGTTAAACAGCGGTTGTCCGGCAGATTAATGGGTTCTGTCTGTTTTGATGACCAAAAAGTGAATAAATAGAACCCACCTTCTATTGATTCAATCTTTCAAACAACCTATCGGGACTACAAAAACGCCGTCTTTTCTGCGATAGGCAAAACGCCCAACGGCGGTCAGTACCATCAAAAACGAGGGTTGCTTCATTCTTGTGGTATCTATTTTTTCACTCAGTTTCTTCAATGTAGTAGCACCCGCTTCAATGGCCAAATCGCCGCCGAGTTTTATTTCGGTCAATCCATAATGACCGTTTCTCAGATGGATTACGGCATCGCATTCAAGCCCAGATTTGTCACGAAAATGAAACACCTCACCGTCGTTTGCCTGAGCATAAACGCGCAAGTCGCGTACAGCAAGGGTCTCGAATAACAATCCAAAAGTCTCCAAGTCGTTGATAAGGTCGTCGGGACCGATACCAAGAGCAGCAACTGCAATGCTGGGATCAACAAAATATCGTGTCGGCGAGGTGCGAATGGCTGTCTTTGAACGCAGATTCGGATTCCAAGCGGGCATATCTTCAATGACAAAAATCAATCGCAAAGCATCCAAATACGAACTGATGGTTTGAACATCCATCTGCCCGTTGTCGTTGTGCTGGATGTCTTTAAGTATCTCATTCAATGAGGATTGTGAGCCTTGCATACGAGCATAGGAACGCATCAGTTGTTTGGTGCGGTTTGGATTTCGGCTAATTCCATCAGCACGCTGTATGTCGGATTCAACCACAAGATCGTAATAGTCTGTGGCTTGGTCCAAGGCGATACTATCTATAAAATCAATAGATTGCGGCCATCCGCCACGGCAGGTCAAGAATGCAATCTGGGATAAGTTCAGTAAACATTCCGCTGCAATGGAATCGGGGGTTGCGAACAAGTCGGAAAGACGGATTTTGCCGTTGCTTTCTTCTGATTCCCATAAGGTCATTGGGCGCATCAGCAGGCGAGCAAAACGTCCAGTTCCGCTATGATAGATTTGGCTTTTGTCGGCAGGAATGGCTGAGCCGGTTAGAATGTATTGCCCCATACCAAGGCGATGATCGACGGTAAAACGGATTTGATCCCATAATTTCGGTGCCAGTTGCCATTCGTCAATCAGTCGTGGCGTTTCTCCGTCAAGAATCATTTCGGGATTCGTGTCAACAAAAGAGAGATAACTGTCAATCAGTTTTGGGTCAGACATATAGACAATACTGTTTGCCTGCTGTTCGGCGGTGGACGTTTTACCGCACCATTTGGTTCCTTCGATGAGTACCGCACCTTTCCCTTGCAGTTTTCGCTTTAGCAAACCATCAATTACCCTTGGTCTGTAGGATTTTTCTTTCATTCTTGTTATTTTGCCGCAAAAGTACATATTTTCAGTGAAATAGAAATACTTCAAATGAATTTTTATTCCATTTGGCTGAAAATTTTTATTCCGTTTGGCTGAAAATTTTTATTCCATTCGGCTAAAATAGTATTTCTACACGAACAAGTCATCCAACAACACTTCCGGTTGCACTCGATTGCGATATATGTTCTTTTTCACACCGTAGGAAGGAAACTTTGTCGTTTTCTATACAAAAAAGTTGAGTTTCCGACAAAAATACCACTAAAAAAGTGTCGGAAACTATGTTTTTTGTAGGACTTTCCGACAAAATATTGTTTTATTCCGCCTTTTCTTTCTTCTGAAACGAATAAAATTTGTTCATCAAGTAGCTGAATGCTACACAGATGATGGAGACGAGGACATAAGCAATGGTTGGCCAGATGTGCAACATCTCGACGAAGAGCTTCAAGCCGAAATAGTTGATAAGGAGATTCACCATAGTAACCAACAAATACCTGACAATCTGCGTTCTGCCACGTAATGTAGAACCAGAGAAACTGATATGGCGCGCCATCCAAAAGCCCGTCAGAAAGGTGATGGGAAAATTGAAGATGAAAGCCGCAATATGACGCGTGAAGGCGATAAAACCGAGTTCAAAGACCTCGTTACGGAAGACAAAATTAAAAAAGATGTAGTACAACACCCACATCAAAATGAGGTTGAGACCACCGCAAGCGCCGTAACGGAACAATTCAAGGCTCATCACCTTGCGGAAAGGTGGGTAGAAGAAGTCGATGACCGTGGTCAAGGTGCGTTCAATCCAAGATTCTATGTTGCGGATGACTGACATCGGGCGGCAAAAATAGGAAATTCCAGCCAAATAACTTCCAATTTTGAACACAGGTCATGCCTATTAGGGTCTGTGCGAAAGGAATCTTTTCCCTCAAAATGTTCGGAATAACACGGGAGATCAAGCAATTGGGAGGCTTTCTCTACATCGTCCGTGAAGCCCAAAATATAGCCGCCGCCACCAGAGCCTGAAATCTTTACGCCGAAATGGAAATCATAATCGGCAGTGAACAACTCCATTGTGTTCTCGGTAATCATCGGACGGAGGAATTGAAGCTGCTTTTTGGCGAGTTGTTTCAATGAATTGAAAAACAATTCTTTATCACCAATAACCATCGTATCAATACAGGTTTTTACGCAGGGAAGGTATTCCGTTTGGAAACCATGCAAGAAGTCAGGATTGTCGCGTTGCTGTTTGAAGTGGTTGACCAAAGGCTTGGTGTTGCTCTTTATCTTAGTGTCAATCAAAAAGATACGAATATCCTTCTTCAGGAAATCGTCGGACAGCAATTCCACTTTTTCCGCCGTGATTTTGAAGGGTTGGCCGACATAGCATTGCAATGGGTCGATGCCCGAACTGCTGCCGTGGAAATAGCTCTCCATCAGTCCGAATAGGGTTTTCAGTTGGAGGTAATCCTCTTCTTTTTTCAGGGCATAACGGTCATAAACGGCAGCCACCAATGCCCCTGAACTGCCCAAGCCGTAGCCTGAGGGCACATTGGAGGCGAGAAAGAGGCCGTCATTCAAGTCCTTTTTAAAACACTGTATATCAAATAGATTTGAGAGCTCGTCGGTTTCCGAGAGATATTGGCAGAAATGTTTCAGACTTTGGTTGGAGGTCGTAGAGGCAGCTCGGTTGCGGCTTTGCGGAAACTGCCATTGCGCCGAGAACCGCTTGAGTGGGATCATCAAGGCGGTGGCATCGAAAATCATCGAGTACTCGCCGAAAAGGATGATTTTGCTATAATAACGGTTTCTCATCACAACAACTTTTTCGGGCCGTCACCTACATGGTCGGCAATCCAACGGTTTCCAACACAATATGGCGACAACACTTTTCTAATGAAAACATCTACTTTTTCCGCCTCATTTTCAGGATAAAGCAGATGTACATTCGGGCCAGCGTCCAAGGTGAAGCAGAAAGGAATCTTGGTTTCTTCGCGAAACTCCTGAATCTCATTGATAATGTTCAATGTGTTGGGTTTCATCAAGATATAGGACGGATGAGAACACATCATCAAGGCGTGGAGTTGCAGGGCTTCCGATTCGGTAATACGAATAAAAGTCTCCAAATCGCCCGATTGTAAGGCAGCTAACAAGTTTCTGACATTTTCATTTGCCTGTGTATAACGCACAGGCGCATAGGGATTACCTTCCATCAATGCGTGACCTGCACGGCTGGAGACGGACTTGGTCTTGTCGCTCACAATCAAAATGCTGTCGCGATAGGTCTTGAAAATAGGATGGATTTCGTTTTCGATTGGCACGGCATATTCGTCGGAACTGCCTAAAAAACTATCCGTTGCACCCCAAAGTGCCATCTTCGGGAACACCGACCGCGCTGCACTGCCCGAGGCCAAACGCGAGAAGTAAGAGGCTTTGGCTAAGGCTTCCGAGCCTGTTGAGGGGCCGACCAATAATTGTCCAATCTCCATCAAACCCATCACAAAGGCGCTCATCGAAGAGGCCGAAGAAGCAATGCCAGAAGAATGCGGGAAGGTGTTACGGCTCTCCACCGTCAGACTTAATTGGTTGATGAAAGGGAAAAACCGTTGATTTTCAAGCAAGAACTTTTCGACTTTCGACCCGAAACTCGGATTTTCCTTGCCCTCAAAGAAGAACTTGAAACCAAATCGGTCGGCTTTTTCAAAGCTGATGAATGTCTCGGAGCGACATTCTGATAAAGTGAAGCTAATCGATGGATTTTGAGGCAGTTGTTTTCCTCTTTTCCCCCAATACTTCACTAAGGCTATGTTCGATGGACTCTGCCAGCCCACCTTACCTTGAAAGTCGCTCGGAACAGTGCCTTTGAAAGCTTCGTTCAACCATCTTTCTTCCATTTCCGTTGTGTTTTGGGCTGCGAAGATATGAAAAAACTCTGAACCCTTGCCTTTTGAATATGCTTTTGCCGGATGAACTGAAACTCCCAACAAGGGCATCCGTAGACAAACCGAAAAAAAATGCCTGTTTGCAATCAGTGTCGTCGCTGTTTCTTAGGAAAAATGACAGGATGAATACAACACCATTTTAAAACCAATCATTTAATAACCAACGGGCTACATACTTTGTACCCTGATTATTCGCCTTTTCAAGTTGAACAGTACCTTTGTTCTACCCGCATAAACACCTGAAAATGCTTGACTTAGTGTTTTTCCTAATAAAAACATTTGTACCTTTGCTTCGAACTAACAAACCCACAACATCATGAAAACAACAACGACAAAAAACAAAAAAAGGACACTTGCAAACGCAAAGCCGTCAGACGAAACAAACCCTTCCGAACCTGTTCTTTCGGGTGCTTCACTCCGAAAGAGCTTCATGGTGCGAAAATTCCTCCTCAAGTTGTTGCTCGCAGCCTTTCTGCTGCCCTCCTTCGCCCATGCCGATGAAATTATTATTGGAGAAGGGAGTACGGCATGGTTTAGATACCCCTTTCATACCCCACTAAAGTATTCCAGAGTTGAATCGATTTACTCTAAAAACTCCTTTCCCTCTGCATGCATGATTAATTCCATTTCATTTAAATCCGCTAACGTACGGCCACTTTTGTTTTATTCATTAAAAATATATATGGGAGAAAGGCAGGCAACTTCCTTTGAATCAACGTCTGATTGGACTTCAGAAGACAATCTTATGTTGGTCTATTCTGGGAATGATATTACTTTTGGATCAACTATGGGATGGAATGAACTTGTGTTGGATAACTCCTTTCCCTATGAACATGAAGGAGATTTGGTGATTGTTGTTTCCTCAGATTTGGCAAACCCTACACCATTTTCCAGATATTGGTGTACGATAAATTCTAATAATAATCAAGTTAGCCTGTTGTGGGCGAGCAATTCAGATGCAACGTGTATGGAATATCCAAATGTGCCTGCGATTCTGATGGAAAATCAAAGTGCTGACATTAAATTAATGGTGGTCCCATACACAGTAAGTTGTCATAAACCAATATCCATAGAAATAGAACATGTTACTTATAACAGTGCTGAGATTTCTTGGATTCCTTATGAAGGTACCTCCGCTTGGGATGTGTATATCGGCGATACGCCCACGGCTTCGACAACGCCCACCGCCTCGGGGCTGACAAGTCCGAACTACACCTTTACGGGATTGAACAGCGCCACAGCCTACAAATGCTATGTGAGAACAAATTGTGGAGAAGGCGAGGTCTCCTCATGGAAGCGGATCTCCGTAATGACCGAACCGGATTTTATCGGAGAGGGAACGGAAAGCAGCCCCTATCTGCTGTATTCCAAAAGCGATATGGAAGCTTTAAACACGGCCGTTGGGAACGGATGGAGCACTTACGGGAAACATTTCAAAGTGATGCGGGACATCGCTACAATAACAGAACAAATAAATGGTACATTTCATGGTTTCTTCGATGGTAATGGACACGTCATTCGACTCAACCTAATTCAAGCAAATGCAAGCCAACAAGCTCTTTTTCGATGTATTGGACATGGCGCCCATATCCATAACTTGACGGTGGACGGTATCATTATGGGAGAATCCTACGTTGCTGGAATTGTAGCCCGTGCGGTTTCTGATCATTCATCCAATGATGACATGTATATCACCTACTGTACTAATAGAGCACAGATTAAACACTTCGGCGATTATGTTGGCGGTATTATTTCTTCTTATGAAGGACCCAATGATGAAAACGGGGCACAACTTTTTATTGTTGGATGTAAAAACAAAGGAGAATTCTTTCAAGGTTCAAATGTCTCTCCAACCGAAATCGGTGGAATTGCTGGCACTTTTAGAAATTTTGGTGGAATCAACAGATGCGAAAACTATGCTGAAATTGCCGGTTCTAGCTGTTGTGGTGGAATCGTTGGAAAATGCGGAAACTATCAAAATAGTATTTCAGAGAGTTTTATTTCAAATTGTTTCAATTATGGTGAAGTTATTAGTTCTAATAATATTAACATATTTTCATTTTCTGGAGGCATTATCGGAATTAATTTTCAATCCGAAGTTGTTAATTGTTTTAATATAGGTGACATCACTGGTAGGAGTTATTGTGGAGGCATCATAGGTAGTAATAATGGTGGAAAAATAAATAACGTTTACAACGCAGGTACAATCAATAGCACTCAAATTGAGTATAATGGGGCTATCGTTGGTAACAATATTAGTGGTACAATAAATGCTGCCTACTATTTAAGAGGAATATACGGAACATTGGATGGGGGATCTGACAACCAGATAACCAACTGCAGCAGTTTCACCCAAGACACGGTTGATCCCACGGTCTGCACCTTAGACACGATGTGCTACAATTCGACCGACCTGCGTACCGCCCTGAACAACTGGCGCGACGGCAACACCGATTACAACGAATGGCTGACCGACATTTACGGCTACAATAACTACTTCCCCACCTTCTCCGTCGGAAGTCCTCCCGGACTTGAGATCACCCCGAATCCCTTGTCCATGGGGCCACGGCCCATCGGTGCCAACATGCATGGGGAGCGTTTCACCCTGACCAACACGGGGACAGTCGGCATTGACATCAGCGCCCTCGACATCGCTGGTTCTCCGTTCTTCGTGCTCGACAGCCAAGCGGACAATCCAGAAACGCCTTTCTATCTTGACGGAGAGGAATCCGTAAGCATCAGTGTGGCCACCCGTCCTGATGCAACCGTTGTTCCGGGAGAGACGACCGGCAGCCTCGTTGCCTTGTGGAGCGGACGCAACGTCTCCCTCGCGGAGATGACGGCGACCGCCTATTTGCCCGAAATCCCCGACCTTGTTGAAACACCACTTCCGGTGGACAGTTTCCCCTTTACCACAACACAGAACACCGCGCTGATCTACGACAACTACCTCCTGCCGGGCAGCCATGCCGACGGACCGGACGGAGTGTATAAACTCACCTTCGACCGCGAAATGGCGCTCAACGCCTCCGTTTCGGAAGGTAACCATCCCAAAATCGCCCTTTATGCCGAAGATCTCGGCGGGAAGCCCTACCCGGATACCGACAACTGCTACACAGGGCCTCCCATAGGACAAGGCGCCGCAGCCCCCATCTCGGAATGGCTGTCTTATGACGACGGGATATACGTTACTTCCTTAGGAAGCACAAACGGCCCGATGTACTGGGGTGTCATGTTTCCCGCCGCCTCACTCGCGGCCTTCGAAGGCTGCTCCTTGACCAAGGTGCAGATTTACGATGCGGACAATCCGGGAACAGCAACGCTGAACATCTACAAGGGAGGCTACACCGCACCGGAAACACAATTGGTCTCGCAAACTTTCACGCTCAGCGGTTCAAACAACTGGACAACAGTGGAACTCGATCAACCCTTCCCCTTGGATGTCGCACGCAACCTCTGGATTTGCCTCTACAGCGAAAGCCCCTATCCCGCCACGGCATGCGAGTATGTGGGGGAACCCAACAGCTGCTGGGTGTCGCAGAACAACACCTCATGGAACTACTTGACAAACTTCGGCCTCAACTATTCCTGGATGGTCAGGGGCTTTGCCACCAACCTGCGGACAGGATCGGAAAACCTCATCGAGCCCTTCGCGGGCGGGACGTCCTCAGGGCCGTTTTTGACGAAAGGGCCGGATGCGTCCGTAGTCACACAACCTTTTGGAACCGTGAACCCCGACCGGAGTTATCCGGTATCCTTTGGCGGCGATCAAGCCATCACCAACCTTACGGTAACCCCGGGAACTTATTATTTGGTTACCTCTTCCACAAGCCCGCAGTATGTCATCGACATCAACCCGACCGAGATACCTGCACCACAGCCGCCACAAGTGGTCGGTCCCGCCGACGGAGCCTCCGAAGTGCTCTCGCCCGTCACCCTCCAATGGGCCTTGGGCACCTTCACCACCGAATACCAACTGCTGTTGGGCACCGTCTATCCACCGACCGAAGTAGCCGTCGAATGGACAGGGGACTTGGCCGAAAGTTACCGGGCCGGCTTCCTGTCGAATAACACGACCTATTTCTGGCAGGTGAATGAGCGCAACAGCGCGGGCACCACATACGGGCCGGTATGGGGCTTCACCTCGGCATTGAACATTCCGCAAAACCTGACCGCTTTCAACGACAAACTCTTTGAAGGCGACACGCTGGCATTGAGTTGGACACCCGTAAACGACCGTTCGCACCATGGCTACAACCTATACCGCGACGGTGTCAAAATCAACGAAAACCCAATTACCGGAACTTCCTATTCGGTGGAAGGTTTGAGCTATAACATGGGAGGCTACCGTTTCAATGTGACGGCGTTGTATGACGAAGGCGAATCCCGCTATTCCAACGCCGTCTTGATCAGAGTCAGCGGTTCTGGATCTGTCTCCGGCTTCGTCTTTGAGCAAGACAGTGTTACGGGCATTGCCGAGGCAACAGTAACCTTCACAGGCATAGACGAATACGACATCGGTCGGTCTTTCAGTTTCACCTCAAACCAAGACGGTTCATACAGCGGTAACATCTATGCAGGCGTGTATTATGCATGTGCAACGGCACCAGGCTACCGTAACAGCAGATATTCCGAGCTTGTTGAGATAGAATTTGATTCCATCATGTCCGGCATCAACATCATCATGCACGAAATCCTTCATCCCGTGGGTGCGGTGTATGCGGAAGAAACGGACAGCGCCGTGGTGAAAGTGTACTGGAGCTGGACAGCCCCCGTGAACCCCGTTTCGGGATGGCTGTACTATGACGACGGTATCTATTCCGGATCGATAGGAGCTGACGGTGCCTTCTACTGGGGGGTGAGTTTCCCCGACCTCTCGGACTATGCGGGAACAAGCCTGACCAAAATCGCCTATTACGATGCGGCATGGCCAGGAACAATCACGCTCAACGTGTATCTGGGCGGCATGGCAACTCCGCAGACCTTGGCCGCCAGCCAGGTTTTCAACGTGGCGGGAAGCAATTCGATGGTGGAAATCGAACTCGACACCCCCGTTGACCTCGACGGCAGCCTGCCGCTGTGGATCACTTGTTACAGTAGCGACATCTCCTATCCCGCCTCGGCAAACGCCTACTGCGGCGATCCCAACAGCTGCTGGGTGTCGCTCGACGGAACGCAATGGGATTACATTACGAACTACGGATACGACTACTCCTGGATGCTTCGGGGCTATGTTACCGACGGCCGCGGCGCCTCCTTGCCGCTCGGCATGGCGCGAAAGGCTACGTCTTTCAAAGGCGAAACGGCTACGGGGCCCGTCCGTGAAATGGTCGCCGGGAAACTTCACGAGGTCGGAACGCCCGGACGGAATACCATAACGGGCAAAAACCGCTCCTTCCAGTACTTCAAGGTGTACCGGACCAGTTGCTACAACGAAGACTACTCGGCGGAGAACACCCGGCTATTGGCTTCGGAACTGACCGACACCGTTTATATGGATGTGAGCTGGGCGGAGGCAGAGGCCGGCGTGTACAAATGGGGCGTTGCAGCCTACTACGAAGGAAACCGGGAAAGCCGCATCCGATGGACCCGCACACCGGAAAAAGAACTGGAAAACACGCGTATCACCGGCATGGATGCCCAAACCTTCGCAACAACATGCCGACACGCACCGAAAAAGGAGAAAGACACCCATACTCATCCCATGCCCGACATGTTCCAGGGACGCAAAGCCTACGCATGCAATATTTATGGAGGATACGTGCCTACGGGTTGGATTCGTTACGGTGTCGATAACCCTATAGCGGCAACCTGCATCAATCCCGACTTGGAAGTCTATGGCGGCGATTACTGCGGTAACGGCTACGTGTATGCCACTTATATAAACGAGAGCGACAGCTGTTTCTTCTACAAAATAGACTGTTTTACGGGAGAGGTTGTGTCTTCTCTCTACACAAACTATTATATGGCTGATTGCGCCTATGATGTGACGACGGGAATCCTCTACGGAACCCATCATGGTATGCTCTATGCCATTGACATCAGTACGGGCACTTGTTCTCCAATAGGTTATATGGATGTTGTCAGTATGCAAGTACTTGCCTGCGATGCAAACGGAAACCTGTACGGCATCAGCTACGGTGCTCCGGCCCGGCTCTATGCCATTAATAAGTTTACAGCTCAAACGACTTTAATCGGAGACACGGGGAAAGCCGCCTTTTACATCCAAAGCGGCGGATTTGACCACAATACGGGCAGATTATATTGGGCCGGATATGATGATTCGTGCGGATTCTTCGCCGAAGTCGATATCAATACCGGTCGTGCAACCGTTATTGCCAACAATACCGGTGAACAGCTTTCTTGGTGCATTCCGTTCGACAACATTTCCGGTTTCCAAGATCCCGGAGAATCGTCACTTCTGTGGTCGAACTGCATCGACAAGGACATGGTCGCCTCTTTGGATCTGACGGTACTCACCAACAGCGGCGACAGCCCTGCAGGCGCGGCCGTCACCCTCACCAACCGCAGCGAACCGGACATGGGGTACGACTATCAAGTCATCCTCGACGAAACGGGGTTCTACTCTTGGGAGGACTTCAGAAAAGGCGACTACACGCTGAAAATCGCACTCGACGGTTTCGGAACCATCCGTATCGACAGCCTCAGCATCTGGGAAAACACCTCGCTCGAATACGTTCTTGAAGAAATCGTCTATGAGGCGGGCAACCTGCATGTGTCCGCGACGGGATGGGCACAGTGGAAAGAACGAAATATCGTCTCCGACTGGCTGCATTATGATGATGACATTTTTGTTGACGCCGTCGGAGCCAACGGCGGTCCAGTCTACTGGGGTGTCATGTTCACTTCTTCCGAACTTACCGGCTATGACGGATGCACCCTCACCGAGGTGGCCCTTTTCGACGCTGCTGCCGGAAGCTACACGCTGAACATCTACCAAGGCGGAACGGATGCCCCACAAACACTCGTCCACACACAGACGGCAACGCTAACCGGAGCCGACGAATGGCACCACATCACCCTGAGCGATCCCGTTCCCTTCGACATCTCCGAAAACCTGTGGATCACCTTCTATAACGTCGGGGGTTCTTTCCCCGCCTCGGCATGCCAAAACACCGGAGACCCCAACGGACGATGGGTGTCAACGGACGGATTCTCCTGGACAGACATCGCAAGCTACGGCTTCGACTTGACCTGGATGATACGCGGATTGGTCTCCAACGACGGCAGAACGGGAAGTATCCGATCTCTGCCGCCTTTCGTGGGCGAGTCAGCCGAAACGACGGCCTTCACGAGTAGAAATCCCGACACCCAAGTAACGGCAAAACCCTTTGAGAAAGAGACTCCGCGTGTCTTACAATACTACACCGTCATGCTCGACGGCGTATTCTGCACTCACACCACCGACCGCTTTTTCCAACATGATGTGACTGAACTTCAGGAAGGAACGGCACACACCACCTCTGTCGCCGCCATATATGCCACAGGCATGAGCGATTGGATCGATTATGAATGGGTCTATTGGCCTTGCGGAAACTACGAAGGCGTTGAAGAAGTGATGGGAGAGGCCGTCAACGGCAACGCCCACATCACCTGGCACGGGCTGCCTTCTCCAGCTCCGGGCAAGGCTACGGAAGAAGGAGACTGGCTGCACTACGATGACGGGGAAAACCTTGATGCCATAGGACTGCAATCTGGAGGCGGTTTCTACTGGGGTGTCATGTTCCCAAACGGCATGTTGTCGCAGTATGAGTACCATCAACTGACCAAAGTGGCCATGTTCGACTATGCGGCACACACGGGGAGTATCAGTCTTTACCAAGGCGGCGGCAACGCCCCGGGAACGCTGGTCCATACACAAGGATATGTCACCAACGGGACCGGACAATACACCGAATATCCACTCGAAACGCCGATACCCTTGGATGTTACCAAAAACCTTTGGATCGTCATGCACAATTATGACGGACAATATGTCGCCCCATGTGGCGCCAACACAGGAAACCCCAACGGACGATGGATTTCCATCGACGGGACGGAATGGATAGACATGGCTTCGGCGGGGCTGGACTACACCTGGAACCTCCGTGCCTATGTCGAAGAGGGTGATGTGCCGCAACCCGAGTCGGGTGTGCTCGGTGTCTTCGTCTTCCGCGACGGGGGACTGCTTACCCCAGAACCGGTTACCGACTCCGCCTACACCGACGTCGCACCCGAAGCGGGCATCCATCTCTACTGCATCAGGGTAGTGCACGGCAACGCGGAATACGGCGGCGCGGATACGGCCTGGTACGCCATGGGCTGCCCGCAATGTGTCGAGGTGGAAATCCAAACGGAAGGTATCGGCGACATCAGCGAAAACGACATCCGTGTCTTCCCCAATCCGACAAGAGGAAAACTGAACATCATGGCGAAAGGCTTGAAGCGCGTACGTGTCGTCAACACCATCGGTCAGGTGGTGTACGACCGGAATGAAACGACCGACGGATTGGAACTAGACATGGGCGGATGCCCCTCGGGTGTCTATACCGCCGTCATCACCACAAACGACGGAATCTCAACACACCGTGTCGTTTTCCTGAGATAGGGTCGGACTGATTAATGACGGAGCCAATATACCGGAAAGACACAAGCTTTTCTCCGTACAAAATTCCCGAAGCCTTGCGTTTCGGGAATTTTTTTCTACCTTTGCAAAAAAACGGCCATGAAAATCATACACATCGTCCTAATTGTCATTCTGACGGGCGGCAGCATGCCGGCGCAGGAAGGCCGTTTCGAGTTGCCCGACAGCCTATCCCTATTATTGCAGGAAAACGACAAAGCCGACATGAATAGGGTGGAAGCTCTTGACATCGTGACCAACGCCCTGTTCGACCAAAGGCAGTTCACGGCAGCCCAACCCTATATCAATGAGTTGGTGGAGCTTTCCTCCATCCTGAACGACAACTACTTGAATGCTTTGTGCGATTATTACAGGGGAAGACTTTTGTTTTGCACGTCCAAATACAAAGAGTCGCTCGCTTATCTGCTGAAAGCGGAAAAAACCTATGACCTTTTGCGCAAGAACGAGAAGACATTAAGGCTCGGCATGAGAATCTACAATCTGTTGGCGGGATGCTACGCTCAAAGCAGAATGTTTCCGGAATACTACCAATACATCCGGAATGCCATGGAAATCAACAAGGAACTGAAGGACAAGAGGGCGGACTATATTTTGAAACTCAATTACATTCATTCGATTGGATTGTTGGAAGACTTCTCCGAAGCCATTTCGTTGTACAAAGATTTGCTGACGGAATCAACCTTTATCAGCAATAAAGCCAAATACACCATCTTCAACAACATTGCAGAATGCTATTGTCAATTGCGCATATACGATTCGGCTTTCCTGTACTACGATTCAACCGCCTTGATGACATCATCGGTTCAAGATGTGATACGGGTGCTGAACGGGAAAGCAAAAGTATGCAACGCCACCGGCAAATATCGGGAAGCCATCCATCATGCTGAAAAATGTTTGGACACGCTACGGCTTGACGGTAGCGAAGAGCCCAAATCCAACACATTGAACATTTTGGCGTATGCCTATCACAAGCTGTCAGAGAACGACACTGCTTTAGTGATCGTCGACAAAGGCATTGCAATAGCGCGAGAAAATTCTTTCCTTTGGGATGAAAAGGAGGGAATGTCGGTAAAGAACGATATTCTGTATGATTTGGGACGGTATCAGGAAGCCGTGGAAAATCTGAAACTTACCAACATGCTGGACGACAGCCTGAAAGAAACGACCAAGATGAACCTGTTCGAACAACTACACCTCCAATACCGGTTCAAGGAAGCGGAAACCCAATTGGAACACGAACGGGAGATGGACAAAATGACACAAGTCAAGAAAAGGCTGACACTTTACCTTGTCATCGTCATTTTGGCGATCCTCATAATAATCGTCTTGCTGTTATTGAAGAGGAAAAACATCTTGTTAAGGGCCAGAAAGATAAAAAGCGACATGCTTGCCGATGAGCTTGACAAAAAGAGAAGGGAGCTGACCTCCAACCTGCTCGTCCAAACGGAAAAGAACAATGCGCTGAAAGGCATTATTGAAGACTTGTCGAAAGTAAACGGCAAAGACGAGCTCTCCCGTAAGGTGTTGCTCTCTTCCGTCAAACGCCTGAGACAGCATCTCGACAACAACACTTTCAAGGAATTCGACTGTCATTTCGTTGAGGTACACCCCAAATTCTACGACAACCTGCTTTCCGACTTCCCAGAACTTACTCGAAACGAATTGCGTTTGTGCGCCTACATCAAGATGAAGCTCAGCAGCAAGGAAATCGCCACCATCAACAACATCACCGTCAATGGGGTAATAATGGCACGCAAACGGCTGCGTAAAAAACTGAAAATAAACGACACGGACGAAACTTTCACCGCTTTTTTGGCGAGGTATTGACACTTAAGAATCCGTTTTCGAATCCTGATATGCTAAGGTATAAGCATTATTGCTTTATTTCCCAATCCACACATACCCGAAACAGTGAAAATCAGAATGCAAGGCTTCCGTTTGGTTTCACTTTGGGCGGCAACGGGCGCAACTCGAAAGACCATCAGCACTTCGAGAAAAGAAAGTAACATTTTTTTTGGCAGAAATTTATTCCATTTTTCAAAACCAATCCAATTATTCTCTATTTTAGCGGATTCTTTGTGAAAAACTTTATAAGCAATATGAGCACCAATTTTGACCCCCGCGCCAATTACGAGCTGACCAAACAACAAGCCGGTTATGTCGAGCGCAAGAAAGCCACTCAGGAAGACTATGACCGCATAGGTTTCATGTCGGGACTGGAAGTGCACCAGCAGATCAAGACCAAGGAGAAGCTGTTTTGCCACTGCCCCGCCGGACAATTCAACAAGTTTGAGGACTATGATGCCGAGCTGATTCGCCACATGCGCCCCACCCTCTCCGAGTTGGGCGAATACGACGGCACGGCACTGATGGAGTTCAAGACGAAGAAGGAAATCGTCTATCGTATCAAGAACGGCACCGCCTGCACCTACGACATCGACGACACCCCACCCTTCCCCATCAACCGCGAAGCCTTATACAACGCCATCATCATCGCACTGCGTTCCAACCTGAACATCGTGGGCGAAGTGCACATCACCCGTAAGCAATACTTGGACGGCTCCATCCCGACCGGCTTCCAACGCACCGCCATCGTGGGCGTGGAAGGCCTGCTCAAACTGCCCAAGAAAAACATCCGCCTCATCCAGCTGAGTATCGAAGAGGATGCTTGCCGCGAAATCAGTGATGTGGGTCATCGCCGTGTCTATCAGACCGACCGCCTTGGTATGCCGTTGATTGAGACCGTCACCTACCCCGACTGTCAGAACCCCGATGAACTGCGCGAAACCTGCGAATACATCCGTTTCTTGGGTCGCAGCACGGGCCTTGTCCGCACTGGCATGGGCGCGGGCCGTCAGGATGTCAATGTGAGCTGCAAGGGCGGCACGCGCGTCGAATTGAAAGGGGTGCAACACGCCAAATGGATTCCCGAATTGTCGCACAACGAGTGCTTCCGCCAATGGTCGCTGGTGCAGCTGCAAGAAAGGCTGAGCCGAGACATCGGCAAAGAAGGCTGGAAGGTGGAAGTGGCCGATGTGTCGTTCCCGACCGACTACATGCCTATCCTTGACAACAAAGCCAAAGGCGGTGCCCTGAAACTCGTCAAGTTGCCGAAATTCCGCGGTGTGCTCTCGCATTTCACCCAACCCGGCAAGATGTTCGCCGACGAGATTGCCGACCGCCTGAAAGTCATCGCCTGCCTTGAGCGCCCCAATATGCTCCATGATGAGATGTTGGAACCCGTGCTCACCCATACGCAGTGGCACAAATTAGGCAAGAAAGTCCGCGCCACCGAAAAAGACGCTCTCGTCCTCGTTTGGGGCCCGAAAGAAGACATGCCCACCGCCATCGAGACCATCGAGGAGCGTTGCCTCATGGCCTTCGACGGTGTGCCGAATGAAACTCGCAAGGCTGTATGCAACGGTATCACCATCTTTGAGCGCGTGTTGCCCGGCGCCGACCGCATGTATCCCGACACCGACTCGGCTCCCATCCCGCTCGACCCGGCTTTCATCAAGGCCCTCCGCGCCGAGCTGCCATCCGAGATTATCGACCGCTATTATACACTAAAAGAGTGGAATGCGCCGGAAGACTGCTTCAGATACATCTTCGCCAAGAACTGGTTTCCCATCATGGCAGAAATTGTCGAGAAACTTGGCGTTGACGGCCGCACCCTCGGTCGTTTTGTCGGCATGAGGCTCAAACACCTTTTGGGCAAGCACCCCGCCTCAAAGTTCAACGACGAGACCTTGTACAAGCTCTTTGCCTTCCTGAAGGAACAAGGCTTGGACAGTCGTCTGGCATGGAATATGGCGCCAGCCTTGGTTGATGACGCTTCCTTGAGTATGGAGCAGGTATTAGACAAAATCGGCTTTAAGCGTTACGCCAAGGACGACCTGCTCACCAGACTCGACAACCTTTGCGCCGACTTTGCGCCGAAGAAGAAAACCTGCACCGACCTCGACCGTCAAAACTGGATCATGGGCCAGATGAAGGAAGCAATGGGCAACATCGAAATGAAAGAATTGGCCAACAACATCAAATAGCCTTTCCGAGTTTAAGTGAACAAAGCCGCTGCATGGGACTTTTTCGGTCTTGTGCAGCGGTTGCTTTTTGTAGCTCTGATTATCATTTTTTTTCTTGCATATTTGAAAAATTAGTATATTTGGGGCGAAAAACATCCAAAGCCTAATACCATGAAGAAAAATCTACTCATCATTGCTTTGTGTGGACTTGCGCAATTAATCTATGCTCAAACATGGATCAACCTTGGCAGTCCCACCCCGAAAGAAATCGGTGCCACTGTTACAGAAAGCAACAGCCAAACCATCTGTGTCCGTTTCGACACCGAGGGATTCAACTCAGAATCTGTCATTGAGGGCAGCACCACATACCGGCGACTTTCAATTCCAGGAGCTGGAATGTCTCAAACCGTCGGCCTACCAGAGTTGCCATCGTTTCGCCGGATGGTTGCCATTCCTGAATGCAGCGATGTCAGCCTCTCTTTCCATGTGCTTCAAGAGCAGGTACTGAACAGTTACAATGTCTATCCCGCACCCGACCATCAAGTGGTGACCAATCCCGACAGTACCTGTTATGTCGTGGAAGTGTTCAGCAAGAACGCCTTATGTTATGCGGACAATTTAGTGTCTCCGTCAAACAATGTAGAATTGACGGAGATAGGATATTTCCGAAGCCAGAAATATGCAGAAATCCAAGTATCGCCTATCCGTTACAATCCGGCAACGCAGAAACTGTATGTGGCCACTGAGATTGAAGTTACCCTTACACTCACGAATGCCACAGGGGCAACTTCAGCCAATTTGGGCATCTTCAACAATGTGGCTGCACATACGATGTTGAACTATGAATCTACTGGGATGACAGCAGAAGTGAATGATATGAGATTTGGCAATGGAAAGGTTAAGTACTTTACTATTACAAACCCGAACCAGGTCGATACCATTGTTGCAGACTATTTAATGATTTGTGCAAGCCATTTGTTCGATGAAGACGGCATTCCGTGCGCTCCTCTTCTTGAACTGGCAAATCATAGGGCTTCTTATAATGGTTATGATGTGGCTATCCTAAATGTAGATAACATCCTTGACCAAGGTTTTAATTATCAAAATGATAGTGTTTACAAAATAGAGAAGAAATTGCGAACATGTATTTCGAGAATATATCGTTTTGGTACCGCAAATCATACTTATGATGGGCATTTAGGATTTGTTCTTTTAGTAGGTAGAGCTCCGCATCATCCTAGTACAATCATTAATGTACCATATCAAGGTTATGTCCCTACTGCGTATTCACATGGTGCTACAATCTATAATCATGAAACAGGGATAAGGGATCCTTATCCCTCTGATTATTGGTTCAGTTGCATTGTCAATAGTACTGGGTCTATTTCATATGACTCTAAAGGAGATTTGTTTATTGGCAGAATGTGTGTCGATAATAACGGAAATGCTGTAAACCAACTGGATAACATTGTAAAAAAAACGATTAAAAGGGAGAAACGATTTAATCCTCAGTTAAATAATATTCTTGAAGCAGCAAAAGGGACAAATATATCATATAATTCATTTTTTTCAGAATTGCAAGCAACAATTGGTCCCGACAGAACACTTAGGAGCGCAAATTATGTGAATACCACTCAATACAATATTGACGTACAAGAATTGATACAAGATGGTGCCCCCATGTTTGTTATTTGTAATCACGGATTTGAAACTGGATGGCAGAGTATTTACAGTCCTTTTTTAATAGATAATAGTAATACTATGAATCAGTTTTGCATTAGCAGTTCATGTCTTACTGGTTGTTTTGACAATACTGGGCTTACTTGTCTAGGCCAAGCCATGACAAGCCAATATCCGGACAAGGGATTTGTGGGGTTCGTGGGTGCCGGTAGAGTTATATATTCTGGATTGATGATTAATGCGGCTAGATTAATACCCCAAGCCGTATACAATCATCTGTCGCACATTTCAGGAGAGTTTATTCTAGAATCATTTTTGCAACCAGAATTGCAAGAAGACAAAAGATGCTATCAAATGAATTTATTTGGAGATCCGGCTCTCAACATCATGGCGAAGGGCTTTGAAGTGACAAACGACATCACTCTTGCCGATTCCACGGATGTTACTACAATAGTAACCGTTAAAGATGGAGGAATTGTAAGAATTCCGAATGATACAAGAGTCCGCATCCACGACAATGCTGGGTTCAATATCACTTCAGCAGGTCGGCTTCATTTCAATGGGAATGCAATTCTAAGAAGCGTCAATGGGAACAATTCTTTTGTGAAAGTAAATGGAGGCACTATAACATACAACAACAGCAATCCAGGAACAACCATATTCAAAAATCTAAAAATAAACTTCAACAATCCACAATATCTTTCCAATTTTGGCTATCAATTTAACAACCATCGCTACCATGGCTGTAATATATCAGCAGTCGGAGTTGGTTTGGCCTATTCTTATTGTCAGTTTTATGAAGGTTGCAGTTTGTACGCCAGCCATAGTGATTTGGATGTTGATCATTCTGAATTCGACCATTCTGGTATTGTGGTTTCACGAAACTCGGTGATTGGCATTCCTGTAGGAGGGAGTGTGCCTTCTACGAGTGCAACAATCACAAACTCAACATTTAATAATTGTACTTCGGTAGAGTACCAACATTATGGTGTCAACGACAGGAGCATTTCAAATGCCGCTATCCGTTTGGAGCGGGTGCCAAATTACGAAATAAGTGGTAATACTATAATGGGTTGTTTACAAGGAATATATCTGACAAATAGCGGAACAGGCAATCTGTATTCTATCGCTGAAAATTCCATTCTGAATAACAGACACGACGGTATCATCGTTTACAACTCATATGCTAATCTGACACTTAATACCATTCAAGGCAACGGAAGCAATTTGGCTGGCAACGGAAATGAATTTGAAGGAAATGGTATCTCTATTTATAACAATAGTTTAACACAAGTGGGTGATATTACCGAGCCTTCCAACAACTACCAATTGATAGGGTGGAATTGTAACCATCAGCTTTATGCCTCGAACAATGCCTTCCCTCAATTATTTAGGTATAACAAAGTTTTGGGAGACAAGAATGGTACTACTAATCCTTGGATTTACTATGATGTGGAAGGCTCTCTATTATCTGAATCAAGGCTTATTGATGTTGAACACAACAATTGGGATGGTAACACAAACTTCAATGCTTCAATTGTGTTCAATGTTCCTAACCTTTTCGATTGGGATCCGTTTTGGAATATGGCAAAAGGCGGAGAAGAAGTTTCTGAAGCAGAAATTCTATATGAACAGGCCAGAAAGGATTTTGAGGATTCTTTATATGCAAGAGCAAGAACAGAATTTATGCAATTAATTTCTGACTACTCTGAAGATCCATTGGCGGTTTCTGCATTGAAGGAGATTTTTAGGTTGGAAGGGTTCCTTACCGATGATTATTCATCACTTAAAACCTATTATCTTACCAATGAGGACATAAAGACCAATTCGACCCTGCAAAAAGTCGGGTCGTTTCTTTCCGCTCGTTGCGATGTTCAAATGAAAAACTATGGTGATGCTTTAGATTGGTATGCAGAGCAATTGTCAAATGACAGTTTACCTTATCAAGATAGCATTTTTTGTGTCATTGATATTGGAGATATTTGTCTTCTGATGGCTGAAGACAGCCTAAACAGAGCCTCTCTCCCAATGTGGTTTAATGAACATTCTGAGACTGTGCCAAAATCTAGTTATGAACATCAAAAGAACACGAAGTATTTGCTTTCCACCTTGCCACTAGTTAGATTAAATGACGCCATTGAAGAAGATCCCAATGCCACCATCTCTAACAAGACCGTATCCATCTCACCGAATCCTGCCACAAATGAGATCGCTATTGTGTTTCAATTGGAGGAATCGTGTAATCGTGCAGACGTAATAATAGTAGGTGTAAATGGAGAGGTTGTTAAAGCCGTGACAATTAATTCTGTTAATCGCGGATACAATACATTGCATCTTTCCGTCTCTGAAATTCCTTCTGGCGTGTATGTTTGTGCCATACTCACAGATAGGGACAAGCCATATATCCAAAAGTTTGTTGTTCAATAACCAATAGGAGGAGGGCAAAAAATGGGAATCAAGAATATACTGCTACTTTTTTTAATGACTCTGTTGCATGGCAAAATCACATTCTCGCAATCAGACGAGCAGTTTTTCATTGGCACCCAACCAGGTGAAATCATCATCCAAAAACAGTGGTACGAGTATACATACATGGGATATAAATTTCTGCTTTGTAGATTCTCCAATCACGGAGCGGATGTCGACATCATTGCTACATACGATGATTACAATTGGGTAATCGATTCGGTAACCATGGCAAAAATGGGAGAACTGCTTTACGATGCTACGCCTGGCCACTTCTACAACATAGATTTTCTTTCGGACAGAGTTTTTTCTACTAATGATTATGGGCGAACATGGAGTCTGATAGATGACATAGGCTTTTCACCTCTCCCTTCGTATTGGTGCTTTGCAAATGAGCTCGGAGAGATTGTCAAAAATCAACCAGATGATCAGTTTAACCCTTTTTATTATTCATTCATCTCCAGCTATGATTATGGGTTGCACTTCATCGATACTATTGTAACATATCCAAGGTCTTTTCATTCAATAAATACAATTGCAGGTTGGCACCATGGAGAGTTTTTTCAAAAATGGACAGACAAATTGTATTACACGACAGATTTTTTTATAAATGTGGACACGCTTGCATTTCCTTCTGAATTTAACAACTCAAAATTTGGAATCGGACCAAAGGAAGGGGAACTGTACTGCAGGTATAGGTCTGGCTTGGCCTTTCCAAAACTAAAAAGGGTGGATTTCAGTGATAGTTACGGGACAAGTTTTCGGACGTTGGTTGATTTGGAAGCAAATCCGATTGATGTTGTAGTTGATATGATGATGTTTACCCATTATGCACTGGGGGGTGGAAACATGTTTTTGGACAGAGAACCAGGCGTGTTTTATGTCTTGTTTGATTCGTTGACCTATAATTTCCCCGATTACCTTCCTCCTCCAGAAGAGCCACAAGGTGATAGATGCTGGATTGCATATTACCGCGGCTATGGCGACACTCTGGTCACCACCTATTTCCACGATTTCAAGCCTGATTGGTTTGAACACCATACGCCAGTGATGGATTGTGAAATAACAAATTGTGGTGAAAACAGCGTTGCGCTTCGTTGGAATGAGCCAGAACTGAAAACCGATGAAGTGTTGGTCGGTTATCAAGTTTATAGAGGTGTCACATTGGTCACTGAAGACTTGGTTACCGAAACGGACTTCACCGACAATTATTCAGGCGGTGGCCGATTGAACTACCATGTGTTGGCGGTTTATAGCGATGGTGAAACATCCAAATCTTACAACATCGTGTATTGCGAACAAACGGAAAGTGTCCATGAGAACGAAGTCGGGAACACCATCACCTTTTCCCCCAATCCCACCAGCGGCCTCGTCCGCATCAGCGGCATGGAAGCCGTCGAGACACAGGTGTGCAACATTCTGGGACAGACCGTGAAAACCTATCAAAACACCAGCGAAATCAGTCTGGAAGGCCTGCCGCAAGGCATATACCTGCTGCGCATCACGGACGAAAACGGCGCAACCGCCACGGGGAAAGTCGTGGTCAAGTAAAAGAATTGGCCAACAACATCAAATAGCGGTTCTTCACCTTAACATTACAAAACCGCCGCATGAGATATTTCGGTCTTGTGCGGCGGTTGCTTCTTGTAGCTCTGATTATCATTTTTTTCTTGCATTTTTGAAAAATTAGTATGTTTGCCACGAAAAACATCCAAAAAAAAAATAATGCCATGAAGAAAAATCTACTCATCATTGCTTTGTGTGGACTTGCGCAACTGATCCATGCTCAAACATGGATCAACCTTGGCAGCCCTGCTCCAAAAGAAATCAGTGCGACAGTCACTGAAAGCAACAGACAAACCATCTGTGTCCGTTTCGACACCGAGGGATTCAACTCGGAATCTGTCATTGAGGGCAGCACCACATACCGTCGACTTTCGATTCCTGATGCAGGCAGTTCCTCTAATGTGGGATTTCCAGAACTGACGGAAACTGGGTGTTTGCCGTTCGATAATGGTACAGACCCCAAACAGCCTTCGTATGGCGAGTTCTATTCATTTACGGGTTGGGAAACTCCGTCGGGCGGCTCAGGCATAAGGTGTTTGACCCGTTACACCGAACACGGAAAGAAAGTCGAACTGCCCTATTCCTATCTAATTGACGACCCAGAAGCCATGCACATTGGCGACCTCATCACCGATGCCACTCCTGGGGTGCTTTATAACAAAGACAGTGGAGCCGGTCAGACAAACAAACTGTACAGGAGCATGGACTATGGCTATACATGGGAATCCATCGACGACCTGTCAGGTTATTCAGATATGTATTGGACCTTCAAGAATGCACCGGGTGTACTTCTCAAAAGGAATATGAACCCAGCGGAGTTGAGAATCAGTTATGATTATGGGAATCATTTTGAAACCTTAGATATCCCAGCCTTTTATATGTACAATGTAGCCGGATGGAATGTGGGTGAGTTTTTCAAAGAAGACTTTTCTGATGTATTATCGTCGTGGTATCTCACCCACTCGATGGATTTCAACCAAACCGCCGACACGGTCTATTACTCGGATTCGGGCCACTTTGAAATGACGGCAGGTGCAAATAAAGGAGAGTTGTACACTTATTATCCGTCTTACGACGACCCCAATCATTACACGATGTCGTACACGCTGTTTTTCAGCCCCGATTACGGACAACACCACCAGATGCTGATGACTGTTGATTCATTGATAATTGGTGACATGTATGTTTCAGACGATTGGGAGTTCGTAGTTGACCATGAGCCAGGGGCCTTTTATTCTATAAAAAGGGAGAATTCGATTATCTACGCCAACAGCGGGAAGGTATGGATTGATTATTTCCGAGATTATGGCGAGACATTGGTTACCACTTATTTCCATCATTTCAGGCCGGATTGGTACAGTCAGCATTCCCCCGTGATGGATTGCGAAGTTGCAGGTTTCGACGAAAACAGCGTTTCGCTTCGTTGGAATGAACCAGAACTGAAGCCTGAAGAAGTGTTGGTCGGTTATCAAGTTTATAGAGGCGCGACATTGGTCGGTGAAGACTTAGTTACCGTAACGGAATACACGGACCATTATTCAGGTGGTGGACGATTGAACTACCATGTTTTGGCGGTTTACAGCGATGGTGAAGCATCCAAATCGTACAACATTGTGTATTGCGAACGGACGGAAAGCGTCCATGAAAGCGAAGTCGGGAACACTGTCACTGTTTCCCCCAACCCCACCAACGGCCTTGTCCGCGTCAGCGGCATGGAAGTCGCCGAGCTTCGGGTTTGCAACATATTGGGGCAAACCGTGAAAACATACCAAAACACCAACGAAATCTCCGTCTCCGATTTGCCCGAAGGCCTATATCTGCTTTGCATGACGGACGGCAAAGGGACGACAGCCACGAGGAGAATTGTAGTGAGATGAAAGAATTGGCCAACAACATCAAATAGCCTTTCCGAGTTTAAGTGGACAAAGCCGCTGCATGGGACTTTTTCGGTCTTGTGCAGCGGTTGCTTTTTGTAGCTCTGATTATCTGGCTGATAGGATAAAAAATCGAGAATTTATAAAAAAATCACTTTTTTTCTTGCGTTTTTGAAAATTTTGTATATTTGCAGCGTACATGAAAAACATTAACTTTAAAATACAAGTCCTATGAAAAAAGTAATTGCACCTTTAAGAAACATCTTGTTGGTAAGCATTCTGCTGGTTCCAGTCACTCATATTTTCGGGCAGAAAACTGGAACAGAGAATGAAGTTTACATTGCTGGCGACGGATTGATTGATGAAGCGTTTGAAACCCAACGACAGTTGCAATCTGCTTGCGGGAACATCAACCCTTCGCGCGAACTTCCCGACCAATACTGGACCGACATAGTGACGGAGCAGCCCGAAGGCTATGTGGTGGACGAAAATGGTGATGTGAAAATCTATTCCGCCGAGGCCTTGGCGTGGCTCTGCTCCGTGACCAACGGCCTCAACGGGCAGGAAATTGACGACTTTCAGGGAAAAACAATTAGCCTTGAGTCTAATGTGGATATGTCGGAAGCACTTTGGGTTCCCATAAGTGGAAGCAACAGTGCCCCAGCTTTCAAAGGGATTTTTAATGGCAAAGAACACATAATTGACGGATTACAATTAATAAAAACAAATCTTTATAACTATACGGGATTCATAGGAAAATTGGCTATGACCTCACTTTCTAATGTTGTGTTGCGTAATGGATATTTCGAGGGTACGGGCTATGGGATGGGTTTCTTGGCATCAATAGCTGATAATTGCGTAATAGATCATTGCTTTGTAGAATGTGAGATGCATGGTGGAAATATAGCACCTTTTATTTACGAAAGCAGAGGCTCTTTGATTTCAAACTCTTTGGTTTATAGCCCGTTGTTAAAAAGCCACGAAAATGGATTCGTGCACGGTGCATTTGTCGGTAATAACAGGATGGGTAACGACAACACTTTGCCTGAAATAATAAACTGTGCTTCCATTATTGAAAAAATGGAATGGTCTGAACTTTGTGGTTTTGTAGGTGAATTCAATCATGGATTAATCGCAAATTGCTATGCCTACATTGGAGAGGCGTTAAACTTTCCCGGATACGGTGGTGGATTAGGCCCCAGGAATGGGATAACTAAAGATAATATGGGAGAGATATACAACTGTTATTTCAATCGTATTCGCAACTATTCCTCGTCGTCAAACTATTACCTTGAATTGGATGACATGCCCACCAGTGATAATTCCGGCATCATCCAAGATGCAATACCCTTTGCTGAAGAAGACCGCGGGCATTGGAAACTTACCGAAGCAATAACCTTTGATCTTGAAAGCGGAACGGTTTCGACCGACGATCTGCTTGACGCGCTCAATTTAAAGGTTCAACTATTGGATGAGGAAAATCTTTTGAA
This sequence comes from Candidatus Limimorpha sp., assembly GCA_041854745.1. Classification (GTDB taxonomy): domain Bacteria; phylum Bacteroidota; class Bacteroidia; order Bacteroidales; family F082; genus Limimorpha. The sequence goes on along the minus strand of JBHACT010000072.1, from coordinate 4,201 downwards.
TTGGTGCGATTCGGGCATGGGTTTCAATAACCTGCAACTTCCTGTATTCTGTGACTTTGATGTTACCGAAATAAGCGAAAACAGAACAAATAACGACCAAGTTCTGCTTTATCCCAACCCCACCAACGGCCTTGTCCGCGTCAGCGGCATGGAAGTCGCCGAGCTTCGGGTTTGCAACATGTTGGGGCAAACGGTGAAAACATACCAAAACACCAACGAAATCTCCGTCTCCGATTTGCCCGAAGGCTTATATCTGCTCCGCATGACGGACGGCAAAGGGACGACAGCCACGAGGAGAATTGTAGTGAGATGAAAAACCATAAAAAACCACATCAAAACTTTAATCCTTTGCTTTGCCGTGTGTTTTATGGTTGAAGAGAAAGAGTAATAACAAAATAACACGAACTATCATGAAAAAAAATGAACTGATACTTTTGGGCTTTCTTTTCATTTGTGGTGTCACTCAAGCGCAAGTGCGACACGAAGGATACGAATTGCTTCCCGATGCGCGCAGTATCAAGGTTGGCGATGTCAACAACGACGGATTTGTCGATGTTGTCGTTAGCCGACTCAACACCCCTGACAATGAGGTAATCTTCTCCATCTATCTCAACGACGGAACAGGCCATCTTGAATGGCACGAAAACATTAGCAGTCCCAAACCCAACATGCACATGGGCTATGACATGGCACTATTGTCTTTTCTTTTGGAGGATTTCGACAAGGACGGCAGCATCGACATAGCTTCGTACGCCTACGTAAATTACCCGGGTACGGATAATGACTCTTGTTTTATTAGAGTTGACTACAATGACGGCAATGGAAGATTCGGACGTTTTGCCGAGACCCCTTTGATTCAGCCGGAATGGGTTTGGTATAATGGCTATCAGTTTGTGTTGGATAACCCGTATTATTTAATGATGACGTCGGGTGATTTCAACGGCGATTCGTTCCCCGACATAGCTGTTGCAAACGATTATCATGCCAACACTGAATCAGGTTTGGGTTATGTTTGTAACGATGGCATGGGCAACTTTAATACGGAAGCAATTTTTTCAGTGGGCTCTCTTTATGTGCCTGCAATGTGCGACATGGATCACGACGGGAAGGACGATATTGTTAACGGCGCGCTCATTCTCTATACGACGGACACCTTGATTCCCCGCGAGGGATGTGTCCATCCGTATGTCTATGACGGATACACTACTAACGGCTTGGTGGTTTTTGACATCGATGGTGACGGTTGGGACGATGTAGTGGAAGGCCGCTCGACCAGCAATTCACACCTTTGGGTTTTCAGGAATCTTGGCAATGAAGAATTCCAGAAGATGGATTCGATTTGGTTTCCCAACACCATCACTTACGCTGATAGAGGTCTCGACAACATGAAGCTAGTGAACTACAACGGCGACGAACACCCCGACATCATTGTGGAAATGTTTAATTTCCAGATGGGGTATATAGGTTATTATGTGTTTGAGGGCAACGGCACATTTGAGTTTGGCGCTCCTGTGTTTTTCCCTGTGGAAAACCATGAATACGAGTTTGTTCGCAATTTCGATGTCGGCGACTTGAACAACGATGGCTTCGACGATTTGCTCGTTTTGCATGCTCCGTTTGAGAGAGAATCATGGCTTGAAGTGTTTATGAACAATGGTTCTGGATTCGATGCTTTAGAAGAAAATGATAGTAATTCTGTTGTAACCTGTTTACCCAACCCCACCAACGGCCTTGTCCGCGTCAGCGGCATGGAAGTCGCCGAGCTTCGGGTTTGCAACATGTTGGGGCAAACCGTGAAAACATACCAAAACACCAACGAAATCTCCGTCTCCGATTTGCCCGAAGGCCTATATCTGCTCCGCATGACAGGTAACGACGGAACCAGCGTCACAAAACAAATCGTGGTGAAATAAAGAAACGGATTTTTGTCATCAGCATCAGCCTTCCGTCGCGTTGCGTAAACCGACGGAAGGCTTTTGGTTGTTTTAATTGCTCGAAAAAATAAAGAACGGATGTAAAAACCTATCGTAAATAACCGTATATTTGCACATCTTTTCATTGAGTCACACTGAATAAAAAAACAACAAGTTATGGCTGAAGATTTCTTCCAAGGATACTGGGGTGCCTCGCTTGAGGTACTCAAGAAATACAACTGCCGCGTGTGGAGTCAGGCCGAATGCCAGACCACAGGCGGACTTTTCAAAGGCACAATCCTGCCTCGCGCCGCTTTCCAAGACGACCAACATATCGTGATGAAAGTCAGCACGGGCTATAATATCGGTGTCGATATCAGCACCATTACCGGCATGGTCGAAACCGACTACAAGAAGGCCAACTATCACATTCCGGAGAAGGAATTTCCTTATACTGAAGGGCTTCCGCGTGTAAAATTGCTTGGTACGGGCGGCACCATCGCCTCGCGTTTGGACTACCGCACCGGCGCTGTGATTCCGGCTTTCTCGCCGGGTGAGCTGTATGGCGCCGTGCCTGAGCTGGCCGACATCTGCAACCTTGATACCGAAAAGGTGTTTGCCGTGTTCTCAGAGAACATGTCGCCCAAGGAGTATGTGGCCTTGGCGAAGAAAATCGGTGAGGAAATCCAAAGCGGCGTTGACGGCATCGTCATCGGCCACGGCACCGACACCCTGTCGCACACCGCTGCCGCCTTGACTTTCATGTGCCAGAACCTGCCCGTGCCCATCGTGTTGGTTGGCTCACAGCGTTCGTCAGACCGTCCGTCGTCCGATGCTGCCCTCAACCTGATGCACGCCATGACTGCCGCCGGTCATGGTGATGTGGCCGAAGTGTTGGTCTGCATGTTTGGCCCCACCTCCGACGAGTACGGCTTCCTGCACCGTGGCACGCGTGTCCGCAAGATGCACTCAAGCTACCGTTCCACCTTCCGCACCATCGGCGACACGCCTGTCGCCACCGTTGACCGCAAGCGTGGCGTGGTGCCCATCAAGGAGGAATACAACCGCCGCCGCCAAGACCGCGAGGTGAAAATCATCCCCACCTTCGACGACCGCGTGGCCATCCTCTACTACTATCCCGGCATGAAACCCGATGTGCTCGACGCACTTGTCGACAACGGCTACCGGGGCATTGTTTGGGACGGCACCGGCTTAGGGCATGTCAACCGCGGCATGTTCGATGCCATCCAACGCGCCACCGACAAGGGTGTGCACCAGTACATGACCGTACAGACCATTTGGGGCTATGCCCACATGTTTGTTTACGACACCGGCCGCGACCTCATGGACCGCGGCATCATCCCCGCTCAGAACATGCTTGCCGAAACCGCCTACATCAAGTTGGGCTGGGCCTTGGGTCAGACCCACGACCGCGAAGAAGTGAAGAACATCATGCTCACCCCCATCAACAGCGAAACAACCCCACGCGAACCATATAACGGCTACATTGTTTACCAAGGCGGCGTGCCCGAAGTGGAAGAGTTTGTGCGGAAAGTACACAAGTAAGAAAACGAATGTTGGGAAAACTCCTCTCGACAACAAACAACAATAACGACAAAAAATGATGCATTATGAACAATTACGATGAAAACAGACAGAATACGCAACCTCCACAGGAGCAGTATTCGCAGCAGCAACAGTACTATCCGCCTCAACAACAGTATTATTCACCTCAACAACAATACCCGCCCCAGCAGCAGTATTATCCACCACAACAACAGAGTTATCAACCGCAAGCCCCTCAGCAAGCACCGGTTCGCAGGCGCAACGGAATTGGCAACGCAGGTTTCGTTTTATCCATCATAGGATTGGCTCTATGCTGGGTTCCCGTCGGTGGCTCCATCTTATGGTTCCTCGGTTTTCTGTTCTCATTTATTGGGCTTTTTAAACGCCCCAAAGGGTTAGCCATTGCCGGCATGGCCATTTCATGCGTCTCCTTTGTTCTGTTTATCATTTTGCTTATGACAGGGGCAGTTGCAGGTCTCTTCAATTTTCTTGATTATTAACTCGCGTCTCGGAATAAATCAAGGCGATGCCTTTCGGTTTCGGGAAGAGCAACTACAAGCCTGTCCCGTCGCCAATGGGAAAAGTATAATCGCAAAAACGAAAAGTACATCTTTCTAAATTGAAAAGTACAACTTTTTCTAAAGTCAGGCACGAAATTCAAAACCTCGTGCCTGACTCTTTTATTGGCGTTTAATTATGCTTCACAGCCGTCTCCTACATTT
>JBHACT010000071.1:0-62716 GCA_041854745.1 Candidatus Limimorpha sp. | reverse complement strand
ATTCGACAGGCAGGGCTTGCTTTTTTAATAGGAGGATAGAAATTTTTTATCTTCTGTTTATCAATAATATACAAGCAGATTAGTCGATTAACCGAGTTTTATCGGACAACAATGATTTTTTTTGAAAAAAAGAAAAAGAGTCCGGTGTAATACCGAACTCTTTTGCCTGTCCAATTTATGTTTAATCCATCCAACTTTTGGGGTTGTGCCTCTTGTCGTTATTTAAACAGGCTAATCCCAAACCTTTTGAAAACTCATTATTCCACTACCACCTTGCTCACATACTTTGCGGCATCCGATTGCAGGTGCACGAGGTAAACGCCTGCGGGAAGACCTGACAACTCCAAGTCGTGCTCCGTTCCGCTGAAACTGAAGCCCATCACCTTGCGGCCTTGCAGGTCGTACACACTACCGATGTAGCTGCCGATTTCCTCCACTTTGATCACGGTCTTGTCGCAGGCGGGATTAGGCATCAAGCTGAGGCCGTTGGACACCGTAGGGATTTCTTCTACATCCACTGTGCTCCATTCGGAATCGAAAAGCAACTTGGTAACAAAAGGAGAAGTTTCTCTATAGTATTCAAAAGCGAAACATGCTTTTGTACGGGTAAGGTCAATATCCACCACAGGAGAGCAAAACCAATCATCTCCTGTAGAGACAGTAGATACATCGCCTATATGTCCCCAATCGCTTGCATTCCCGTCTATTTGGGTGTAGTGTTGTACCTTGTAAACCAATTTAGATTCGCTGTGGTCGGTTAACAATTCCCGATAAACAAGCAGGTAGTTGTTGTAATTCTTGTCGTATGATAAGTCGGGATAATCTTCATATTTATCACCACCTGACGCGATATAATGATATTCCAAATTGTCCAACGTGTGAGCATCCAAAGTATAGCCGGGTTTAGGGTTAATTTTGATAATATCATAATCATTATAAATATCAGTGTAAGCAATCATAAAGTTGTGTGGTTCGTCTAAAGTATTGTTGCACAGCCATTGGATTTTCGGCTGTCTGCATCTGGCTTCACTCGAACATATCGTGTTGACCTGTAAGACTTCTGTGGTGGATTCTCCGTTTGCCGAGCTGGCAATAAAACCTATATTGCCCTCACCGTAGGCATCTTTATCCATTTCAAAAACAATACCGGCAATTGGATACCATTTATCTGCCTTTGCTTGACCTATGGAGAGGTCGATAGCACCAAACTCTGAACCGACTTTATTGTACATCCATTTTTTGGTAAAAGTAGCTCCGCCATTGGTGGAATAGATGTAATCTACATTACCTCTATTGACATCCAAGGTGTGTGTTGTCAAGGCAAAACCGATAACAAACGGAGACCATTCATCTTCCGGCGAGCGGGCATTGGTGGATATGGCTACATCATTGGTTCGGGTGTTGTTGTAGCTGATAGAATATACAGTATTCCCATTTTGGCCGTTAGCATCCATTTTTATCAAAAATACATTTGTCTTTTGTGATGCCTCTTCATTATCTGCAAGTACATACCAAATAGCAATGTTTGACGGATCGTCTCCAGTTACCACTAAATCGCGTCCGCCTTGGCGGATGCCGGCGGGAGTGGTGCCGCTTGCTATTTGTTGGAATGTTAGGCCACCGTCTGTTGAACGGTAGAACCTTGTTTCATCTTTTTCGTCGGGGTGTCCGTACTTGTTCATCAGTACATATATCCATCCGTTGTCGGCTACCGAGATTTTGGGTTTTGCCCAAAAGTCTCCACTGCATTCGTGAAGCACGATGTCGTCGCCAAATTTTTGAGCCTGTGCGGAGAAACTCAACGCCACGGCTGCCATAATTGAAAGAAGTAAAGCTTTTGTTTTCATGATACATTATTTTTAGAGTTTATTACTGCAAAATAACACCAGAAAAATACGCTTGTCAACCATATAAAGGTATGGTTTTTGCAGTTGTTTCGCGCCAAAAAAACGGCGGAAACATTTGTCTCCGCCGTTTTTGTAGAAACTCGATGGTATTTACATCGAAGGTTCGTTTTTTCTAATAAGTTATTCAACTTCTCTGATGGTCCAGAAGTCGGCGCAGTTTTTGGTCTTGCGGATGTAGTCGTAAGGCATCCAAAAATAACCTTTGTCGCCCCATTCTTTCCCCCACGAATTGCGCACGAGCAGCATTTCCTTTTCTTCATCGTAGCCTACCGCCATCACTGCATGACCGCCAAGCAGGGTTTCGCCGGGCTGTGGCATGGGCATGATACCTGTGTCGCGCACTTCTTCCTCCATGAAGCTGGAATACATGGAAAAGCCGAACACAAACGGAAATCCGTCGGCGAGGCAGGCGCGTATGTCGTGCATGATGGGTGTGATTCGATAATAATGTAAGATCTGGTGGTCGAGGGCCGAATCGTAGCATTTTTGGGGTGGTTTCTTCGTGAATTTGGCACCATGATTGGTGTTTGCGCTGTATCGCCACTCTTTTTCGGGGCATACGCCTTGCTTGTTCAGCGACTTGACACCGTCCCTCAGGTAGGCGCCGCTGTCGGAATGAACCGTATTCATCATCACGCGCTCGCTGTAATACAGGAAGAGTCTTGAAAGCCTAAAGGTTTTCTGCCCTTTGATTTTCTTTCCGAACTCGACAGCCGCCAGCAGGGCGTTGGCCGTGCAACTTCCCAAAGCACCTTGGTTGAATACCGGCGGGCAGAACTTTCTGAGATCTACTTTCGAAGGGAAAGATTTTCTCAATTTCAGCGGAGCCTCGTAAGCATAATCCCTGTCATCGGGGATGTCGGGAATCCATCCCAGCTTGGGCATCTTGAATGCCGTTTTCTTTTCTTGCAATTTGTTTTCAGTCATGTCTTATCTATTTTATGGTGATTATTATTTTACAAATATTCAATGGTTTGGCGGTTTTTTCCCACTCCCTTTGCTCCTCAAGACGAACAACGGCATTCCCTTTTGCGAGGGCTTTGATTTCCACTTTTACGGGAACTCCTTTGCCGATAGGACTTAGTGCAATGTCCTGACTGGTCTTGCATGGCTTGATATGCACTTCGGTGATTACTTCGTCATTTGAAACCACCGACCATGAATAACCGCCTCCTGTATGGCTTTCCAATTCGAATGAGAATGTTTCGTTGACTTCTAATGTGATTTCTTTTTTCATGACGATCAAAAATAATGTGTGGTCAGGTTTTAACTTTGTTGGAAGGATGGACACCTATTTATATTATTGAATATGAAAGAGACCTTCCTTTTAATTCGTTGGCCATTTACGAGAATAAGCCATCTTATAAAAACTCCTTACAAAAATAAGCATAAATCCTATTTCTGCAATTTTTTTCAAAGAGATTTTTCAATAAATTCTTTATGTGTTTCTAATATATTGATTAACAAACTAATAATATCTAAATCGAATTGCATAGAAGCTGTTTTGAATGATCTTTAAGTCTATTTGATCTTTGATTTTGGAGCCGGTTTCATTCGTCATTGAATGTGGAGGGCGGCCTATTTGAGCGAGAGGAAGAGTGAAAGTGACCAAAATGTGCCTCAAGCAAGCCGAAAACGAAATGATACAAATGGTTGTACGAAATCAAAACAGATGCTAAACAAGCTTTTCGTTGATGGCCTTGATGATAGCCTCGGCTTTGGAATTGACGGCGAGTTTGCGGTAAATACTGTAAATATGGCATCTCACGGTGCCTATGGAGATATTACAAAAATCGGCCACCATCTTATAACTGTCGCCGGCCACCAAACGCTTCAAGATGTCAAATTCCCTCTCGGAGAGTGCATATTCGTTCTCTCTTTTGCTGAAAGGCTTGGAAAAATATTCAAGCACCTTGCGGGCGATGACACTCGACATAGGTGAGCCGCCTCCGGCCAATTCAACAACCGCTTCAATGATTTGAACCGCCGTGGATTTCTTGATCAGGTATCCCGTGGCACCGGCTCGCAAGGCGTCAAAAATCTTGTCGCGATCCTCAACCACGGTGAGCATCATCACATTGATATCGGGATATTTGTCTTTTACCAGTCGGGTGGCTTCAATACCAGAGAGGTAAGGCATTTCAATATCCATCAGGATAACATCCGGCCTATTCGATTCGCAATTCTCAATAATATCGCGACAATCAGGGTACGATCCGACAAAACGCAACAATCCCGAGCCTTTCACCAAAAAAGAAAGGCTTTCGCGCAGAGAATCATTGTCTTCGTAAATGGCAACATTAATGTCCAGCTTCATCATTTTTCGGTATTACGAGTTGCAAGAGTGCGAGTGTCTTAATTCAGTTTGCAATTATAGGCATTATGATAATGCTTGTCAATAATATAAATATATGATTTTTAAGATAATCGACAACGGAAATGTTCTATTCTACTTTTGCCGCAAAAGTAACGATTGTGCCTTGGCCGATAGTGGAGAGCACAGAAACTTTTCCGCCTACTTTTTCGCCGCGATACTTCATGTTGCGCAATCCGTTTCGTGTGTTCTCTTTCGATGTGTCAAATCCTTTTCCGTTGTCTGCTATTGTCATTTTTAAAACAGAATGAGAATAGGAAAATTCGATTTTTGCCTCTGTACATCTGGAATATTTTGCCATGTTGTTCACTGCTTCTTTTGCAATCAGAAACAGGTTCCGGCGCATGTCCATCGAAACTTTTAATGATATTACATTCTCTGGAACGATGATGGAGAACTTCGCGTCTAATGGTTCCAGAAGCGGTATGGCATATTCTCTTATGCGCACTATAATATTCTGAAAACTATCATTTTGCGGGTTTACCGACCAGATAATGTCGTCCATGGATTCAAGCATATTTCTTGCGTTTTTCCCGATTTTGCGAAGCATCTCTTCAGAATTGGGGCTGTCGTCCAAGCGTGATTGCAATAAATCGCTCATAATGGAGATACTACTTAGCGTTGAGCCTATATCGTCGTGCAAATCGGATGCAATTCTCAAGCGAATTTGCTTTTGTTTTTCCTTGTGCCGTTTCCGATTGAGATATAAGGAATAGACTATGGCTATGATTGTGATTGCGGAAAGCGATAAAAACCACCATGTTTCCCAAAAGGCGCGTTTTATTCTGAACTCAACAAATCTGTTATATCCCAACCAGACACCTTTATATGAAACATCTACCACGAAACGGTATTTCCCGGGTTTCAAATTGGTGTAACGGGCTTCCAAAATATGGGTGGGGGAGTTCCATTCATTTTCCAAACCTTCCAATTTGTAACGATAGCGCACTTGGCTGTAGTCTTCAAAACAAATGGCAGTGTAGCCGAAAGTAAGATTGTTTTGATTGTAGTTGACAATATGAGGAGAACTCGTCTCAATATAAGGATTCCAATCGAGAACAGGTTGGCCGTTAATGCCTATGTTTTCAATAATCAAATTTGATACGCTTGACTGTGAGTATTTTTCGGCTTCGCTGAGCCATTCCACGCCCACCTGTTCTGCGGAAAATACATTCCCGTATCGGTCAATCATGATTTTGCTGTCTCCTCCGATGTTGTTGAGCAGACCGCTCTGCTCATCCGTAAGCATAAACGAGTTGTTATAGGGGTTAAGGTAAAGCAGCCCATTGTTTACTATCCACAGTCCTCCCTGTTTGTCGGAAGTCATATAAAACACGGTAAGGTCTTTCAGGCCATCGTCGGTTTGGTATATTTTGAATTTGAAATTATCCTTGATTTGTTCTTCAACTTTTACCAGACCTTGTCCTTCTATTGTGAGCCATATCGCATTTGTTGTGTCTTTTACGATCGAATATGTGTAGCTGTCTCTTATACCGGAATTTTGCAGTTTTAGAGGAATTTCGCGAGAGAAAGTTTCCGTTTCGGGGTCGAATGTGCAAAAACAGTTGCGACTTCCTATCCAAATCCGCCCATATTGGTCTTCTTCGATAGCTCTGAAATGAGTAGAACCGAATAATGAAGTGGTGTCTTGGTCGTTACTAATAAAATAATCCGCTTTGGTTCGTTCGGGATTTAGGCGTGCAACACCATTTTTACCAGATCCTATCCATAAGTTTTTTCTGCTGTCTTCGAATACTTTATAAACAGTATTGTTCCAAAAATGGCTGAAATCTTTATCGGGAAGTGAAAATGGTATTAAAGTCTTGCTTTTTTTGTCAATGTAATAAAGTCCTCGCTGTGAGGTTGCTACCCAAATAACTCCGCGGCGGTCCTTGAAAATATCGTTGGTATTCAGCATTTCATTTTTGTCGCTCTCGGTTTGGTAATAAGTCCATTGTCGCGTAAGGCTATTCCAACAAGCCACTCCGTAGCTTTCCCAACTCATCCCGAAGTAGTACTCATCTGTCTCTTCATCGTGTAAGGTTGCCGAAACCCAAGTATGAGGGAAGGGAATATCCAAGAGTTCAAACTGCTTTGCCCTTAGATTCTGTCGCCAAAGTCCATCATCGCAACTTAACCAAAGTGCTCCATCTTTTAGTTTGAAGATTTTCATGTATGGCTTATCAAGCACATCGTAGGTTTGTTCTTGTTCAAGTCGAGATAATTCTTCGGTGTTTTTGTTGAAAACATAGAGCCCTCTATCCCAGTCGCATATCCAGATTTCATTTTCGTTTTTCAGCATAAAATCATTTACTGCCCATACATTATTAGTGGTTCCTAAACGATCGTCAGTCTCCGGGTAGCTAAAGTTTTTCCAAGTTTCAGTTATCATATCAAACCGAGGCATTCCTGAAATCCAACACCTACACCATAAAGAATTTCCTTCTTGTATGAATTTGTAAACAGGGGGCTGAGAACGCCAAAATGTGGCTTCTGTATTTGGATAGATTTCGTGTATGGTATTTCGTTTTTTGTCGAAACTTATTAACCCGCATTCTGTTCCCAGCATCAACCGATTATTATTTACGCTATGCTGAATTATGCAGTACACTCTTTTGGCGAAAGCGGGGTTACCTTTGGTAATGGGTGGCGTATCAAGATAATGATTGACGATGGCCGATAGATCATTTTTTAAGCTATAAAGTCCGTTAAGTGCAGCTATCCAGATAGTTCCCTCTTCATCTTGATAAAAATTATTGACCCATTCCACCGGGTTTCCATCTTGGTCGTTTTCCAGATTGATGATATTTTCGGTGCGGATGTCCATCAATGAAATTCCGTGTTTGCCTCCTATGCACAAAATCGTATCGCCAAGCAGATAAAGCGAGAGCACATCAGTATCGATGATAGATGCAGTGTCGGAGGGTATATTGCGGAAAACTTTGAAATCGTGCCCGTCGTAGCGCATTAATCCGTGCCTGCTTGCTATCCAGACAAATCCGTGACTGTCTTCCAAAATAGCTGAAATATTGCGAATAGGTTCATCGCCGGGAAGTTTTATTTCCTTGAAAACATACTCTTCAGAGTGCGGTTTTAGCGGAAGGGAAGGGGTTTGCGGATATGCGGATACATTGATAAATACTATAAGGAAAGCAGTAACTCCTATTAAGCGAGAGAGTTGCAGCCTTATTCCTCTATGTATCAATTCTCGAATACAGCGTGTGTAAAACATGATTCATGTTGTTTGGTTATCAATGCCGGTATGAAAAGCCCCGCCTTCATGCCTGCAAAGGCAGGGAAGCGGGTTATTCTCCAACAAATTCTTCCTTGTCCGCATAGAAAACATCAATTGCAGCTATCAGTGCGGCGAGGCTCCACACGGGTATGGCCAGCTTGTCGGTGTCCAAGAAGTTGTTGAGGAAGCCGTGTACGAAGTAACTGATGAAGGCAAGGGTGGCGCCCAAGACCAATATCTTGGCGCTCTTGTTCTTGCAACGGATGTAGGTCTTCAGACCACAATAGACGGTAACGATGACGAGGACGACGACAAGGAGCGAGCCTACAATGCCCTGCTCGGCCAAGGGGCCGAAGTACTCGGAGTGGGCGTTGCCACCATCGCCGGCGTTGGTACTGATGATGGTTTTTTCCTTCGACATCTGATAAGGGGCATAAACGAACTGGTAGGTGCCCGGCCCCCAGCCGAAAACGGGACGATCGCTGAACAAACGGAAGGCCGATTGCCAGCGGTTGATACGCTCAAGGTTGGAGGCATCGGTGGAGATGTTGGTGATGGACTGGATGTTCTCCACAAGGTCGCCCGAAGCGTCTTGTTTGTTCTTCTCCAGTGTGTCGATGATTTGGTGTTGGAAGGCGAAGAACAGTCCGAACAAGATTACTACCGTGGTGGCAATCCAACGGAATTTGATTTTCAGCAGCACGCAAATCAGGACGCCCAAGGCGGCAATCATGCTGACCCATGCGGCACGGCTTTGGGAAAGTATCAGGGCGATGCTGAGCAGCGCAATCACGCTAATGACAAGCAGTCGGCGGTTTTTATTCACGCCCGGCAGGAAGGCGTAAGTCAGGGCGAGGATGAGGTAGATGGCCAAGGCTGCGCCGTAAGCCGTGTGGTCGTTATAGAAAGGAGACATCACCCAGTGGGCTGCGTTGCCGTCGAAGCCGTATTGCGCGTGGTGGATGATGGTGTAAATGCACACGATACACAAGGCAGCAATGTAGAACCAGATGAACTTGTGGATGTTTTTGGGATTTTTGAAGAATATGGCGCAGAGGAAGAAAGCTGGGACGATAAACCACAGCTTCGACAGCAGGAACTTGATGGATACCAGAGGCATTTCGCTGGTGATGGTTGTAACCAACATCCATGCCAACATGCAGTAGGTGACGATGGCGATGGGATGTCGTGAGATACGGCGGTCATATTTGCCATCGTAGAGCATTTTGGCCGAAAAAAGCACCAAGATACCCATCAGCAGGGGTTCGGCGGGCAGCGAGATGGCCAAACCCGAATCAAAGACTTTCAGGTCAACAGAGAGGGGTACCGAGAAAACCGTGAGCAGCAATACTTTGTCCAAAGAGAAGACATAAAGCAGCAGCACGCCCAACGCTACAGGGAGGGCAAAGAAAAGGTAGGTGTTCTTCTTCACCACAAAAAATAGCCCAACGGCCACAAAGAGTGCCGCTATGAGGTAAAGCCATGCTATTTTTGCTTTCTTCTCCACAGTTTACTTGTTTTCAGCAACAAAGCGTTTCCTGTTTTCGATGATGAAGATGAGCACGATGGAGAGCAGCAATGCCCCCAAGGCGCTCAGTGCCACTACTACCCAGCGGACAGGGAAGGCCTTCTTGTCGGCAGGGAAAGGCTCGGTGATGATGTTGGAATAGGTGAGCTTGGAGTTGAAAAAACGCAGGTTCTGTTCGTAGTCTTTCTTGATGAGGGAGTAGGTGTTGGCTTCAGCGACGATTTTCGTTTCCAAGTCGATGGCGTTGGCGCCATATCGTTCTAAGTTTTCTTTGAGTTCATTGGCTTTTGTGGATCCGTTGATGAAACCGCGTGTTACTTCGCGAAGTTGGCCGGAATAGTTGAGCACGCCATAGTTGGTAGCGAGGTCGGTGAGGGTCTGCTTCAGCGAGTCGATGTCGCGCTGTTTCATGCGGAGCTGTCTGTCGTACATGGCCACCACTTCGCCTACTTTTTGGGTATGCAAGTCGTGCACTTTTCGGTCGTAGAAATTAAGGATGTCCTTGGCGATGTCGCAAGCCATGAAGGGGTCTTTGTCCATGACGGTAACGACCACAGCCTCATAAGGAGTCTTGCTGATCTTGATTTTACTGCGATATTCGCCCAACATATAAGTCTTGGCGAACTTATGGTTTTTGTCAATTTTGTAGTCGGTCCAAAGGTCATACTTCTCGATGATGGAGTCCATGATGGATGTCGAGTTGATTATTTCGAGCATTTGTTCTGTCTCGCTTTCATCGGAGTAGGGACTGATGTTGGCGGGATAGGCTACGGCCACCGACTTGTAAAGCGGAGTGATGAACATTGGGCTTGAAAAAATGGCGCCACATAAGGCGGTTACAACCGTGATGATGACGATGTGCCATTTCCATTTCAGCACGAGTTGAACCAAAGAGAGATTGTTGAAATTGTTATCCATTGTTGTTAGTGTTGTTTTCTGAGTGATGTTGACGGGTTGGAGGGTTGTTAGGTCAATTGTCCGTTTTGTCTTGGGTGGTTTGTGCGACCGAGTTTTTCTCGGCCTCCTGACGAAAAAAGCCTTTGGAGCGGTCGTAGAAGACGATGCAGAAGATGAGTAGCAGGAAAGTGCTCAGCACGGTAATCACCACGATAACCCAGCGTATGGGGTAGCTTTTGCGTTCGGCCTTGAAGGCGGAGGTAACGACAAACTTGTGCGGGATGAATTCGGTGGCATCTACCTTGGCCTCCTCATATTTCGACTTGACCAACGAGAGTTGTAAGCGGTCGTTGTCCAAACGCTCGTTGATGGCGTAGAAAGCGCCGCCGTATTCTGCCAAGAGGTCCAATTGTTCTTGTATGTTTCTCACGCCTTGTGTGTTGCCTTTGCCAAGCTCAATGGCCAACTGGCTGCTGAACATCTCTACTTGCGACTCGTAGTCGAACACGCCAAGCCTGCGCAAGATGTTGAGTGAGTCTTCGAGCATGTTCATTTCGGCACAGAGCGAGTTATATACTTGTTCGACGATGCGAAAGGCTTCGATGGCGACTTCTTTCTGCATCTCGTTCATGGTGCTGTCGAAGATTTCGGCAATTTCGTTGGCGATACGGGCCGAGAGGGCTGCATCAGAGTCCAAAACGGTGATTTTCACTGCGCTAAATTCTGTGCGGCGAAACCTGATGCGGGCATCATAGAGTTTGTTCAGCTTGGTATAGGGGTATTTGCTTTCGGCCTTGATGTCGTAATGCTCCATCAGGTTGAAGCGGTTGATGACCTTGTCGCGCACGCGGTTCGAGTTGAGCACTTGCAGCATTTGTTCGGTCTGCTCGTCCTCGCCGAAATTCATGATGTCCTTTTCCGACTGGTAAGTCGTGCTAATCAGCACCTTTGAGATGGAGTTGCTTGAGGTGGGGTAGATGATGGTGGTGGACTTATAAAGAGGTGTGATGAAAAAGGGTGCGCTGAATAGGATGGCACAGAGCGCCGCCACCGCCAGAATGATGAGGATGGGTCTCCTATGTTTCCACAGAAGCTTGCATAAGTATTTGGAGTTGTATATGTTATGTTGTTGCTCGCCCATATTAATGTGTGAAATAAGTCGTCAAAAATAGAGATTTCTCTTGAATTGGCAATGAAAAAAGTCATTTTAAGGCTTTTTTTCCTTGGGTAGGAGGAGGCTGACAATATCTTTTAACCCGACCAATCGGGTGAAAAAGATGGCTCCGCAGTTGATGGCAAAGGCACTGATAAAACTAATTGTATTGTTGATATTCAATTGCTTAAATAGGAGTGTAACCAATACGATGGAAGCCATGAACAGGACGATGTGGAGGAAATAGCGGCGGCCCATTTCGAATTTCAGGATCCGTTTGGCGATGAGGTATTGCATGAAGGCGGTAACGGCTTGCACGCACAGGCTGGTGCAGGCGGCTCCGACGGCATGGAAGCGCGGAATGACGATGAGGTTGAGCAGGATATTGATGACGACGCCTGCTGCTGCCATGAGGTTGAGCTGTTTGAGACTGCCGTTGGCAGTGAGCAGCGTACCGAAAATGTAAGTTGTTGACAGACAGAAGAAACTGCCCATCAAGAGGGGGAATACTTTGGCATATTGCCCGATACGCATGAGATAGGCGGCTTCTGTTTCGGCCTGCTCGGGATTGTACATCATCTGCATAATCTCGTGGCGGTAGAAGACGCACATCACGAGCACGATGCCTGCCATAGCTACGATGACATTGAGCGAGGTCTTGACGAGGTTGTTCAGTTCGGGCTTGTTTTTCAGCGTGGCGGCAAACATGGGCAGCAGCATGATGGCGAAGAGGTTGGAGATGTTGTTGCCTGCGTCGAAGAGGCGGTAGGCGCGGCTGTAGATACCAGCCTGAACGCCATTGTCGTGCAGAAGGCGTTCAAGAAGGACAGGCTCGATACGGCTGTAAACGCTCATTAGCAGCACGAGCACGGCGAATGGAATGCTTTGTTTTAGTATCTCCTTGAAAAACTGAAAGTTGAGCTTGAAGCTGATACGCTTGGCGTGGCGCAAAACAATGGTCAAGGCAAAAACGAGGGTGCAGATGTAGGCCAAAGTCTGGGCCTGCAAATACCAGATGATGTTGAACTTCTCTTTGGGTAGCCAGCCGCTCCACAGCACGAGACCCATGATGACGATGGCCAGCACGCGGTCGAAGACGGAGAGTATGCTGTCCTGCTTGAACAGCAGCAGACCTTGTATGTTCGATCGGAGATAGAGGATGAAGGAGAGCAGGACTTGGTTCAGGCCGCACCAGAACAACAATTTGAGTTTCAGGCCTTCGTTGTAGCCGCAGAAGTAGCCTACGACGAAGATGACAGCGGCATAGAGCAAACCGAGCAGCAATTTGATTTCGGTGAGGCCGCCGAAATGTTTGGAGAGGTTCTTGGGGTCTTGCGCGACGGCGCGACTGTTGAAGTTGGTGATGCCGAGATCGAGCAGAATGTAAAAGAGGTATGAGAAGTTGAAGATGGCCTGATAGGTGCCGTAGGAGGCATCGCCGAGCAGGTTTTGTACCTCGCGGTCGATACCAAGAATCCAGAACGGCTTCACCAACAGGTTGAGAAACAACAGGAAGATGATATTTTTTATGAAGCGGTTCTGCATTGCTATGGTTGCGTTCGTGGGGGCAAAAGTAGGAAAAAAACACTTTCCAACGGTTTTTCCATCTCCATTTTAGAAATTATATGTATTTTTACACGCTAATTTTCCGCTTTTGCGGAAGGAGGAGATCGGAAGTTTATGAACAAGGAACAGGAATATACCGATACGCTGACAGAGGAACTGATTGAAAACGAAAAGAGTCTGTTGCTCATCAACGACGATGTGAATACATTTGAATATGTTATCGACACCTTGATGAAGGTGTGTCATCATACCCGCGAGCAGGCCGAAACATGCGCTTGGATTACGCACTATAAGGGCAAGTGTGCTGTCATGCACGGCAGTTTCGAGGAACTGAAGCCCTATTACGACATCCTGCTTGGCCATCAACTGACGGTTAAAATAACTGATTAATAATGAACAACTTTCGGATTGTCACAGGACACGGGACTGCGAAACATTTGGTGCTCCAATGTGCCTCATGCCTTGCAGCCCAAAGTTTCGCATTTTGAAAATCATGGCAAGATATTCATCACTGGAGATATTGGCCATTCAACAGGCCTATCAGACTATGCTTGACGACATTCACCCTTTTGTCAACGCGCCTGAGCATTTGGCTTTGATTGACAAGGCATTTCGTTTTTGTTTGGAGAAATACGACGGGCGTTATCTGGCGTCGGGCAAGGCCTATATGTTTCACCTCATCGAGATGGGGCGTATCGCCGTGCTTGAGGTGGGCTTGGGCTATATCTCGGTAACGGCAGCGTTTCTGCATGGCATTGACTATAAGGAGAAGGTGGGTATCAAAGAGCTGGAAAAGCAGTTTGGGAAGACGGTCGCCATTGTACTTGAGGACTTCAGCGAAATCTCCAAGTTGGATACCGAAAAGGTCGCCTACAACTCCGACAACTTCCAAGTGATGTTCCTTTCGCTGATTGATGATATGCGGTCGGTGCTGCTGAAGATTGTGCACCGTGTGTATGATGTCCGTAATCAGGGCGATGTGGATGCTGACAGGCTGTCGAAGTATTTCCACGAAATCAAATATATCTATATTCCCATCCTTCATCGCCTTGGTCTTTACAAGCTGAAGGCAGAGTTGGAGGAGAAGCAGATGCTCTACGAGAATCCGGTGACATTTCGTGAGATTGAGGACAAGATTGCCGCCACACAAGAAACCCGCAGGCAAACCGCTGAGAAGTTCATTGCCCGTATTTCGGAGGGCATAGATGCCGAGCTGGAGCGCACCAAGAAGAACGGCAAGCATAAATTTGCCTATTCGGTGAAATGGAGGTTGAAGTCGATACCGTCAATTTATGCCAAAATGAAGGCGCAGAATGTGCCTTTTGAGGAGGTCTATGACCTGATGGCGGCGCGTGTCATCATCCACTGCCCCTTGAAGGACGAGCAGGAGTGCTGCTGGAGCGTGTATTCGGCCATCAGCAATATCTACGACCCCATGCCCGAACGCCTTCGCGACTGGATTACCAAACCCAAAGCCACGGGATACGAGTCGCTACACACCACGGTGAAATATGACGACAAGCTCTGGTTTGAAGTACAAATCCGCACCACCCGCATGGATGACATTGCCGAGACGGGTCAGGCGGCGCACTATTTATATAAAGGTGAGAAGCAGACCTCTGAGGAATGGCTTCTGAATGTGCGTGAGGTGCTTGAAAACCCCGGCCTCGTGTCGTTTGAGAATTCTTATAGGAAGATTTATAAATCTGAGAAAATCTTCATTTTCACGCCCGAAGGCGACCTGAAACAGCTGCCCGTGGGCTCCACGGTGCTTGATTTTGCCTATGAGATACACACCCAAGTGGGTGAGACCTGCAATGGCGCCCAAGTAAACGGACGCATGGTGCCTATCCGCCACGTGCTGACCAATGGCGACAAGGTGAAAATCATCACGAGCAAGAAACAGTCGCCCAACGCCGACTGGCTTAATGCAGTAGTCTCTGATAAGGCCAAAAACAAAATCCGCCGCTATCTCTTAGAGCAGGAACTGAAAGAATCGGAGATGGGCAAGGGCATGCTGCAACGCCGACTAAAGAATTGGAAACTGCCATTCTCGGAAACGGTTGTCGATATGCTGGTGAAGGAGTTCAAGTTGGAGAACGCCCTGCAACTTTACCATCAGATTTCCACCGAGAAAATCGACATTGCCGATGTGAAGCGTTTCTTGACCTCCAAGTTCGGAGAGGGAGCGGAAAAGACGGAAAAGTTTGTGCCGGGGCATATCGGAACCTCGAAGAAGGAACAATCCTCCGAGGTGGAGGAGTCGCTTTCTATCGGCGAGGACATCGAAAATGTGACCTACAAGTTGGCCAAGTGCTGCAATCCCATCCCGGGCGACCGCGTGTTCGGCTTCGTTACCAGCGATGGCACCATCAGCATACACCGCACCAACTGTCCCAATGCAAAGAGTATGCAGCAGCGTTATGGCTACCGTATCATCAATGTGAAGTGGACCGGTGTCGACGAACAAAGCTCGCAAGCCACCATCCGCGTTTATGGTAGCGATGTGATGGGACTGCTCGGAAAAATCACCAAAGTTGTTTCCGAGGATTTGGAGGTGAATATGAAAAACATTGTCCTCAATTCCGACAAAGAGGGCTTTTTTGAGGGCAGAATTGTACTGCAAATCGCCGATGTGGAAGCCTTGGAGCAGCTGATTGTCAGGCTGAAAGCCATTGAAGGCATTATGGAAGTAGTTAGAATTGATTAATAATTATAAAATGAAAAAGATTTCATTAATAGCATTATTGTTGGTTGCGTCGGTAATGATGATGGCGCAAGAACAGCCCGACATTAAGGGAATGTATGGTATCGACCATGAAAAGAAAATCGTTGTGGCTACAGGACGATTGCAGAACGGTATGAAGCAGTTCAAGGAGCCGATTACGCTTCGGGGCGAGACTTATACCTATTATCGGAGCGAGATGCCGCTCATCACCATCACCACCGATGGTCCGATTGTCAATTCGCCCGCCATGCATGGCCTCATCAATGTGGCCGATGCCGACGGTAATGTGATTACAATGCATGCGGGCTTCAAAATCAGGGGCACCTCTTCGCAACAGTATGACAAAAAATCGTATCGAGTCGAATTGTGGGCTGATGAGACGGGCACTTTGATGGCCGACACCACCTTCTTGGGGATGCGTAGCGATGACGACTGGAACTTGGAGGCCATGTGGGCGCAGCCGCTCCGCCTGCGCGACAAGGTGGCCAACGAACTTTGGATGGAGATGTATCAGCTGCCCTATGCCGAGAGCGAACCTAATGCCCTGCCGGGTATCCGCATGGTGTATGCTGATGTGTTCATCAACGATGAGTATATGGGCATTTATGCTTTCACTGAACGCATGGACCGCAAACAGCTCAAACTTCGCAAATATAACGGTGACATACGAGGCGTGCTTTACAAAGGCAATGGCCCCGGCGCGCCTACATTCGACTTACTGCCCAATTACGACAATACACAGAGCACTTGGGACAACTACGAATGGGTATATCCCAACGAAAGCGACACCGTCATCAACTGGAACCATCTCTACAACTTCACCAATTTTGTGATGAACGCCTCCGACAATGTGTTCTATTCACAGTTTGCCACCCAGTTTGATAAGGAGAATGCTATTGATTACTACTTGTTTGTCAACAGTTTGATGGCGATGGACAACATGGGGCGCAACCTGTTTTTGGCACGCTACAAGAAGTCGGGCACCTATATGTATCTTCCTTGGGATTTGGACGCCATCTGGGGCTTGGACACCGATGGCAACAAGACATATAACTCGGGCGGTTTGATGAGCAATGGTTTCTATGACCGCTTGACACAAGACTGCAACAATTACGGTTTTGTGGCTTCAGCCAAGGCTCGATACAATGCTTTGCGAAACGACATTCTGACTACCGAGCATATCATGACAATGGTTCAAAACCAATATGATGAGTTGGTTGAGAGCGGAGCATACGACCGTGAACACCAAGCGTGGCCAGCCTTCACCGTTGACGAAGGCCAACTGGCCTACATGAGAGAATGGTTGGACAACCGTTTCAACTATTTGGACGGCGAAATCAACGCGGACTGTGGTACATGGGATGTGGAGGAAACAACAGAGAACCTGTTTGTTGAGGTGTTTCCGAATCCTGCGAAAGATAGGATTAACATTCGGTTTGATGAGGCTGTAGAGGCTACCGTCAGGCTGTATGACATGACAGGGCGATTGGTGTATTCCGCCACCGGGTTAACACAGTCTTTTGTCATTTCCACACAAGGAATGGCAAAAGGTGTTTATGCCATAATTACCAGTGTGGCAGGCATGCAGCAGGTGGATAGGGTGGTGGTGGAATAATTGTAGGGCTGTCACACCCAGCGTGCGGGTGCATTGCATCCGTGCGTGAGGTAGCGATGGAATAATTGTAGGGCTGTCACACCGTGGCCAAAATTGTAGGGCTGTCACACCGTGGCAGCCGCATTGGAAATCACAGCGGCTGCCACGGTGTGACAGCCCTACAATCGTAATGTAACAGCCCTACAGTTATGGCCTCAAATTATATATGAGCGAATCAAAACAAAGAAGGCTCAAGGCACATTATAAATACTGGAGATAAGGCTTTTCTATGTTTTCGACAATTTGTTGTTTTACAGGATTGTTGTAACAATCCTCTTTCCAACGGATTACATTGGTATCGATGTAATTGGCAATGTGGTTCATTTCATGCTGATTGCGAATGATGTGGTCGTGGAAACGAGGTTGCCATGCGAATGAAATGTCGTGGTTGTTGGCGTATTTGGTTACGCCGATTTTAAAACCTCTTACGACTGATGCTAGATTTTTGGATTGGGGACCGAATTTTTGTTTGGATCCATTCCGTTGTAGAGACGCAAAATTTTGCGTCTCTACGACAGAATGGGCAAATGCCAAATTTTGCGTCTCCACCGCGGTAGGGGCAAGGGCGTTGATGATGATTATGGCATGAATGTGGTTGGGCATTACGACGAATACAGGAATTTCCACATGCGGAAAATGTGACGGGATTTGTTCGAGGCAATCGATGGCAGATCGACCAAGGTCGGAATAAACCATTTCTCGATTCATGATTTGGCCGAAATAAAATTTGCGGTTCTTCGTGCAGACGGTTATGAAATAGGATCCGTCTTTATAATCATGCCATGTGGCACGGGCGGTAGCGATGCGGTATTTGTTGTTGAATAGGTCTGTCATTGTTGTGTTGTTTTGCCGTAGAGACGCAAAATTTTGCGTCTCGATACGTGTGATTTTACATCTGAGACGCAATGTTTTGCGTCTTTACATCTGAGACGCAATGTTTTGCGTCTTTACATTTGAGGCGCAATGTTTTGCGTCTTTACATCTGAGACGCAATGTTTTGCGTCTCTACAATTTCCAAATCGCCTCTACCTTCAAATCGGTTTTATGATTCCCTTCAATGAGCGTCAACCCGCTGCCAATCATGTCGCGGTCGCTGTAGATGGTGCGTCCTATGCGAGCATACAGCGTCAAGGCGTTGAACGGTTTTACCTTTCCCAAAAGATAGATTCTCATGCCTTTGCCGTAGAGGGCGGGCACGCTAAAAGAATACAGCACATCGTTTTCGTAGGTATAGATACGGGCATTGTAATCCTTGGCAT
Source organism: Candidatus Limimorpha sp. (assembly GCA_041854745.1). Lineage (GTDB taxonomy): Bacteria > Bacteroidota > Bacteroidia > Bacteroidales > F082 > Limimorpha. Next base: position 44,415 of record JBHACT010000071.1, on the reverse strand, counting down.
CAAAAATGGCGTAGCGTAAAGTGAGGCTGTAGGGCTTGTCCTCAGGCTTGTAGGCGATGTCTTGACAGAGGAAATAGCCATGCTCGTTGCTGCCATCATCGTTGCGATAATGTGCATATTCGGCTTTGTTACTGCACTGGAAGTCGCGACCGATAGCATAGTTGATGTTGAAACGGATGGCGTTTTTGGTGTAGAGGATGGGGTAGTGGGTAAACACCATGCCGTCAGTGGAGTTTTTCATCTTGGTCTTGGAGCGCAATTGCAGGAAGGCATTGGCGCGTTTGCTAAAGCTGTGGCTGATGCGCAGGTAGTAGTCGTGGCCACGGCTGGGCGCGTTGACTTGCGAGGTCAGCCAAGTGAACTGGAACTGGTCGACATAGGCGAGGAGGTTCCAATAGGGTGCAGGAGCGGCTTCCACGCCGAGATAGATACCGCGCTGTCCTTGGTTGCGGCTGCCTTCGCCGAAGGCGTTACCCAAAAGGTTCTGGTAGGCTTTGTCGTAGTTGCGGTACAATACCGTGAAGTTCAAGTATCCCGCAGGTTTGACGGTCATCCCAATGAGTCCGGCAAACGAAGCGCTCTGGGCTTGCTGCTGCCGAGTACTGCCGAAGTTTTGAAGGGCCGTAGTGTCGGGGTTATAACTCATGGCGACTTCGCCAAAAAGTGCGTATTTCCCTTTCACATACTTGAAATCAATGCCTTGGTTGGTGAGTCTTTGGCCTTGGAAGTAGAACTGGTTGTAATGGCTGGGCCTGAGTTTGAGCGGCACGCTAAGCCAAGTGTGGTGGGCGGTGTAGCCGACCTCGAAATGGGCGATGGCGTAGGCTAAATGTCCGCCAATGATTTGTTGGCGTATGGCGTGACGGTCTTGGAGCTCGCCGATGGTACGGTGGTATCCTGTTTCTTGCAGGCTGCTGACGAGTTCGGCCTCATTGAGGCTGTCGGCAACGCTTACATTGGCGTCAATCAGTCGGTTGGAGTAGAACACGGTACCGCTGAAGGGCGCTCTGCCGAAGGTAACTGCCGCACCGCGCATGAAGGCATACTCGCAGGCCGAGGCTTTTGGCGTGAGGCCACGGCCTTGCTTCATCACATTGCTGCCCGCGCCCGCCTTGCCGAAACTCATGCCCGACCACAATGTAAGCCCTTGCCCGAATGCCAGCTGGTAATCGCCCAATACGGCGGCTTTCACAATGCCTAAGTCCTTGGCGTAAAGGTGGAAGCCCGCAAAATCGAAGCCGCGCTTGTAGTTGCTGCCCAGCAAGGCTTGTATGGTATCGCTGACCTTGTCGGTGAAAAACATCTCTCCCGCATCTTTCTCCAAAGTAAAACCTGCTCTGATTTTGTTCCTATAATTATAGGTGTATTTCAACAGGTATTTCTGCGGACTGCCGAGATAGCGCAAGTTGGGTTTGGCCAAAAGAGTGGAGTCATCAAAGGGCAGGTAACCTTGCTGTTGCTCAAGGATTTGCTCATAGCGCCCCACGACTTTATGTTTGCCATAGCGAGCTATTTTGTTGAGCGTGATTTTGTCTTTGCTTTGGTCTTGTCCGATACAAACCACAGGTCGGATGATAGCCACGGTCTGCTCGTCGAAGCCCTCTACCATCTCCAACTCGTCGAGGAATATGAAATCACCATAGTAGCGGCGGTATTTCTGCAATTCCTCGTATTGAAACACGCTGAGCAGGTGTAGTTCTACCAGCCGTATCACCTCATCGCTGTTGAGGTTGACGGGGTTCTCGCTGAAAAAGATGTAATTTTCCAAAAGTTCCTCGAAATCAGCGTCTTCTTCGCTATCTTCCGCCAGCCGCTCCACCTGTTCGATGAGCAGTTGGTTCAAGGCCTCGGCACTGAGCGTATCAATGGCAATCTGCGCCTTCGCAAAAGGAATGGAAAACAATGATAATATGATGATAAACAGGCGTTTCATGTCAATTTCCTAAGCTAAAAATCATGCCGATTTGAACGGAAGCACCCAACTCGTTGTGCAGTTGCGCCGCCACATTGATTTGTGCGAAGCTGATGGTGTAACCGAGGCCGAAACTCAGTATGCCCGGGTTGGTTTGCACGCCGGCGCGGATGTAAATGTTCTTTGCGGCTTCGTATTCCAATCCGCCGCGCAGGGCGATACCTTCGCGTTCGGTGTTCTTCTCGATTTCGCATTGCCCGATGAAGTCTTTCGCAAACATGTAGGCCATGCCGAAACGCATTACAATGGGCAGTTTCTCATGGTTGAGGGTCTGTTCGAAACCGAAATTGACGGGGTTGAAGATATATGAGCCAAGTGTCAGTTTGTCAGTAACTTGCGACTGTATGCCCAATTCAAAAGTGACGGCACTGTATTTGCCGTAGTCGTTGCCGATTTTCAGCATGAGGTAGTCGAGTTGCAGCCCGATTTGCAGGTAATGTCCGAAATCCTTGGCGTAAGCGAGACCGAACTTGTTCTCGTTGTATTTCGAAGAGCCGAATTGGTTGAAGCTCAGCCCTAAGCAACCGAACTTGGTGGGTAATGCGAAAGCTCCGCATTTGTAGGCCGTCTCGGATAGCATAAAGCGGTTCTCATAGAACAGGCCAAGGCTGATTTTTTCCAAATTGGCCATTCCCGCAGGGTTGTTTTGCATAGCCCAAAGTCCTTGCGAAGCAACCGAAGAGCCGCCCATAGCTGAGGCGCGGCCGCCTAAAGGATGGATGATATCATAAGCGAAAACCGTTGATGTCGAGAGAATTAGTGCTATTAGGAGTAGAAACTTCTTCATATTGGGAAAGTTTTATGGCGCAAATGTAAGGTTGATTTTCATAAAATCCAAATAAATCTGTTCGAATGGTTTTTTTTTATTATTTTCGCAGTTTAAAAATCAGAAAACTATGATGAAACTATGATGTATGTTCTCATTGTCTTGGCTTTCCTGTTGGTCATTGCGGGGTTGGTAGGTTCCATTGTGCCTGGCATTGCCGGTCCACCTTTCAGTTATGCGGGTCTTTTACTGCTTTCGTTTGTAGAAGGGATTGAGCACACATTGTGGTTTTTGATTCTCATGGGCGTGATTGGTTTGGTAGCTTTTTTGCTTGATTATTTTGTGCCCATTTGGGGAACGAAGAAGTTTGGCGGCACAAAACAGGGCATGTGGGGCAGCACAATAGGCTTAGTGGCCGGCTTGATACTCACCATGTTTATGAATTTCGCTTTCATAGCCATCTTGGCGGGCCCGTTTTTTGGTGCATATATTGGCGAACGAATTGCCAAAACCCCTAAAAAGGCAGCATGGAAAGCGGCGTTGGGGTCGTTCGTCGGTTTCTTGTTGGGCACTTTGATTAAACTGATTTATGCTTTTGTTTGCCTGTTCTATGTTGTTAAAGATGTTATCTCATTGATATGAAAATGTTTAAGGGAAAGATTACACATTCTGGGTATTGATAAAACTATAAAATAATGGAAAACAATAAGGAAAACGGAGCAATAAATGTCGACAGAGAAGAGGAAAAAAACTATGAGCGTGTCTTGAAAGACTTGGGTGCCGACGAATTGGTGAAATTTGTCCCAAATCTGGAAAAACCGTTCTCTACCTGTCCCAAAGGTTTGTACAACAGCAAAATACTGTACGATGGATACGACCATCATGACGAAGCTACCTTTGAGACTTGTTACGACACCAAGGTGTATCGCCATTACATTAATCAGGGCAAATACGACCACACACTCGACGAGACCTTGGCGCGTGCCTTGCACGACCATTTCATCACCCATGCACTGTACCTAATGCTTGAGCAATATGATGAAAAGGACGCCGTTGGCGTGATGGGAGGTCATGCCAGACGGCGCGACGACCCCGGCTATCGTCAGATTGTTTTTTTGAGCAAAAGACTCACGGAGATGGGTAAGTTGATGGTGACGGGAGGTGGTCCCGGTGCCATGGAGGCTACGCACCTCGGTGCTTGGATGGCGGGTAGGAGTGAGGCTGAGACCAACGAGGCCGTTGATATGCTGGTGTCATCGCCTACCTTCAAGGATGCGGGCTGGCTGTGTCGTTCCTTCGAGGTCATGGAGCGTTTCCCTTTGCAGTCGGATTACCGCAGCTTGGCCATTCCGACATGGTATTACGGTCACGAGCCGACTGCGCCTTTTGCCACCGACATCGCCAAGTATTTCGACAACAGCGTGCGTGAGGACGGTATCGTCACTATAGCCAAAGGCGGAATCATATACACGCCCGGCAGCGCAGGCACCATGCAGGAAATCTTTCAGGATGCTGGACAAAATCATTACGAGAGCGTAGGTTACGCCAGCCCGATGGTTTTCATGGGCAAGGACTACTACACCAAATACATCCCCGCCTATACGCTGCTGAAAGACTTGAGCGACCGTGGTATCTACAAGAACATGTTGCTCACCATCTCCGACGACAACGACGAAATCATTGAGGCGATTGTAAAGTTTAAGGAAGGAAAATGAAAAAAGGTGCTCTTGGCACCTTTTTTCATTCAGCTATGCATCGGCTTCAACAGGTCGTTCACGGTCTTCACCGGGTTGAAAGTCTCGATGGGTACCTCGACAAAGATGGTGTTCCAGTCGGCCATGGCGCCGTTCCAGAGGCCGGGTAGTTCAAGGGCTTTCAGCTCGCGGCCGTCTTTCGACTTATTGGAGACGAAGCCCGTGTTGGTGTCGACATAGTCAGTCAGGTTGAAAGCCTCGCCTTGGTAGTTCCAGCAGCCGCACACCAAGTCAACGGGGTTGAAGTGTGTAGAGCCTTGGAAGATGGCTTCTTGTTGGGCGTTTTTATGGTTGATTTGCGAGGACTCGATGATTTGCAGCGACACCTCATCATCGTCGTTCTTCACCCAGAAAGGACCGCCACCGGGCTCGCCTTCGTTTTTCACCATGCCGCAAATACGCATGGGGCGGTTGAGTTTATTGTACAGATAGTCAATCTTTTCAATGTCGTTGTAGTCTTTCACGAAGTCGGGGATGTCTATCATCAGTTGCTCCTTGGCGAAGCATATTGTTTTGTCAAGTTCGGCTGTGCTGACAGCACCTTGGTCGAGCATCTCAAGGTAATCGAAGGTGAGCTGCTGTAAGTGGAGGAGGAGACCCGCCAGCACCTTTTTATAGATGATGGATGTCGTGGCCTTGGTTTCGGGCACGATGTTGTCAATGTTTTTGATGAAGACGATTTCCTCGCTGAGGTCGTTCAGGTTCTCAATGAGTGCGCCGTGGCCGCCCGGACGGAACAAAAGCTTGCCGTTGGCCTCGCGGAACAGTTCGCCGTTGGTGCCGATGGCCACGGTGTCGGTGGAGGGCTTTTGGCAGGAATAGGTGATATCGTAGCGCACTCCGTATCGCTTCTCGTAGCTGTCTTTCAGCGCGTTGACGGTCTTTTTGAAAGAATCTTCATGCTCAGGCGAGACGGTGAAGTGGAGTTTAGCAACACCCTCGTTGTCAGTAGCATAATGGGCCGCTTCAACTAAATGTTCTTCCAAGGCCATGCGGTCGAATCCCTCGTAATGGTGGAACTTCAGCAGGGCTTTGGGCAGTTTGCCGTAGTTTAGACCGTCTTCAAATAGTAAGGCTTTTACGATATCCACCTTCCGGCCTTGTTGCATAAGTCCGTTGATGTCGAGGCCATAAAGGCGTTTAGTGGCGGCGTTGAGGTCGTCGAAGAACGCAAAACTCTGGATGTGGGCAAAGAAAATGTCCGTAAACTTGGTCTCCTCACCGCTATCGGCAAAGGCAAAGAGGTCTTGGAACATGCGCGAGGCGGCACCCGAGGCAGGGACGAACTTCGTAAAACGGTAGAACTCCTTGTCGGCGTCGAACACGGCGGTCATCATGCCTATCTGCTCTTCGTCCAAGCGCAAAATGCCGTCGCCGAGGGTGGCGGGGCGTATCAGTTGGACATATTGCGTTCCTCTTTTCAGTTGCGCAACTTGGTTTATTACTTGATTTTCAGCGATGTTTCTCTCTGAAAGCTGTTGTAGGTCTTTTTCTGTTAGCATAATCGTAGTTTTTAAGCGGTTCAAAAATAGGAAATTAAGAGATACGAAGAAAAAAAACTCAAAATTTTTCTCAAAATAGTTGTGGTAAAGAAAAAAGTTGTACTTTTGCAGCCGATTTCAAGCCCAGGTGGTGAAATTGGTAGACACGCCACTTTGAGGGGGTGGTGCCGATTACGGCATGCAAGTTCGACTCTTGTCCTGGGCACAATCACCAAGCCCCGATGGCGGAATTGGTAGACGCGTACGTTTCAGGTGCGTATATCGAGAGGTGTGCAGGTTCGACTCCTGTTCGGGGCACGCAAAACAAGATAACCCTAATTGATTATCAGTCAGTTAGGGTTTTTTCTTATAGGCTAGAAACTTTCCACTATTCTCTCATTATTTACGATGACACACGAAAAAAAGCACCTTTTGACATGACTTTTTTTTGCGTTGCTTCGCCATGAGGCAAGGCAATCAGGAATAACCGAGCATTCCGTTTACTTCTTCTTCACATAGTCGTTCATCTTCGCTTTTCCCCAAATCACTTCCATGATTTTCAGCGATTCCTGCACATCCATGTTGCCTCGGGCTTCTAAGTTGCGCTGGATAAAAACACAATCGGTGAGTTCGGCGTTGTCGCACACGATGTCGCGGGCCAATGCATCGCATGTGGGCGCACCGCAGATGCCACAGTCGGTCTGAGGCAGACGGGCGCGGTATTCATCGATTTTCTTCATCTTTTCCAAAGCTACTGCGATATTGTCGTCCAAAACGAGCATGCTGCGCGGTTTGATATTGCCCACTTTCATGTGGCGCAACAGGTAGTTGCGCTCTTCTTCCAATTCGTGGTCCTTGGTCTGCTCGCCCTTGCGCTCGCGGTCGGCAATCTTGCGGGCACGGCCAAACACGCGCTCACAGATGAGGAAACGGTTGTCGCAGGTGAGAATGCCGCCGGGACAACTTTGATCGCAGGCACGGAGTTCGAGGAAGTCGACATTCTCAATCTCTTCGTTTTCAACCTTCTCGAGAAACTCGATGACATTATGTATTTCATCGATGGAGTAGGAGTGCTTGGCATCGGAGAGGCGGCGTTCGCCATTGGTGAGCGAAGTCAGCACGCCGTCGGCAGAGAGCTGCGAAACAGGAAGTTTCTGTTCCTTGTAGCCATGCCCTTGCTTTTTGATTTCCCTGTATACGCGGTTATACAACGAGTCCATGTTGATGACACCGTCAACGAGCGACTTCTCTTCGCCCACGGGACTCTTCACAGCAGCAATCTTGGCCGCACAAGTTGTGATATAGAAAATGCCGATTTGCTCATCTTTCACCACTGATTCTTCTTTGACTTTGCGGCGGATGTACATCGCAGTGATGTCTAAAGGCGCACGCAAAGGGATGAGGTTCTCGGTCAAACCGGGGAATTTTACTTGGATGAGGCGCACGATGGCTGGACAAAAAGTCGAGATGAGCGGTCTGATATCGGGATTTTCAACGGCATATTTGTTTTTGGCTGTCGTATAGATGGGAATGGACGACTCCGTTTCCAAGACATGCGTGAAGCCTAAGTCCTTGAGAATGCCATAGATACGCGACACGGTGATGTCGTTCGGAAATTGCCCGAAGAAAACAGCAGGGATGAGGGCGACACGGATGGGATAGTTGAAGATGTCTTCAAAGTCGTCCTGCTCGACATAGATGGAACGGGTGGGGCAAACCTTGAAGCAGTTGCCGCAGTCAACGCAGCGGTCGGGCATCAAAACGGCCTTGCCGTCACGAACGCGCAATGCCTCGGTGGGGCAGGCCTTCATGCAACGCGAGCAGCCTATACAAGCGTCCTCGTCGATTTTCAGGGCGTGGAAGAACGGGGTCTTTTCCATATCGTTGAATTGTTTATCGTTTAACTATTGAGTTATTGTAAGGACGCTTCGCGTGCGTCCGCATTCATCATAACGCATCATGTGCGTTCGCAATCATCTATAACGCATCGCGTGCACCCGAATCGTTTTACACAAAATTAACCTCCATCTCTACGGTAGTTCCTACGCCAACCGTTGAACTCACATTGAGCTTGTCGACATTCTTTTGGATGTTGGGCAGTCCCATGCCTGCACCGAAGCCCATGTTGCGAACCTCCGGCGAGGCGGTGGAGTTGCCTTCCTGCATGGCCCAGCCAATATCGGGGATGCCGGGACCTGTGTCCACTACCTTCAGGGTAATCTTGTCAGGTTCGATGTCTGCGTAGATGGTGCCGCCGTAGGCGTGTGCGATGGCGTTGACCTCAGCCTCGTATAAGGCAACGACCACCCTTTTCACGATTTGAGGGCTGACATTGAGTTGTTTCAAAGTCTTTTTGATGGCGCTCGATGCAGCTCCCGCGTTGACGAAGTCCGATTCATATACTTGGTATTCTAAGTGCATGGCGTAACGTTTTGGTTTGACATCAGAAAATGGGTTGCATTCCTGCATTAAAGAGCATTCCACAAGCCTTGAACATGGAGTAGTCGCTTTCCATGACCACCATGCCCTCGTCCTCGGCTTGCTCGATCATCTCCTCGGAGGCTTTTTTCTTCCTTACTAGGACAATGATGTCGAGGTTGCCCATCTCGCAGGTGCGGATGGTCTGCATGTTGCAAAGACCCGTCAAGATGACCGGGTTGTAATCGCCCAAGGTGAGCACATCGCTCATTAGGTCGGAGGCGAAGGCGGTCTCATGCTCTTCTTCCAAGCGGTCATGGCCACAACGCACCTTGGCGTTCAAAAGTTCTGCAATCTCTCTGAGTTTCATTGTATTGTTGAAATTTTAATTCGACATAGTCAATTGTTTAATCGTTTAATTGTTTAATCTGCTACAAAAATAGACTTTTTTCAATTAGGAAGGCTCAATGAGAGGGAAAAATCACCAAATCTGCCTTGTTTTTCTGATTTCTTTGTATATTTGTAACGTTCCTTATGACGGGCAAAGTACCGCTGAAATAAAGAAACATGAAGCGTTATGCTCGTCTTGTATTTGTAAACGTGAGAAATTTTCGTAGGCAAGACAGTATAAAGGTTCACGCATATTGCGTGGGCTGTTATTACTGCATCTTCTTACAAGGTAATTCTCACAACCCTCAACTAAAGACGTGGTATATCAGTGCCACGCTTCTTTTTGTTAGTAATCGCTCTTGTGGTGCGAAGGGCAAAGAAGTTGCGCCCGACACGGAATAAGGGATAGAATTATGCAGCAGCGCTTATCTAATAATGTGTTTGTTTCAACGTTGATAATTATTATATTGGTTCTCGGACTATCATTAACTAGTTGTTCATCAAAAGAGGACAGAGCAAATAAACTGATTAAGGAAAGGATGTCTAAGACTCTCTTCGATTATGCAAGTTACGACCCAATTGAAACAATAGTTTCTGAGGCAAAAGCAACTATGTATAACGACTCTTCGTGCTGGAATGCAGGAACAATACTTGCTGAATTTATGAAATTGGGCTTAAAGTACGGAGATGCGATGAATGATGCAAAAGAACATATGGAGATTTGGGGTTTACCTTCTTACTATTCATCATTCTATTCTGATAATAAATATTACAAGTACAAAAGTGAATACGAAGATGCAGCAAACTCATTGACGGTTTCACTTGAGATTTGTAAAATATTGGCCGATTCTCTGCGTGAACAAATAATGAATTTGGACGAAAACTCTGTTGTTGGCTGGGAAGTTACGCACAAATTTAGATGCAAAACAAAAGGTGGGCAATCTACCATTGGTAATTATAGATTTGTAATGGACAAAAATTTTAAATCAATACTGATTAACGAAGATATTGACGACGAAGATGATCAATGCGTAAGATCTGCTATGGAAACAGTATTGACTGATTATTGGAATGAAATTAACACAAGAAACATACAATGATTGACGCTTTTTTTGCCATTTTTTTGGAAAAGACTTTCATATTTGAAAAAATGTGTAATTTTGCGCTATAAAAACGCAAATGTAATGGAACCCATTTTTGACACAATAGAAGAAATCGACCTCGACACGATGCGGGATGAACTAACGCCTGAACAGCGTGCCTATTGGCTCGAATCCATTGAACGCGATATGCGCGATATGGACCAACCGAAGAAATACATCGCTCTAGAACAATTCGGGCAAGAACTGATGGCTGCTGTCAGAAGCAAGATATGACCAAGAAAATAGTCATATTGAGCGAAACCGTCCGATTGGACATTGATGCAATTTCCGACTCTATTATCAGCGTTTCACGTCCAGAACACGCCGAACGCTACACACAAAACTTGTTGGATGAATTGGCGGACTTGAGTTATTTGGCCGACATAAGGCCAGTATGCCCGTGGAAATTGCCGAAACGCCCATAGCCAAGTAAAGACATTGTCGATTTGTAGGCGGAAACTGACCGCAATTTTCCACATCCAAGGTGATTATGTGATTGTAGACAAGATTTTACCTTCGTCGTTGATTACCTACTGAATGGGCAAAACACTTTGCCATTCAGGCATTGACTATATTGGGGCAAAATAAGTCGTGAGGTCAATCGTTATAATGTATTTCCATCAGGTTTTCCTGAATCATCTCTTTCAGGTATTTCATGATGCTGACATCGTTCATCGGCAAGCCGTCCAAGGCCTCTTTGACCTCATCGGTGTCGAACACAAACTCGCCGTCGTCGGTGATGTGCTTGTAAATGAAATGGATGTCTTCGTGGGCAGAAAACAGCATCACCAACGAGCCGGCCAAGTCGCCCATAGGTGGACGGTCGATGTGGTCGTGCTGGAAGTAGAATTCGAGCACAGTGCCCACGCCCACTTGGCTTTCAATCTTCATGCCGCCTCCTGCGTTCTCGGTGTTCATCTTGATGAGAGGCAGGCCAAGACCTACTTTTCGTGTGGTGCGTGAGGTGGTCCAAGGGTCGGTAACCTTGGCCAAAAATTCGGGACTCATGCCCTTGCCGTTGTCCTTGATGGTGAAAGCGTAGATGTTGTCTTTCAGGCTGTCGCGGATGGTCAGCTCTACTAAGGTGGCGTTGGCTGCCGTTGAGTTTTCCATCAGGTCGTACACATGTAGTGATAGTTCTTTCATCCGAATAAAAGTTGAAGTTTTACCTTAGGTTCAGTGTCGATGTATCGTCCGTCCTCGCCGTGGAGGGTTTTGCGGAACTCGTCGAAGGTTTTGTCGTACATGTGAAGCACGCAGTGTACCTCGCCGATGATGTGCAGGAAATGGGCATCGCTGCTCTTGGTGAAGTTGAATTTTTTCAGGTAGGCGTATTTTTTCAGGAAATCGGGCTTGGTGACATGCTTCGAAATCTCCAAAGCATCGGCTTTGAGGTCGGGCGGAATGAAGCCCAACTGGCTGATGAGGCTACTCGCCGGCTTGTTGACATGCGCGGGAACAAACAGCCCGCCGATTTCGTGCACCTTATTATATAAAGTATCCAAGTCCGCATCCAGTGCCGACCACAGCAGCTGTTCTTCCTCGCCGATCACTTCCTCGTTTTCATCAACAATGAGTTGGTAGCCGAATTTCTCCTCATCCAAAGGGATGTGGGGTAGGTGTTCGTCGATGAATTCCTGAAACTTGTCAAGCTGTTCATCGGTCTCGAAGTAGGCGAGGGCATGGGCTTCTTCCTGTGTGGTGATTTCTACGCCGCCGATGACGAGGATACCGTTCTCGCGTCCGATTTTCTGGGTTACCTTCACCTGCCGCGTGGTGTTGTGGTCGCAAATGGCGATGACATCCAAATGGAGTTTCTTGGCCTGCTCAACGATGGCTGAGGGACTCATATAGAGGTCGCCACACGGCGAGAGTACCGTGTGGATATGAAGGTCGGCTCTATATGAGTTCAGTTCCATTATTGATGCAGAAGGTTGTACACCAATCCCCCAATCTCGTATGTCAGCAGCGAGGTTTGCAGGATGGGCAGGTCTTCATCGTTGCTCTGCTCGATGGTCTCATCGCTGGGGACGAGGTTCTTCACGAGGATGATGCAAGACAGTTCCTTCAGCGATGACACGGCCATCACATTCTTGTGGGTTTGCAGTGTGATCCAGATGTTGCCTTCCATGGCGTTGCCCATCACATCGCTCAAGAGGTCGGAGATGTAGCAGCCGTCTATTTCCCTGTCGAGGCCTTTTTCGCCCGACAACACTTTGAGGTTGAGCTTTTCAACCAATTCCTTTACTTTCATTTTGTATCGTTTTTAGTCTTTTGTTCCGTGAAAAAACAGACCGCAAATTTAGGAAATAATTCAAACATAAAGAAAAATCGCACTCCGAAAAGTGCGATTTATTCTGAAACCTATGTTTTATGCTTGTATTACGGCACCAATTCCAACTCGATACCCACATTCCAAGGCGAAGGCTGATTGTTTGGACTGCCCAAAAAACAATCGTCTTTTACGATAATGGGCGACAGACGGCAACTACCATAAACGCCAACATTGAGCATGTTGCCAATGCTGTAGCTGAGACGTGTGAAGGCGCCGTATTCGAAGCGGTTCATAGCCTTGCAGCGGTAATAATAACTGGTTACCTCATTAAGATAGGGTTGCGGATCAAGCAACTGACCATCGGCATTTGTCCAATCGACCTTGTCAATGACTTTCACACGACGGGTGGCATTGACACCGCCATAAACACCCAAATCCCAATTGATTCCCCAAAGGCGGATGGCAATGCGCTGCATCAGTTCACCGCGCACCTGCATGTTGCGCATGGTGGTTTGGCGGTCGGCGACTTCCAAAGCATTAGGAATCTGACTTTTGGCCACAAAACGGTTGAAATCCAAACCGATACCCATGCCAATTTTATAGGTCTTGCCGTACAGCCAGCGGCGACCGAAGGCGAAATGACGATTGAAGCCGTTCCAAGGGCCATTGGCAAGATTATAGTCGTATTGGACGAATGTGGTTTTCTGCCAGCCTTCCTCTTTTATCTCCTGATAAGTGCCGTCATTTCCTGACAATCGTCTGTTGTTGGCCTTCAGGCTGATGTCGCCGCCCATGCCGCTGATAGGGCAGGAGTCGTAGAAACCGTTGTAGCTGACATTCAATTTCTTGCCTTCGCCAAAGTCCTTGTTTTTCAAAATGATACCTGTTGTATCGGGATGTGCTTTGTAATAGCCGAGCAACACGCCATCAGCACCTTCCACATTGATGAACACATGTTGGTTATCATCCATGACCTTTGGGATGACGATGCGCACGCCGTCTTTTTCCTGCACGAGGTTGAAGGAACGCTCGGCAGGCTTTAGGTCGCCGGTGAAGTAGGCTGCTTGGGGCACACCGTAGCCGAAAGCATAATCGAAATAGGGGTAGAGGTCGGCGGATTTTTCAATCTCGGTTTTCATCTGCAAGGCGGTCAAATCATGTTTGGTTTGCCAAGCGCAGGCGCAAAAACCAGCCATCAGCGGGCTCGCAAACGAGGTGCCATAAGCACTCGTGAAGCCACCGTTAGGTTGGGCCACCTCAGCCAAGCCGAAAGCGCAAACATTGGGTTTCAGTCGCTTGTCGGCGGTAGGGCCATAAGAGCTGAAATCGATATGCCGATAGTCTTCAAGGCTGGCGTCAATGCCGCCTACACAAAGCACATTTTCCGCGTCGGCGGGTGTGATGATGGTCATCCATCGCTTGTCGCTGCCCTCATTGCCGGCTGCATTGCACACCAGAATACCTTTCTCGACAGCTTTTTGGGCGGCCTTGGCCACATACGAGGTGCCGTCCATGTCCTTGGTCCAGTGGCGGTCTTTGCCGTAACCCAGCGAACTGTTGATGATGTCGACACCGTTCTTGTCGGCCCATTCCGCGCCTTGCGCCCACCACACCTCTTCTTTAAAGGGTTCCGGCTCAATTTCGGTGCGGGCCAACAGAAATTCGGCACCGGTGGCCAAACCAAGTTTTTGGTCGTCTTCCTTGATACCGGCAATGCAGCTCAACACCATGGTGCCGTGCGTGCTCCATCCGTAAACATCTTCCTTTTTGTTGGGAAAGTTGTAGGTCTTGATAATCTGATGGTTATCGCGCAGATGTTGGAAAGCGGGGTGGGTGTTCACCTTCGGGAAGCCGCCGTCCATCACACAAATGCGCAGGCCTTTGCCGTCAATGCCTTTGTCGATGAAATGCTGTCCGCCAAAGCGTTTCAGCTGTTCAGTGAGGATGTCTTTGTTGTTGCCCTCATTTTCTTTGAACTCGGTCTGAACACAGGCAATTGTTCCGTTAGAAACGATTTCCTGCACCTTGGCCACAAAAGGCAGTTGGGCAATCAAGGCCGCATTGTCTTCGCTGGCCTCCACGCCGAGAGCGTTGAGCCAACGCGACTCGCCGAAGACCTTAGTGGAGTAGGCGTTGACTGCGTTCACATAGCAATCGTTCAGCGGGTAGTTGCTGACATCGTAAAGACTGGCTCCGCATTGGTTGTAACGCGCGATAGCCTTGGCGTCGAAGTAGGAATAAGGGTCGAATTGGGTGTCGTTTTTGTCAGTGAAGAAGACCCAGAAACACTTGTCTTGTGCCGTAGCCATGCCGCACAACATGGTGAAAGCGACGATTAGATAAAGTTTTCGCATAAAAAATAAATTTGGTGCAAAGGTATGGATTTATTTTCTACTTGTTGTTCCAAATAACCCATAAAATCCGAATACTACAATGATGAGACACGATGCCCTACCGTGTTTATGTAGAAATACAGGAAACAATAAAAGGCTGAATCGTTTCCGAAACAGCCTCTCTCTACAATACAAAAAAATAAAAAACTGAAAATTAGCTATTTAGATTCTTCTTCGTTTAGTAATGGTATTATTGTATTGTCAAAAAAATCTATGACGTTTTCGGGGGTGACGCTATACACTTTTCCGTTCACTGCGACAGACACGCCTTGACCTCCGCAATTTTTCATACAAAATGCAGATTTCATATTCACCCTGTCGTACAGTTTACGCTCTTCCAAAATATGTTGCAAAGTTTGGATGATGTTGTAGGTGCCTTTCAAATGGCACGAACTGCCGATACAAATTTCTATAACCATTTTTTATTTATTTTTAGTGTAATCAACATGTAATAATTCGTGAACACGGCCTTTTAGCACTCCGTTGTACAAAGACATCATAAGCGGATTTTCTTCTGATCTGCGTATGCTGCACAATTTATCGGCAGCGTATAGACCTTCGCTTCTCTTCGAGCGTTCTTCGGCAGTGGCATAAGGTTGTCCGCCTCCGTTGATACAACCGTCGGGGCAAGCCATTACTTCAACAAGGTCGAAATGCTCGCCGCCCTTTATCTGTTCTATCAAGTCAGTGGTGTTTTTCAATCCGCTTACCACTGCGATTCTCAATTGCTTATCGCCGAAAGGAATGGTCGTTTCCTTAACTCCGTTCAATCCTCTGATGCCGGTATATGCAATTTGTCTTAGTCCCACATTGCTCTTATTGTTGGAAACCCTGCGCAATACGGCTTCGGTAACGCCGCCGGTAACTCCAAAAATAACGGCAGCACCCGACATCCAGCCGTATGCCATGTCCACGGCTTCAGGCTCCAAGTCTTCGAATACGATTCCCGACTCTTTTATCATCTGAATAATTTCTTGTGTTGTCAATACATAGTCAACATTCGGAACCCCATCAACTTTAAATTCGTCTCGTTTCGCTTCCGATTTTTTGGCGGTACACGGCATAATTGCCACATGAACGTGTCGTTTTCCTCCCGATACGGCCTGCTGCTTGATGATTGAAGCAAACATTTGCATGGGCGAACGGCAGGTGGAAACATTGGAAATAAATTCAGGGTATTTGTTCTCCAAGAATTTCACCCATGCCGGACAGCAAGACGTGAACAATGGCAGCTTTTCGCCCTTTTCCACCCTGCTGATAAACTCGTTGGCTTCTTCCAGCACAGTCAAGTCGGCGCCGGTTGAAGTATCATAAACCTCGTTAAATCCCATCAGTTTAAGGGCGGCAACGATTTTCCCAATGCCATTCACTCCTGAACCTAATCCGAACTCCTTTCCAACGGCAACTCTAACTGCCGGGGCAATTTGTACTGTTACCTTGCAATTCGGATTCGATATGGCCGACCATACTTGTTCGGTGTCGTCTTTAACAACGATGGCACCGGTCGGGCACACGGCAGCACACTGTCCGCACGACACACAGTTTGATTGCAAAATCGGAATATCAAATGCCGTACTCACCGACATCTTAGAACCTCTTCTTGTGAAATCGATGGCACCCACATTTTGTATTTCGTTGCACATGCGCACACAGTCACCACAAAGGATACATTTATTTGTATCTTTCATGATGCTAAACGAAGAAGAGTCAATGTCAGGGAACTCGGCGGTGTTTTTATATCTAACCAATTTGATGTTAAACCTCATGGCCAAATCCTGCAATTTACATTTTCCGTTGTTGCTGCATATCGTACAGTCTCTGCAATGGTTTGCAAGCAGTAGCTCCAGTATGTTTTTCCTATATTTACGCAGTCTTTCGGTATTTGTTTTGATTACCATTCCCGGTTTTGGCGGGGTTGAGCAAGCTGCTTCCAGTCCTCCTTTGTCGGTTTCGACCATGCACATCCTGCAAGCGCCATATATCGAAAGCTCGGAATGGTAGCAGAAAGTAGGAAGCTGGATGTTGATCTTGCGAATGAGTTCGAGCAAGTTTTTTTCTCCGTTGATCTGAACCGGAGTATCATCTATTATTACATAATTGTTATTTTGTGTCATGGCTTAAATCTCCTCTATTGCGTTAAATGGACAATTGCTTAAACAAGCACCACATTTTATACATTTATCCTGATCTATTACGAACGGCTCTTTTACTTTTCCGGAAATGGCCGAAACGGGGCACAATCTCGAACACTTGGAGCAGCCCTTGCAAAGGTCGGGGTTGATGGTTATTTTCTTGAGTTTCTGGCAAGTATGGGTCGGACATTTTTTGTCGAAAATATGAGCCTCATACTCGTCTCTAAAACTATTAATCGTACTTACAACCGGCGAAGGGGCTGTTTTTCCCAAGCCGCACAACGCCGTGTTTGAAATGGTATCCGCAAGCTCGAGCAACAGGTCGATGTCGCCTTCTTCACCTTTTCCTTCCACAATTCTTTCGAGGATTTCGAGCATTCTTTTTGTACCCTCTCTACAAGGCACACATTTTCCGCATGACTCGTTTTGGGTAAAGTTCATAAAGAATCTGGCTACTTCGACCATACAGGTCTCTTTGTTCATCACAACAAGTCCGCCCGATCCAATCATGGCATTAGCTTTTTTCAACGAATCGAAATCCAAAGGCAGGTCAAGATGTTTTTCGGTTAAACAACCACCCGAAGGGCCACCTATTTGCACAGCCTTAAATCCGGCATCGTCACGCATTCCACCACCTACTTCAAAAACAACATCTCTCAAAGAAGTTCCCATAGGTACTTCTATCAAGCCGGTGTTGCTTATGTTTCCTGTAAGGGCAAAACATTTTGTTCCCGGACTATTCTCAGTTCCTATTGATTTAAAGTATTTTGAACCTTTAGAAATAATAATAGGCACATTGGCGAAAGTTTCTACATTGTTTAATACGGTTGGTTTTTCGAACAAGCCTTGTTCAACCGTTCTAGGCGGTTTTACTCTTGGCATTCCTCTTTTTCCTTCGATAGAAGCCGTCAGGGCACTACCCTCGCCGCAAACGAAAGCACCGGCACCTCTATTGATATGCAAATCGAAATTAAAGCCCGTGTTAAGAATGTTTTTGCCAAGCAATCCCACTGCTTTCAGCTCATCAATAGCCAATTTAAGACGAGAAACTGCTGTAGGATATTCGGCACGAACATATATGTATCCATGCTCTGCACCTGTTGCAATTCCTGCAATCATCATACCTTCGATAAGTCTGTGCGGGTCGCCTTCCATGATGGAACGGTCCATGAACGCACCCGGGTCGCCTTCGTCGCCATTGCAAACAACGTACTTCGGGAAAGACTTTTGGGATTTCACCTGAGTCCATTTTTTACCGGCAGGGAAACCACCACCGCCACGGCCTCTCAGTTTAGACTCCGATATTTCGTTTATAATATCATCATCGCTCATCTCAAATAAGGCTTTTTCGAGGGCTTTGTATCCTGATATCGCCAAGTATTCCTTGATTGAAGTTGCATCTATGTGCCCGCAATGCTCAAGAACCAATCTGGTTTGTTTTTTATAGAATGGAATTTCTTCCTGTTCTTTATAAACAACGCCGTTTTTTTTGTACGCCAAGCGTTCTATGTATTCGCCGTTCAGTATTGTTTTTTCGACGATTTCTTCACAGTCTTCAGGCTTTACCTTAACATATAGCCATCCGCTCGGTTCAATTCTGATGAGTGGGCCCATTTCGCAAAAGCCGTGGCAACCGCTCTTTTTTATTCCGATTTCATCGCCATGAGGATCCTCTTTAAGTTCGATTGAACACGGGATATTCTTTTCTTCCAACAAACTCTTGAGTTTATCGTATATTTTCATAGCGCCGCCCGACAGGCAACCCGTTCCGCAACAAACGATGATGCTTTTCTTGCACAACTTGACAGAATGCTCGTAAACGGCTCTTTGTTTTTGCAGATCTTCTCTATTCTTAATAAACATAACTTATTCCTCCTTAGCCTTTAAATCTTTTATAATTTGAGTTGCCGTTTCGGGCGTCATGCTTGGAAAAACCTCGTCATTAATAGTCATAACGGGAGCTAATCCACAAGCACCTAAGCAGGAAACTGTTTCTAAAGTGAACAACATATCGTTTGTTGTTTTTTTGGCTTCAGTAAGTCCCAAATGATTACGCAGAGCATTTAAAATCGGGACAGACCTTCTGACATGACATGCCGTTCCATCGCAAACTTTGATGAGGTATTTCCCTTTTGCCTCTAACGAAAAGTTTTCGTAAAATGTAGCGACACCAAAAATCTTAGCCTCGCTTATGTTCAATTTTTCCGATAGATGCGGGAATATTTCCTTTGGCAAATACCTGTAATGTTCCTGAATGGATTGCAGTATCGCAATAGTTGAACTTTCGGAAGCGCCCAAATCGTCCACTATTTTGTCCACAATCGTAAAATCAAAATTTTCTGACATAATTTTTGAATTTTTTGTTAATTTTTTAAAAATATTTTGTAATCTATTATTTTACTGTATATTTTTCATTTATGTATTTATCTATTGCTACGGCGGCCTTTTTCCCGGCTCCCATTGCAAGGATTACTGTAGCGGCTCCTGTTACGGCATCGCCACCGGCATATACGCCTTCTCTTGAAGTTAAGCCGTTTTCATCGGTTATTATTCCACCCCATTTTTGAGTGTCTAATCCTTCGGTAGTGCTCTTTATCAGAGGGTTAGGAGAAGTTCCCAGCGCCATAATTACGCAATCGACATCGATTTTAAAATTGCTATCCTCAATCGGGATTGGTTTTGCGCGTCCCGAAGCGTCAGGTTCCGAAAGTCTCATCTTTTGGCAAAGCATACCGCTGACCATTCCACTTTCGTCGCCTAATACTTCTATGGGATTGGTCAGCAAATTGAAGACAATGCCTTCTTCTTTTGCGTGTTCAACTTCTTCGGCTCTTGCCGGCAATTCGGCTTCCGACCTTCTATAAACAATGTGTACATCGGCACCTAAGCGTTTTGCGCATCGGGCTGCATCCATAGCTACATTTCCACCTCCTACAACTGCAACGCTTTGACTATGCATGATAGGAGTGTCGCTATCAGGTTTATAGGCCTTCATTAAGTTGATGCGGGTCAAAAACTCGTTGGCCGAGTACACGCCCTTGAGGTTTTCGCCGGGGATATTCATGAATTTGGGCAGTCCGGCACCACTACCAATATATACAGCCTTGTATCCGTATTCGTCAAAAAGCTCGTCTATTGATAATATCTTGCCGACTACCATATTGGTTTGCACCTTGACATTTAGTTTTTTCAAACCTTCGATTTCCTTTTTCACGATTTCCTTGGGCAATCTAAATTCAGGTATTCCATACACCAAAACCCCGCCGGCAACATGAAAAGCCTCGAAAACCGTTACATCGTATCCAAGTTTAGCGAGGTCGCCGGCACAGGTCAAACCGGAAGGCCCTGAACCTATTATTGCAATTTTATGTCCGTTTGATTTGGGAGCTTCGACCTCATTGCTTGCATTCTTGTTATGCCAATCGGCAACAAAACGCTCAAGTCGCCCAATAGCTACAGGCTCACCTTTAATGCCTCTAATGCATTTGGATTCGCATTGGCTTTCCTGCGGGCAAACTCTACCGCATACGGCCGGCAAAGAATTTGTCTTGCCAATTATTTGATAAGCGGCCTCGAAATTGCCTTTTGCCACTTCACTAATAAAATCAGGGATAAATACATTTACCGGACAACCCGAAACACAAGGTTTATTTTTACAATTCAAACATCTTTGTGCTTCATCAATAGCTTGTTCTTCCGTATAGCCCAATGCAACTTCCGAAAAGTTCTTGTTTCTTACATCCGCCGGTTGCGTTGGCATTTCGTTTTTTGTCAATGAATTGTTAATCATGCTATTCCCTTTCATTTATTTTTATATAAGTTACATGTCTTTTCTCTTGCTTCTTGCTCAAACGACTTATATATTTGCGTTCTGGCAATCGCTTCGTCGAAATCCACAGTATGGCCGTCAAATTCAGGTCCGTCAACACAGGCAAACTTGGTTTCGCCATTTACTGTCAATCTGCAACCGCCACACATGCCCGTGCCATCAACCATAATTGGGTTCATGCTTACTCTGGTTTTTACATTATACTGTTTGGTGAGTTTACAGATAAACTTCATCATGATAAGGGGTCCGATGGCGATGACCTCATCGTATTTTTCGCCACTGTCCAAAAAACTTTTTAGAGCGTCTGTAACGAACCCCTTTGTTCCATTGCTTCCGTCGTCTGTTGTAACGATTATCTTATCGCTAACAGCCCTAAACTCGTCTTCTAAGATGATAATATTTTTACTCCTAAAACCAATAATCGAATGTACTTCTACTCCTAATTCGTGAAATTTCTTGGCAACGGGGTATGCAATGGCACAGCCTACTCCTCCGCCAACTATGGCCACTTTTTTGATTCCGTCGGTTTCGGTTTTTTGTCCCAAAGGGCCAACAAAGTCGGCAATACAATCGCCTGTTTTCAAATGATTTAACTTTTCCGTGGTAGCGCCTACTATTTGGAAAATAATGGTAACAGTCCCTTTCTGCCTATCAAAATCGGCTATTGTCAGCGGGATGCGCTCTCCCTCCTCATCAACTCTAAGCATGATAAACTGACCGGGTTCTGCTTTTTTTGCAATTAATGGAGCTTCTATGTCCATTAAAGTTACATTTGCATTTAACACTTCTTTTTTAACGATTTTGTACATAATGTCAATTATTGAGTAGTTGTTATGTTTAATTGTAGTTTATTTCTACTTTTTTACCTATTTTAATCAAATTCTTAGAAAGCGTTTCTATCAGTTTCATTTTCATCGTGGTGTCGATAGGCAGCCCTTGATGCGCCGCATTGACACTTTGTCCAACGAAAAACTTGATGTGGGTAGCTCTTTCGAACAGAAAATCGGCGAGCAAGGAAGCACCGTCTTTTTTCACAAACACTTTAGGTGTCAAATCAGTGATGGACATGTATTTATATGACATTTCCAACAAGCGTCTCAAGGTGAGCACGCCTTCTGTAGCCAAATCAACTCCTTTGATGAATCCGATAGGGGGCACATCGCGGTCGGGAAAATCGAAGCTGGTTTTCACCTCAGTGCCAAGATATCGTGCCACAATGATGGAACTTGTGCCACCACAGACGATTTTCTTCGTGTCGCCTTCCAAAAAATGCTCGACATAATAATTGTCCTTTTCCTTGTCAACGGGCGGACCCACCATGATGTTGACATCAATGCGTTTGCGCAGCTTGACGGCAGCCACCGTGGTGTCGTCGCCGGGTTTGTCGAGATACAGGTCGTTGCAGGCAGCATCGAGCAGACATGCCACAGCGCGTGCCGACATGCCCGGCTTGATGTTTTCGTCGAGATGCTGCATGATTTGCCGCCTGTCCCAACCGAAATTCAGTATTTGCCCGATGCCGGCGTGTATGGTACCGTCCGACATCACTAACAAAATATCATCCTCTTCGAGACGAAGATCCGTTTTGAACACCTTTTTATCATACACATTCAGCAGTTCGCGCTCCATGTCACAGCATTTCCCGTGATGATACAGTATGGCTTGCGGATTGTCAAACTCGAAAAGATACCCTTCCCCCGTGTTGTTGATAT
This sequence comes from Candidatus Limimorpha sp., assembly GCA_041854745.1. GTDB lineage: Bacteria > Bacteroidota > Bacteroidia > Bacteroidales > F082 > Limimorpha. Next base: position 22,151 of record JBHACT010000071.1, on the reverse strand, counting down.
GAATAAGCGAGAATGTGGAATAAGCCACGCCTCTTTCTTTACAAACGGGCAAAGTCTGGATGACGGTCTCCACACATTCATGCACATCAATATCGTTGGATGCCATGGTGCAGAGAATCTTGGATGTCAGCATGGAAAGGATATTGGCTTTCACGCCGCTTCCCAAACCATCGGCAAGCACCAAAGTGGTGTAATCGCCATTGACACTGTATGCGACATTGTCGCCGCACAGCTCCTCACCGACATGATTCAGAGCGGTATAGCCAAACTCGATGCACTGTTCTTGCTTATTGTCCATTTTGATCTGATGTCAGGGTTTTTTTCAGTTTCAGCAGGGCCACCTTCGTTTCGGCGGTCGTTTCGCCCAAAAGCGATGCGATTTCCTGCGCCACACGCATTTGCTTCTTGATCACCTCGTCGGTGGTTGCCAGCGTTTCCATCTTCACTTTCATGATTTCCTTGTCGAAATGGATGACCTCTGTAACATCTTTGAGAACACCGAACAGCATGTCCTGTCCTTCAAGGTAGTTGATGGAAATATCCACATGCTTCATCGTAGAAGGGATGAACATATCCTTGACCATAATATGACGCTTCTGGCTGTATGCGTTCATGAAATCGATAGGCTTGAAATAGTCGATGGCGGGGCGGCCTTTCACATCCACCGCATCAATGGCGAGCAACTCCTTAGCCTTGTTGTTGACTTCTACGATGTTCATGTCGGCATCGAGAACGATGACGCCTTCCTGACTTTTCTGGATGATTTCATACGAAAGTGACTCCGCATGTTGCCGCATATAGGGCAGGCAAATCTCTACATCGGCATACCCGTTGTACACCGCCCACGCCTTATCGCGACAAGTGCTGTAGCCGCAAGCGCCACAGTTGAGTTCATCGGAGCGGGTCATCTTGCCCGTCCGGTGCAAAATCGCCTCGATGTCGCGTTCAGGAGCTGCAACGCTATGGCTGCGGATACGCGGATAGGACGCAAACAGATTCACTTCTAACGGGGTGTCTTCTGCCGAAGGGAGCAGTTCTTTCTCGCGGCGCACATATTTCCGAATGTCGGACATGGCCTTGACACTACCGCCTTTCACCTGAAGCGAACATGGGCCTGCTACACAGGCATTCTCGCAAATATTGATTTCCAAAAACACATGCGACAAAAACTCAATGTTCTCAAGTGCCTCGCTGCAACGCTCCGGACCATCTATGGCGATGTATTCGTAACCTTTGGGCAAGATGTCAAACGAATTGATGATGCCATGATTGATAGGGAACGATTTTGCCAGATTGGCGGCACCGCCTTTTTGATCAAGGTGCAATTCGGAAATCTCTTCGAGCTTGATACTGCGTTCCTTAAAGAAAAGCTGCAAATCTTCAAATGTCAGCACATTTTCGATGAGAGCACTGTCCACCGCCTCGCGTTTTTTGGCAATGCAAGGGCCGATAAACACGATCTTGGCCTCCGGGTCGCGTTTGTGAATCAATTTGGCATGAGCCACCATAGGCGAATCGACGGGAGCAAGATATTTCAGCGCTTTCGGATAGTACTCCTGAATCATGCGGCAGGCTGCCGGACATGCCGATGTGATGAAATTCTCAAACTCACCCGTTCCCAGCAATCGTTTGTATTCCTTTACAACAGCTTGGGCACCGACCGCAGTCTCTTCGGCATCGGTGAAACCCAACTTTGCCAACGCTATCTTGAAAATGGTGAAATCTTTAAGCCCAAAACTCGAAATAAAAGAGGGCGCCACACTTGCAATCACTTTTTGACCGCTTTCCAACAGGTGTTTCACATCGTCCAGCTCGCTATGGACGACTTTTGCATTCTGCGGACAGGCCAAGGTGCAGTGACCGCATAAAATACAGCGGTCTTCAATAATTTTCGCCTGATGATTTTTTACATCAATCGCTTTTACCGGACACTCGCGCAAGCATTTGTAGCAATCCCTGCATCTTGCATCACGAAACTCCAAAAATCTTGACATTTCTGTGGCTGTTTATAGTTCAATCAAGGGATAAATTTGTTTCACGAACAACTCTTCCACATTTTCCATGGTGACATTGTGAAGCAGCAGTGATCCGTCTTCTTCAATGGTGATACCCGTTTTTTCCACCATCTTTTCGGAAAGTTCATCGCTCTTGACATTTACACCCTTGGGGCAGTGTCCAAGGCAGAAACTGGCTTGCAACTCGACGATGTCTTCAACATCATACTTCTTCAAGATATCTTTTAAGGTTAGGATGACATCGTAGGAGCCTTTCAAATGGCACGAACTGCCGACACATACTTTAATGTTCATGGTGAATTTTTGTTATTTGTTGAATTTTGTGTTAGTTTTGAGTCAAAGGTTCGGTTGCAGGTTGAGCGTTTGAGCATTTGAAAGCAAACAGCTGCCGTTTGAAAAACAGCTGTTTGCTTCAAAAAAATATGAACAACTAAAAGATTACTTCAGTGTCGTAGTAACAACACTTCAGCAATTCTTCCATTTCTTCCTGTGTGGGGATGCGCGGGTTGGAACCCGTGCAGGCATCGGCGATGGCGTTTTTGGCGATTTCGGGCAGCCTTTCCAAGAACACATTCTCTGGAACAAATCCTTGCTCGCAAGGATAGGAATCGGCACCGTAGTTTTTGATACAGTGCGGAATGTTGAGCAAGTCATTCATCTTTCTCAATGCGGCGATGAGCAGGTTGACTTTTTCGTCGTCGTTGTTTCCGCCTAAGCCCATGGCACCGGCGATAAGTCCGTAACGTTTCTTGGCTTCGGGGTTCTTGGCGTTGAACGCGATGACCTTGGGCAAGTACATGGCGTTGGCGGCACCGTGGATGATATGTGCGCCAAGGTCGGCGAAGACGGCGCCTGTCTTGTGGGCCATGGAGTGAACAATGCCAAGCAAGGCATTGGAGAAAGCCATTCCGGCAAGACACTGGGCGTTGTGCATTTCGTTGCGGGCTTGCATGTCTCCGTTGTAGGAATTGACAAGGTCTCGCTGAATCATCTGAATGGCATGGATGGCCAAGGGATCGGTGTAGTCGCAATGGGCGGTCGAAACATAAGACTCTACAGCATGGGTCATAGCGTCCATTCCGGTGTGGGCCACCAGCTTCTTGGGCATGGTTTGTGCCAAGGCCGGATCAACGATAGCCACATCGGGGGTGATTTCAAAGTCGGCGATGGGATACTTGATGCCTTTTTCATAATCCGTGATGATGGAGAAGGCGGTAACTTCCGTTGCAGTGCCCGAAGTGGACGATACCGCGCAGAATTTGGCCTTGGTTCTCAGTTTGGGCAGTCCGAACACTTTGCACATGTCTTCAAAAGTGGTCTCAGGGTATTCGTACTTGATCCACATGGCTTTGGCCGCATCAATGGGCGAACCGCCACCGATGGCCACAATCCAGTCTGGACCAAACTCCTGCATGAGAGCGGCACCTTTCATGACGGTGTCTACCGACGGGTCAGGCTCAATGCCGTCAATCACTCTGACTTCCATGCCGGCCTCCTGAAGGTAGGCAATGGCATTGTCCAAAAATCCGAAGCGTTTCATGCTTCCTCCGCCAACGCAGATGATGGCGCGTTTTCCCGTGAAGGTTTTCAGGGCTTCGAGAGCATTTTCCCCATGATAGAGGTCTCTCGGTAAGGTGAATCTTTTCATTTGTTGGTGTTTTTTGAGTTTTCGTTTATTTCTTTGCTCGGGTTGATTCCCGTGACATTTTTAGTATATTTTTATCGATATTTTATTATCGATTTATTGTTGTTAGTATTTCTAAGATTTTCTGTAGGGTCAGTATTATTGATTGTTGGATTCGTTATTTGCCTCCCGAATGGGAAGAGCACAATTTCTTGCTGAGTTGATGCGACAGTAGCGCAAGGGAAGAGGGCAAGTTCTCATTCTTCACGAGAATACTTTTGGGGACATTGAGGAGTGTGAATGCGAAATTCCAAATGGCAAGGATGCCGCATTTCACCATTTGGTCGCAAACGGCTTGGGCTTGGTCGGCGGGAACAGTGATGATGCCTATCTTGATGCCGCTACGCCTGACAAAGCCTTCCATTTTTTCCATGGGAAGGACATATTTTTCTCCGATCTGCAACCCCGACAATTCAGGGTCTTTATCGAAACCAATGGCAATATTCAAGCCCAAGCTGGAAAACTCCTTGTTGGTCAAAAGCAGTCGGCCAAGACTGCCTACACCGACCAGAATGGCTTCGTCCACATTGTTGTAGCCCAAAAAATCACTCAAGTCCTCCAATAAGTTGCTTACGGCAAATCCAGTGCGAGGCTTGCCTTCAACGCTGCTCACGCTGGCCAAATCCTTGCGGACCAACACGGGGTTCATGTTCAGGCTTTGTGCGATTATTGAGGATGAAACATATTCCACGCCGTCCTTCTGCAATTTGAAGATATAGCTGTAGTACAGAGGCAACCGGCTCAAAGTCGATTTCATGACTACCAAGGAATGTGCGTGTTGTTTCGCCATATCGATATTATTTTATCTATTAAGACGCTGCAAAAGTAGTACTTTTTCAAATACCAAAATGAGTTTTTTACAAAAAAAAGTCAAAAAAAATGTAATTAAGTGATAATAAATAAATTGCATCTTAAAAATATTATTTTTTATCAGTGAAGAAGACCCAAAAACACTTGTCTTGCCCCATAACTAAGCCGAAAAACAGGGTAGAAGTGGCAGTCAAATAAAATTTTCGTGTAAAAATAAAATTTGATGTATGAGGTATGGATTTATTTTCTACTTTTGTCGCGTATAACCCAATAAAAACCGAATGCCTATGGAAGATAACCTTACTAAAGAAAAGTTTGAAGTGTTCATGATGCTTTGTGCGGCAGGCATCGACGGCAACATCTCGATGACCGAGCTTCAACGCATTCTTCTACAGTTCGACGAAGAGATTTATCATGAAGTGTTTGAGCAGTTTAAAACAATGACCAGCCCTGCGTGGCTGAGCTTCTTCAAGGAACATAAGGACAAGTTCCTTAAAACGGAAGAAGACAAGGTTGGATTCATGGCCGACATCACCGACATCATCGGGGCCGACGGAGTCAACACGCTCAAAGAGCAGAACTTCTTGAAAGTCCTCGAATTGATTATCAATGACGAGCTATAATTGCTTGTAACACGCAACATTACGGTTTTCCGATGGGACATTTTGTCAATCGGGAGACCGTTTTTTATGTGTACAGCCCACCGGATTCTAAATTAGAAACATTCTAAAATACAAAATCGGAAGTTTAATGTTGATTTAAAATAAAGAAAATCAATGGAATATATCGGTTTTGAAAAACGCTAAAAAGTTGGTTCTTTATTTGGAATGAGTGGAATATTTCTATATTTTTGCAGCGTTTTTCATAAGGTATTCCTCTTGACGAACGAAAAGACAGATAAAACTCAATAAATAACCTAAAAAACAAGGACAATATGGCAAAAGTTAAGTCTTTAGCAGAACTGAAAGCTATGAGAGAAAAGCTTCAGTCGAACCTTGACATTCGCGAAAAGAGCAATGACCCTGACTCTTTGGTGCAAATCAAGGTTGCAATGGCCACCTGCGGCATTGCCGCCGGTGCGAAACAAGTGATGGAACACATGATGGAGAAGTCTGACGAGCTGAAAATCGGCGTTGTCTTCACCCAAACCGGTTGCATGGGTTACTGCCATGCCGAGCCTACCGTTGAGGTGAAGTGCCCGGGCAAAGACCCGATCGTCTTCGGTCATGTCGACAACAAAAGGGCTGACGAAATCCTCACCAAGTATGTGATGAACAACGAGATGGTGGAGGGTGTCATTCCGGTCAACTATGAAACTATCTAATCAACCTTAATTCAATTCGGAGGAATTTATATGGCAAAAATCAAGATGCACGTGCTTGTCTGCGGCGGAACTGGCTGCCACGCATCGGCAAGTGCTCAAATCATCAAGAACTTCGAAGACATTCTTGCAGCGAAAGGCTTGCAGAATGAAGTTCAGGTGGTCGGGACTGGTTGCTTCGGTTTCTGCGAGAAGGGACCCATCGTCAAGATCATGCCTGACAACACATTCTACACTCAGGTGAAGCCTGAAGATGTCGAGAAAATCGTGAACGAGCACATCATCAAGGGCCGTAAGGTTACTGATCTGCTCTACATGGATCCGGAAAACATGGAACATGTGGCCGACTCGAAGCACATGGGGTTCTACCGCAAGCAACTGCGTATCGCTCTGCGTAACTGCGGTTTCATCAACCCTGAAAACATCGACGAGTTTATCTCGCGCGGTGGTTATGAAGGACTGGGCAAGGTACTTTCCGATATGACCCCACAACAGGTTATCGACGAAATTACCAACTCGGGCCTCCGTGGCCGCGGCGGTGCCGGTTTCCCCACCGGCGTGAAATGGGGCCTCTGCGCCAAAAACAAATGCGACGAAATGTATGTCATTTGCAATGCTGACGAAGGCGACCCCGGTGCGTTCATGGACCGTTCCATCATGGAAGGTGACCCGCACAGCGTTATCGAGGCTATGGCCATCTGCGGCTATGCCATCGGTGCCACTAACGGCTTGGTTTACATCCGTGCTGAGTACCCGCTGGCTATTCACCGTTTGCAAGTCGCCATCGCACAAGCCCGTGAATATGGCCTGCTCGGTAAGGACATACTTGGTTCGGGCTTCGATTTCGACATCGAGCTCCGCTATGGTGCCGGTGCTTTCGTCTGCGGTGAAGAGACTGCTTTGATTCACTCAATGGAAGGCCAGCGTGGTGAACCCACCTTTAAGCCTCCGTTCCCGGCTGTCGCTGGTTACAAGATGAAACCCTCCAATGTGAACAATGTGGAGACCTTCGCCAATATCCCGATCATCATCACCAAGGGTGCCGACTGGTTTGCCAGCATCGGTTCCGAGAAGTCGAAGGGAACCAAAGTGTTCGCTCTGGCCGGTCAGATCAACAATGTAGGTCTGATTGAGGTTCCGATGGGAACCACCCTGCACGACATTATATATGAAATCGGTGGTGGTATCAAAAACGGTCGTCAGTTTAAGGCCGTGCAGACCGGCGGTCCTTCCGGCGGCTGCTTGACAGAGAAGCACCTTGACACCGCTATCGACTATGAAAGCCTCACCGCTGCCGGCTCAATGATGGGATCGGGCGGTATGGTCGTCATGGACGAGACCTCCTGCATGGTGGCCATCGCCAAGTTCTACCTTGAGTTTACCTGCGAAGAGAGCTGCGGTAAATGTACGCCCTGCCGTGTCGGCAACAAACGCATGCTTGAAATCCTCACCAAGATCACCGAAGGCAACGGCTCCATCGAAGACCTTCAGGAACTCCGCAACCTTGCCGCTGTGATTAAGGATACCGCCCTCTGCGGTCTGGGTCAGACCTCACCTAACCCGGTGCTGTCGACCCTCGACAACTTCTGGGATGAGTATGTTGAGCATGTTGTCGAAAAGAAATGCCGCGCTGGCGTTTGCAAGAAGCTCATGAGATACGAGATTGACAAGGACATCTGCATTGGCTGCGGCAAATGCGCCAGAAACTGCCCTGCCGACGCCATCTCGAAGACCGAATACATCGCTCCCGGCCACAAGCTGCCCTCACTGGTGATCGATACCACCAAGTGCATCAAGTGCGGCGCTTGTATTTCTAGCTGTAAGTTTGGTGCTATTTCTGTCAAATAATAATAGGAGGAGAATTACTATGATTAACATAACAATTGATAACAAAAAGGTTCAGGTCCCGGAAGGTACTACCATTCTGAAAGCCGCCCGCAAGGCCGGTATCCATATTCCTACCCTTTGCTATTTTGAGCTGGCAGGAATGAAATTTGAAAACAAACCAGGTGGTTGCCGCGTGTGTGTCGTAGAAGTGACCAAGGATTTCAACGGTCGTCCGCGCCGCAACTTGGCCCCGGCTTGCGCCACCGACTGCGTGGAAGGCATGGAAGTGCTGACCCACAGCAACCGCGTCATCAACGCCCGCCGTACCGTGGTCGAACTCATCCTTTCCGACCATCCGGCCGACTGCTTGACCTGCTCCAAGAGCGGACAGTGCGAACTTCAATCGTTGGCTCAATTCCTCGGTATCCGTGACATCCCCTACAAAGGCGAACAGTCACACTACCGCAAGGATTTGTCGCCCTCCATCGTCCGCGATGTCGACAAGTGTGTCATGTGCCGCCGTTGCGAAAATGCATGTAACAATATTCAGACTGTTGGCGCATTGTCAGCCATCAACCGTGGCTTTACCGCCGTTGTGGCGCCCGCCTTTGAGCAAGACCTCGTCGATTCTCCGTGTGTGATGTGCGGCCAGTGTGTCCAAGTGTGTCCCGTCGGTGCACTGAGCGAAGTTGACGACACCCGCAATGTCATGGCAGCCATCAACAACCCCATGAAGACCGTTATTGTGAATACAGCTCCGGCCACCCGTGTTGCCCTTGGCGAAGAATTCGGCATGGCTCCGGGAACTATTGTCACCGGTCAGATGGCCGCTGCACTTCGTCGCCTTGGTTTCGACTACGTGTTCGACACCGACTTTGCCGCCGACCTCACGATTATGGAGGAAGGCACCGAGCTTCTCGGACGCATTAAGAGGTATATGGAAGGCGACAAAACGGTGCGTCTGCCTATCCTCACCTCCTGTTGTCCGGGCTGGGTCAACTTCTTTGAGTACAACTTCCCCGACATGCTTGATGTGCCTTCAACTGCTAAATCACCAATGCAGATGTTCGGCGCAGTCGCCAAAAACTATTGGGCAGAAAAGATGGGTATCAACAGAGAAGACCTCGTTGTTGTTTCCATCATGCCTTGCTTGGCCAAGAAGTACGAAAGCAAGCGTAAGGAGTTCTATAAGGATGACAATCCAGATATCGACTATGTCCTCACAACCCGCGAGTTGGCACGCTTGATCAAGCAGTTCAATCTCAACCTCAAGGATATGCCGTCAGAAGATTTCGATGATCCGCTGGGTGAATCCACGGGTGCTGGCGTTATCTTCGGTACCACGGGTGGTGTTATTGAAGCTGCTACCCGTACAGCATACGAAGTGTTCACGGGCAAGAGCCTCGAAAAGGTTGACTTTACCGAACTTCGTGGATTAGAAGGCATTCGCGACGCTTGGGTGGACTTCAACGGCACTCCGATTCATATCGGTATTGCCCACGGTCTGGCCAATGCGCGCAAACTCCTTGAGCGCGTGCGTGAAGGCAAGGAACAGTTCCATGCTATCGAAGTCATGGCTTGTCCGGGAGGTTGTGTTGGCGGTGCCGGTCAGCCCTATCACCACGGCAACAGTGAGATCATCAGAAAGCGTGCGGAAGCCATCTATCGCGAAGATGCCGGCAAACCTATCCGCAAGTCGCATGAGAATCCTTCAATCAAGAAGCTCTATGCCGAATATTTAGGTGAGCCTTGTGGACACAAGTCACACGAACTGCTGCACACCCACTATTTCGACAAATCGGATCATGTTGAAATCAGTGAGTAATTCATAAACCAGTAAATCATTAGAAAGGAAATAAACATGGCAGTTATTAAATTATCAGAATCGAAAGTAAACTTTGTGAAAGAAGTTTGCAAATCGTATGGCAATAATGGCGGCGAAGTCATCAATGTGTTGCACAAAGTGCAGGGTGAGTTCGGCTATTTGCCTGCCGAAGTCCAAGAACTGGTTGCCGAAGAGTTGCATATTCCAGTCTCAAGAGTTTATGGCATTGTGTCCTTCTATTCTTTCTTCACCATGATACCTAAAGGTGAGCACCCGATTAGCGTTTGCTTGGGTACGGCCTGCTATGTGCGTGGTGCCGAGAAAGTATTGGACGAATTGAAGCGTCAGTTGGGTATCGGTGTCGGTGAGGTTACTCCCGACGGCAAATTCTCTCTGACCTGCCTGCGCTGCGTGGGTGCCTGCGGTCTTGCTCCTGTCATCGAAGTCGGTGAGAAGGTGTATGGCCGTGTAACCCCCGACCGTGTCAAGGACATTCTGGCAGAATATAAATGATTGGTTTCTGTAGAGACGGTGCACGCACCGTCTCTACGCCTTAAATTTATAGAATTTGGATTTATGTTTGAATAGGGCAGGGGTTACCTCTTCACCGCTTCGGCAACAGTCTTTCCAAGGTTGTAAAGCCTGTCCCAATCCTCTTCGCGGATGGGTGCGCCCTTCACTTCGACACTATCGGCAACGAGGTTCCACTTGCCTTCTTCAGCATATTTGGATAGCGTTTTTACACCGCCTCCGCTCCAGCTCATACCACCAAAGAGACCGTAACACTTGTTCTTCGGCTTGAACTCGTTGATTTCGTGGGTCAAAAGGGTCATGTCAGGGAACATGTTGCCATAGTGGGTGCAGACTCCAATAATGACACCCTTGTATTTCCAGATGTCGCTCATGATGAAGCTCACCTCAGTTTTGGCAACATCATATACTTTTACCTCCTTGATGCCCGACTCGGCAGCACCACGAGCTACAATATCGGCCATGCGGGCGGTGTTGCCGTGCATCGAGCCATAGACGATGACCACGCCTTCTTCGGATTCATGCTTGCTCCATTGCGTGTATTTGTCCAAAACCCAAGCCAGATTCGTGCGCCAAACCAATCCGTGTGAAGGAGCTATCATATTGATTGCCAAACCGCCCAGCTTCTCAATGGCTTTCAAGGCTTGCATGGCCACCTTGCCAACGATGTTTGCATAATAGCGGCGCATATCGTCCTCATAGAAGGCAAGGTTGACTTGGTCGTCGAAGATGCTGCCGTTGAGGGTGCCGAAGCCGCCAAAGGCGTCGTTGCTGAATACGATGCCCTTGCTTTGCTCATAGGTTACCATTGACTCGGGCCAATGCACCATAGGTACCATAAAGAATTGTAGGGTGTGACTGCCGAGGCTCAAAGTCTCGCCCTCAGTAACGACTTTCTTGTTTTCGAAGGGGCCATAGAATGCCTCCAATGGGGCGAAGGTCTTGGCGTTGCCCACCACCTGCACCTCAGGCCATTCTCGAAGCACTGCGGCCATGCTGCCGCTGTGATCGGGTTCGTCGTGGTTGATGATAAAGTAGTCAACTTTGCGGCCTTTCAGCACCGACTTTACCTTAAAGAGGTATTCCTCTAAGAAGTCGGCCTCCACAGGATCGATAAGTGCAACTTTCTCATCCATAATGAGATAGGAATTGTAAGAAACGCCATTGGGCAGTTCCATGTGGTTTTCGAAGCGGTCGCTGCGGCGGTCGTTGACGCCGACATAATAGATGTTTTCGGATAATTGTATCTGTTGCATAGATGATGATATTGTTTCATTTTGCAGAGACGGCGTGCACATCGTCTCTACACCTATAAAAATCTCCTCAAAATCCTCCTTGCCATGTTTGCAGAGCGGACACACAATGTCATCGGGGAGGAAATCACCCTCATAGACATAGCCGCATACCTTGCACACCCAGCGGCGTTTGCCGTTCTTGGGTTGCTCCGTATTGAGTTGAGGTTCGGGCTTGATATGTTTCTGATAATAGTCGTAAGTCAGCGAGGGCTTGTCGGACAGCACTTGGGCGTCAAGCACATCGGCAATAAATATGGTGTGGGAGCCGATGTCAAAGCTCTTAGTAACACGGCAAGCCAAAAAAGCGTTGGTATATTTCGGGAGGTAAAGCACATGGTTGACAGCACGATGTTCGGCCTCGCAGTCGGCGAACTTGTTCACCGTTCGGCCCGACTGGAAACCGAAGTGCTCGAAAACACGCATCGGTGTCTCTGTGGTCAACATGCACACATTGAAAACACAGGAGTCCATGATGAGGTCGTGGGTGTAATTGCTTTTATTGACGGTAACCAACACTTGTATGGGGCTGCTGGTGGCCTGAATTACCGTGTTTACGATGCAGCCGTTGTCGATGTTTTCATAGTTGGTGGTCAGCACATAAAGACCGTAGCCGATATTTAATAATGCATTGGTATCCATTGTGTTTCAATAAATTAAAGTAGAGACATGCCTAAGCATGTCTCTACAAATCGTTGATTATTCCATGACAGAGAAACTGTCCTTGCTTATGCCGCAGATAGGGCATGACCAGCTATCTGGAATTTCTTCAAAGGGAGTGCCCGGAGCGATGCCGCCATCAGGATCGCCTTTTTCCGGGTCGTAGATGTAACCACAGATGTCACAAACATACTTTTTCATACTAGATGATTGTTTGATTAAAAAATGATTAATAGTTCTCGGCTTTGATCTGGAAGAAGGACTGCGGGTGGTCGCACACGGGGCATAACTTCGGAGCCTTCTTGCCGATGACAATGTGGCCGCAATTGGAGCATTGCCACACCATGTCGCCTTCACGAGAGAAGACCAAGCCTTCCTCAATGTTTTTCAGGAGTTTGAGATAGCGTTCCTCATGTTCCTTTTCAATTTTGGCCACCAGTTCGAAGAGCACGGCAATCTTGGTGAAGCCTTCCTCGCGGGCAGTCTTGGCCATGCCGGCATACATGTCGGTCCACTCGTAGTTTTCGCCGGCGGCGGCATCTTTCAGGTTGGTCATTGTGTCGGGCACTTCGCCACCATGCAGAAGCTTGAACCAAATCTTGGCATGTTCTTGTTCGTTACGGGCTGTCTCTTCAAAAAGGTCAGCAATTTGGTTGTAGCCTTCCTTGCGGGCTTTTGAAGCATAGTAGGTGTACTTGTTGCGGGCTTGCGATTCGCCGGCAAATGCAGCCATCAGATTGGCTTCTGTTTTTGAACCTTTTAATTCCATAATAGATTGTTGTTTGTTGATTTTGAGTTAGTTAATAAAACGGTTTTTCAAGTAGGGTAGGGTATAAAGCTAGTTTTCGGGGCAAAATTAGCATTTTTTTCTGAATTGCTACACAAATTCCGTAATTTTGCAACCCGTATGTATTGGAAAGTAAATCAAGATAAAATACAAGGAGCCAAATGGCCTGATGCTGAATGGCCTTCATATATTCCGAAGTATCATTTGCACGACTTTGCCGCGATTGACTTTGAGGGAGCCAACGGGCAAGTTACCAGTGCGTGCAGTATGGGCGTGGTGATAGTTAGAAATGATGAGATTGTCGAGCGTTTTTACAGCCTCATCAAACCGGTGCCAAACAAATATGATTTTTGGACGACCAAGGTTCACGGCATCGCTTATAAGGATACCAAACATGCGCCGTTGTTTCCTGAAGTTTGGGACAAGGTTAGTGACAAGGTGAAAGGCTTGCCCATGGTGGCACATGGCATTTCGTTCGACGAACGCGTGCTGAAAGCCTTGCATGAACTGTACCACATTCCATATCCCAATTTCAAGTTTTATTGCACACATCTCGGCTCGCAACAACTGTTGCCTGATTTAGAGAACCATAAGCTGCAAACAGTGGCCAAGTATTTGGGCTACGACTTGGCAAAGAACCATCATAATGCCGTCGCCGATGCGGAGGCTTGTGCCGTGATTGCGATGAGTATTTTCTGAAAAGCATTTAAAGATAGTCATGAAAAATTCAAATCCATCTTCGTGAAGGTTGAGCAGCCATAATAGAAGGGGCTTGGAATAACCTTTTTTGGTTTTTGCTGTGTTAAATGATGTCATAGAATATACTATTTAACATAATGCGGATTATATTCCAAAAGGGGTTTCAAATTTTTACTTCATTTTTGTTTGCCAATACCGAAATGATGATTACCTTTGCAAATCGAATTGTAATGGATTTCAACCTTGCAGTTTTGCATTTCAAATAATTGAATTTTAAATCATTAACACACATACTATGGAAATTACAGGAAAAGTGGTCAGGCTTGGTACTCTGACTGAAGGAACCAGTGCTCGCGGACCTTGGCGCAAACAAGAACTCATCATCGAGACCGAAGAACAATATCCCCGTACCGTCTGTTTGATTTGTTGGACGAATCAGATTGATGAGATACAAAAATTTGCTCCCGGCCAAACAATTAAGGCACAGATTGAGATTTCGTCGCGCGAATTTAACGGCAAATGGTACACTGATGTCCGCGTGTGGCGCTTTGATTCTGTCGGAGCTGCGGTTAATCCGGCAGCTGCTTCTGCACAACCTGCCGGGCAGCCCATGACGCACCAAACTCCGCCACCCAGCGCTCCGGCACAGGAATTCTATCCTTCTCAGGAAGACGGTGCGGACGATTTGCCCTTCTGACATTATTAAGTATATGAAAACCAACATCTTAAATACCGATACCATTTGTGCAGTGGCCACACCTCAGGGCATGGGCGCCATCGCTGTGGTGCGCGTTTCGGGCAGTGATGCTATCGCAACGGTAGTGTCGTTGTTTCTGCACAACGGCAAAACGATGTCCGTGGATGACATTGTTTCACACAAGGTGTATTACGGCCATATAATATATAAAGGTGAAACGCTTGATGAGGTGTTGGTTACTTTCTTCAAAGCCCCCCACTCTTTCACTGGAGAAGACTCAGTTGAGGTCAGCCTACACGGCTCAGTTTATGTCCAACAGAAACTGCTCCAGATTCTTGTTGCCCAAGGCTGTCGCATGGCCGAAGCCGGCGAGTTCACGCGCCGTGCCTTCGTCAACCGTAAGTTCGACCTTGCCCAAGCCGAAGCCATCGCCGACCTCATCAGTTCAGAAAGCGAGGCTGCCCATCGCTTGGCTATCAACCAATTGAAAGGCGGTTTCTCAAAAGAACTTCAAGTGCTACGCTCCAAATTATTGGAAATAACATCATTGATGGAACTTGAGCTGGATTTTAGCGAAGAAGACGTGGAATTTGCGGACCGCAGCAAACTTAAAGCATTACTTGAAGATATACTTGATAAAAATAACAATCTCAAGGATTCATTCCGTCTTGGCAATGCCATAAAGAATGGTATCCCCGTGGCTATCGTGGGTCAGACCAATACGGGCAAAAGCACCCTGTTGAACGCTCTTTTGGGAGAAGATCGCGCCATTGTAAGCGACATTGCCGGCACTACGCGCGACACGATTGAAGAAACTTTAAACATCAAGGGTATCCAATACCGTTTCATCGACACGGCCGGGCTGCGTGCCACGGATGAGACCGTTGAGAAAATCGGTATCGAGCGCTCGTATAAGAAGATGAGTGAGGCAAATGTCATTATCGGGATGTTGGACGCTACAACCGGTTATGAATCAATGCTTTCTTCGGCTCAAGAGATCGTGTCTAAGGTGGATTTGCAACATCAGCAACTCATTGTTTGTATCAATAAGGTCGATATGTTATCCGATCAAGGCGAAGCTCTACTGGGTGAGCTCAGATTGGAACTTGACAATGAAGACATCATGGTTATCTGCCTCTCAGCCAAGCACAAGTTTGGCTTAAGCGACCTGTACAATGCCCTTAAACACAGTCAGCCTCTCGCCTCTCCTAATGCCACTTTGGTCACAAATGTGCGGCACTACGAGGCTTTGACCCATGTTAACGAAGCCCTAATTAGAGTTAAAGAAAAACTTGAAATGAACATTCCTACTGACTTGGTTTCACAGGACTTGCGTGAAGCATTGTATTATCTTGGCAGTATTACTGGAGAGATTACAACCGATGAAATCCTTGGAAGCATTTTTTCAAGGTTTTGCATCGGGAAATAAAAAGTAGAGACGGTGCATGCACTGTCTCTACATCAATCATTCCATATTCCAAGGAAGGATTATTCCAACAATATTTTCCTGTGATAAATACCGTTTTCCGTTGTCAACTGAAGCGTGTACACTCCGGCGGGATATGCCTTCATTGAAACGGTAATCGGATGATTGGCTCCTTCCGTTTCAAGGATACCGACCAATTGCCCCATCTGGTTATAGATAATGACATGCTGCAAGTCTGAAGCCTCAATAGTCAACAGATTCTCGACAGGATTCGGATAAATGGAAATCTTGTGATCCATCGACTCGTCCAAAGCTGTGATACCTACTCCAATAAGCGTGTCTGAGGCAGCCTCGCAACCATCACTATACGCAGCCATGATAAAATACTCAGCTTGGGCACCGACCGAAATGGTATCGATAAACTCATATATGTCATTGTCAACTGTGGCATGGGCAACACCGTCGCGGTAGATGTCAAAACGGATGAGATCGCCTGTGGAACCTTCCTCTGGGGCTCCCCAAGACAATAAAACCGAAGACAGATTCTCTCCCGTGGGTTCAAAGATGATGAAGTTTGTTACGGGATTGCAGGAAAAATGTGGCATGTCAACAGGGTTCGCTATCTCGGTAAGACATCCGATATTCATCTGGCAGTAGCGCTGTGTCATCGCAAAGCTGTTGACACTGTTTCCGATCAAGTCGTTGGGGGTATGAATATAAGGGCTGTAGTTCTGGTAGTCCTCAAACGGATAGATGCCCATATAGCCGTTATCGTTGAACGAGGTGTGGTCGCTGTCGCCTTGGGTGAAGTTGACATGACAGATGGGTGTTTCGGGGTAATAGATGTTGCCTACATTCATGTAATAGGTGCCAATCGGCTCTACCGAGTTGGGATAGATACAGTCGATATGGATTTGATCGCCATAAAGATAACCGTTCATGTCGTTGTTGAAATAGCCGATGATGTCCATGTCTTCCTCGGCGCAACGCGAAGCATAAACTCCGCTGCCTATAAGGCCCATTTCTTCACAGCCGAAAGCGCAGTAGATGATGCTGTATTCAAACTCGTACTTTGTGAGGATTCGCGCACTTTCGAGCACACTGGCCACACCCGAGGCATTGTCGTCGGCACCGGGGCAGTTGCCATAATACGAGAATGAGTCGAAATGGCTGCCACAAACCACATAAGTGTCAGGATATTTGGTGCCGCGTTGAATACCAATGACATTCGGTGCTGCATTCCCGCTTCCCATCCAAGTGTTGGCATAAAAAGCCTGTTGTTCCACTTCCAAGCCCATAGCCTCCATTCTGCCCGCAATCCAATCGGAACAGGCAAAGGCATTGTCCGAATCCCACTTCCGATTACCGTAATCCTGCATGAACTGCACGGTAGCTTCAAGTGAATCCATATTTACCTGATTCATCATCTCGCGAATGACAGGATTTTCTTCTGTCACTACCGGGAAATCGCGGGTCAGTTTTGGCAAACGCGCCGCTTTGTTGAAGATGACCACAGTGCCGTCATTCTTAAAAGGCATGGCTGGTCCTTTGATGAGAACATAATTCTTTGATTGAAGCAAGGCGTTTGGCTTGTATTTTGAAAGGTACTCACTTTGCTCCTCATTTGGGCAATACACCAAAGTATAATGATCATTTTGTGAAAAAGCCTCCTCATCAATCATGACCATACTCTGGTCGTCAAACTGCTTGATGGTGGCAAAGACTTCCGAATCTGTGTAGTGATGGACTATCAGATCGGGCGTTGAGAAAAGTTTTTCCAATTCGGTGCGGCCCGAATAGGGAATCATAACGAAACTGTTGCCAATCATTGCTGTGGATATTGCCACAAGCAAAAGTGTAAATAGTATTTTTTTCATTTTCAATAGATTAAGTAATTATTATCCATTAATATTATTTTTTTTTATGCCATTGGGTAGAGACACAAATTTTGTGTCTCTACCCAAGGCATAAAATCGAATCATTTCTCGATTTCCTTCTTTAACCTTTCGGTCAGCATTGGGACAATCTTGTGCAGATCGCCAACGATGCCAAGGTCGGCCACGCTGAAGATGGGCGCAAACTTGTCCTTGTTGATGGCGATGATAAAGTCGGACTCTTCCATGCCGGCAAGGTGTTGGATGGCGCCGCTGATACCGCAAGCCATGTAGAGGCTGGGGCGGACGGTCTTACCCGTCTGGCCAACCTGACGCTCGTGAGGCATCACGCCGTTGTCAACCATGGCACGGCTCGATGATACCTGTCCGCCAAGCACATCGGCCACAGCCTGTAGCTTGTCGAAACCTTCCTTGTTGTGGACACCACGACCGCCGGAGACCAAGATTTTGGCATCGGCGATGTCGACTATAGCCTTGTCTTCCTTGATGGTCTGAACAAGTTTTACCTTGAACTTGCTCGTGTCAAACTTCGGAACGAAGTTGGTGATAATGCCTTGACGACCTTCCTCGCGAACACGCTTCTGCATCACGCCAGGACGCACGGTTGACATCTGCGGACGGGTGTTGGGGCAAATGATGGTGGCCATCAGGTTGCCGCCGAAAGCCGGACGGGTCATGCGGAACTGCAATTCGCCGTTGCTCTTCTCATCGCTAACGACTTCGAGCTTGGTGCAATCGGCCGTCAGACCGGTATGTAGGCGTGAAGCGATACGAGGAGCCATGTCGCGACCGATGGTGGTGGCACCATAAAGCACGATGTTGGGAAGGCGCTCTTTGACAATCTGGTCGACAACCTGAGTGTATTGTTCGCTGAGGTAATCCTTCAGCTCGGGCACATCGGCGACAATGACTTCATCGGCACCATATTCAATCAACTTTTGGGCTTGGTCCTTGACATCATAACCCAACAGCACAGCGACGACCTTTTCACCGAGGGTTTGGGCAAGGTCGCAGGCTTTACCTAAAAGTTCGTAGGCAACGGATTGGATGACTCCTTCGCGTTGTTCTGCAAAAACGAATACATTCTTATAATCTTTCAATTCCATGACTTTAACTTTTAGATGATGTGTTTTTCTTTCAGTTTATTGACGATCAGCTCGACGGCTTCTTCATCGCTCACCTCGTGGAGTTGCCCCGGAGCCTTCATGGCTTTCGGGAACGACTGGAACACCTTGGTGGGCGAGCCGTTCAGACCGAGGCGGCTCTCGTCGTAGTTGATCTTGTCGGCACCCCAAACCTCCACTTCTCTGTTGTAAGCCTCAACGATGCCGCTGACGGTCATGTAACGGGCTTCAAAGGCGGAGGCGAGGACGGTCAGCAGGCATTTGCCTTCCACTTCGAGGACTTGGACGCTGTCTTCGTTCTCTTTGTGGACCAGCAGGTTGCCGTTGTCGAGTTTCTTGGCATCGCATACATACGAGACCTGAGGCAGGTTGAGATGCTCGGCCATTTCGGGACCCACTTGTGCAGTGTCGCCGTCGATGGCCTGACGGCCGGCGATGATGAGATCAAAGTCCAAAGTACGGCAGAGTCCCGACAGGGCATACGAAGTAGCCAGCGTGTCGGAGCCTGCAAACTTACGGTCAGAGAGCAGTATGGCGCGGTCAGCACCCATGGCGAAGGCTTCGCGCATGATGACATCAGCTTGGGGAGGTCCCATCGAGACGACGGTAACCTTGGCATCTAACTGGTCTTTCAAACGCAAGGCGAGTTCGAGGCCGCCCTTGTCGTCGGGGTTCATAATGCTCGGAACGCCTTCACGAATCAGCGTACCTTTTACCGGATCGATCTTGATTTCGGTGGTATCCGGAACTTGCTTGATACAAACGATAATATTCATATTGCTTCCCTCCTATTATTTGAACAAATGACCGGCAATGACCATACGCTGGACTTCCGATGTACCTTCGTAAATCTCTGTAATCTTGGCGTCGCGCATCATGCGCTCAACGGGATATTCACGGGTGTAACCGTAGCCACCGTGGAATTGGACGGCTTTGGTAGTCACTTCCATAGCCGTTTCAGCGGCAAACAGTTTGGCCATAGCGGCATCAGCTGAGTATGGAATGCCCATATCCTTTTTCCATGCGGCACTGCGCACCAACAGGCGGGCTGCCTCAACCTTTGTTTTGAGGTCGGCCATTTGGAACTGGGTGTTTTGGAATTGAGCGATGGCTTTTCCGAATTGTTTACGCTCTTTGGTGTATTTGACGGTTTCGTCCATGGCTCCCTGAGCAATGCCAAGGGCTTGCGATGCGATTCCGATACGGCCTCCGTCCAAAGTCTTCATGGCGATGGAGAAGCCTTTGCCCAATGCGCCCAGCAAGTTTTCCTTCGGCACTTCGCAGTTTTCGAAAACCAACTCACAAGTCGCGCTTCCGCGGATACCCATCTTCAATTCTTTCTTGCCGATACTAAATCCGGGCATGCCTTTTTCCACAATGAATGCGGAAATGCCTTTCGTGCCTTTCGACTTGTCGGTCATGGCCATTACGATGAACACATCGGCGTAAGAGGCATTGGTGATGAAGATTTTCGTGCCGTTCAAAATCCACTTGTCGCCGGTATCCACAGCCATTGTCTGTTGCATGGCGGCATCCGTTCCAGCATTGGGTTCGGTCAGACCGAAAGCACCAATCCATTCGCCTGATGCGAGTTTGGGCAGATACTTCATTTTTTGTTCCTCTGTGCCGTTTTCCATAATGGGAGCCATGCACAAAGATGTGTGGGCCGAGAGTACGACACCGGTAGTGGCACACACTCTTGAGAGTTCTTCGACGGCCATGATGTACATCTGGACCGTTCCGCCCGCACCGCCATATTGCTTCGGAACAGGGATACCCATCAAACCGAGTTTGCCCATCTTTTCGACGGTCTCGATAGGATAGCGTTCCTGCTCATCGACTTCGGCAGCCAAAGGCTTTACTTCATTCTCTGCAAACGAGCGAATCATCTGCAGGAAAAGTTGTTCTGTCTTTGAATAACTAAAATCCATTTCTTTTTTAATTGGTTTTATTGGCCTTGGCTTGCCTCCAACAGATTCACTCTGGTTTATGAAGGCAAGCCAAAGGTCAGAATTAATACTTATAGAATCCTTCTCCGGTTTTACGCCCGAGCAGACCGGCACGCACCATCTTCCTCAACAAAGGATGAGGACGGTACTTCGGGTCGCCGAACTCGTTGTACAACACTTCCATGATGGCGAGGTTGACATCATTTCCGATAAGGTCGGCCAAAGCTAAAGGCCCCATCGGATGGTTGGCGCCGAGCATCATGCACCTGTCGATGTCCTCAGCGCTGGCAATGCCGTCGGCGAGGATGCCGACCGCCTCGTTGATCATCGGGATGAGAATGCGATTGACAACGAAACCGGGAGCTTCGTTGACGGGCACAGGTGTCTTGCCGATTTCGGTGGTGAGGTCAACGATGCACTTGGCTGTAGCCTCAGAGGTCAGCTGGCCTTTAATAACTTCAACAAGATCCATGCGGTCGGCGGGGTTGAAGAAGTGGCAGCCGATAAACTGGGCGGGACGGTTCGTGCAAGCTGCGATTTCAGTAATCGACAGCGAGGACGAGTTGGTGGCAAAGATGGTCTCAGGCTTGCAAATCTTGTCAAGTTCCACGAAGACCTCTTTCTTCAGTTGCATCTCTTCGACGGCGGCTTCGATAACGAGGTCGGCGTCAGCAAAGGTAGCATAATCCGTTGTGGTGCTGATGTTTGCCATGATGGCATCCATAGCATCTTGGGCAAACTTGCCCTTCTCGACGAGCTTCGCATAACCTTTCGAGATGGAAGCCATAGCCTTGTCGAGGCTGGCTTGGGTGCGGCTCTTCATGACCACGGGCATCTTGGCGGCGAAAGCCTTCACAATGCCTTTGGCCATGGTTCCGGTACCGATAACACAGATTTTCATATTGTTTAGATTTAAAGATTTATGATCCTAATATTAAAGTTTTGTTTATGAAAGAATTACCACTCAATTCCAATACGCAAAGAAACGCTTGAAGGATTGACGGTCTTTCCAATACGCTGGTTGTGCCAAAAACCCTCTTGGTCTTGAAAATTTTCCCAAACATTGTAAGTCAATTTGTCGTAATAGGTTGCAGCAATCAACAAACTGACGGCAAAATCGCGTTTGGAGGCAAAGCGCACGCCCAATGCCAAGTCTCCATAAGGACCTACATTTTCAGAAATATAGGAACCCAAACGAAAACTCAAAATCGGGCTGACAACGGTTTTGTTCATCATCACATAGCGCATATTGGCATAAACCGGAAACAGGCCAATTTCGTTGCAAGCATCGATACCTATTCCTATGCCAATGAACAAGTGACCATTTAAATAAAAACCGTGGGTAGTAGAGAGGTTGATGGTGTTGGGCATTTCCTTGTCAAACACATGCCAACTGTTACCGTATTCAAGGAAACCTTGATAGCCACTGGGGACACGCACTTGACTCCCTTGCTCTTGAGCAAACATACTCGTTGCCATAAATAGCATGACAACGGAAACGATAAGTTTTTTCATTGTTATTGAATTAATGCGTTAATAATCAAAATTATACCAGTTTGGGCCTTCGAATCCCCCGCCCTTCGGGCACCCCCTTTGAAGGGGGGCGCCT
>JBHACT010000070.1:0-41433 GCA_041854745.1 Candidatus Limimorpha sp. | reverse complement strand
CCCTCAAGCAAGTACAGTACAAAATCAACAGGAGACCAAGGGAAAAACTGATGTTCGACACACCAAAAAACAGGTTCTTTGAACTATGCAGCTAAACTTTCTCTATTTTTGCACTTGCTATTTGAACCTGCGTAAGACGAAAAAGAGGAAACTCCTTGCAAAAATATCGGAAAAAAATTGTATCTTTGCCCTCTCATAAAATAACGAAAACAAAACATCTAAATCAATGGATAACAGACTATTAGATAACAAATTGCCCTATCTGGTGGCCGACATGAACTTGGCTGCTTGGGGAAACAAGGAAATCGAAGTATCAGAACACGAAATGCCCGGCCTGATGTCGCTGCGCAAGAAATATGGTGACACAAAGCCGCTGAAAGGCGCGAAGATCATGGGCTCGCTGCACATGACCATCCAAACGGCCTGCCTCATTGAGACCTTGGTCGAGCTGGGTGCCACGGTGCGCTGGTGCAGTTGCAACATCTATTCCACGCAAGACCACGCCGCTGCTGCCATCGCCGAAACGGGCACCTCCGTCTTCGCATGGAAAGGCGAGACCTTGGAGGATTATTGGTGGTGCACCAAACGCGCCATCACCTTCCCCGACGGCACGGGACCTGACCTCATCGTTGACGATGGTGGCGATGCCACCTTGCTGATTCACAAGGGCTATGCCTGTGAGAACGACCCGAAACTCCTTGATGCCCCCACGGGCAGTGCTGAAGAAACCGCACTGATGAGTGTCATCAAAGCGACATATAAGGAGAACCCCACATTCTGGCATACGGTCGTCGCTGGCTGGAAGGGCGTCTCTGAAGAGACCACCACAGGCGTACACCGTCTCTACCAAATGCACGAGCGTGGCGAGTTGCTGGTGCCCGCCATCAATGTGAACGACTCGGTGACCAAGTCGAAGTTCGACAACCTCTACGGTTGCCGTGAGTCGTTGGCCGACGGCATCAAACGCGCTACCGATGTGATGATTGCCGGTAAGGTTGTCGTCGTGTGCGGCTATGGCGAAGTGGGCAAAGGCTGCTCACACTCCATGAAGAGCTACGGTGCCCGTGTGCTTGTTACCGAAATCGACCCCATCTGTGCCCTGCAAGCCGCTATGGAGGGCTTCGAGGTGACCACGATGGAAGAGGCCGTCAAGGAAGGCAACATTTTTGTTACTACCACGGGCAACTGCGATGTCATCACGCTGGAACACATGCTGCAAATGAAAGACCAAGCTATCGTTTGCAATATCGGTCACTTCGACAACGAAATTCAGGTGGAACGCCTCGAACAGACGGGGCACCTGAAAGAAAAAATCAATATCAAACCTCAGGTCGACAAATATGTCTTCGATGACGGTCATTGTATCTTCCTGCTGGCATCGGGCCGTTTGGTCAATTTGGGCTGCGCCACAGGTCATCCCAGTTTCGTGATGAGCAACTCGTTCACCAATCAGACCTTAGCCCAGATGGACCTCTGGGAGAAGCGCGATCAATATAAGGTAGGTGTGTATTGCCTGCCCAAGTATTTGGACGAGGAAGTGGCCCGTCTTCACTTGGAGAAAATCGGCGTGAAGCTCACCAAGCTTACGCAGAAGCAGGCCGACTATATCGGAGTGCCCGTCGAGGGACCATACAAGTCGGACATCTATCGCTATTGATGGATTTCCAATCATGAAAATTGCAGTAAATACGCGCTTGTTGCTGAAAGACAAGCTGGAAGGCATCGGCTGGGTGGCCTACGAGACCTTGCGCCGTATGGTGAAGGACCATCCCGAAGTGGAGTTTTATTTCCTCTTCGACCGCGAGCCCGACCCCATGTTTGTGTTTGGCGACAATGTGAAACCCATCGTGTTGTTCCCGCAAGCGCGTCATCCTTTCCTCTTCATCTGGTTCTTTGAGTTTTCGGTGAAGAAAGTGCTCAAGAAGATACAGCCAAACCTTTTCTTTTCGCCTGACGGCTATCTAAGCCTTCATTCCCATGTGTCACAAGTGTCTCAATTCCATGACCTTAACTTCGAGCATTTCCCGAAAGATATGCCGAAAATCCATCTTTGGCATTACAAGAAGTACTTTCCGAGATTTGCCCGTAAGGCCATGCGTATCGTAACGGTGTCGGAGTTCTCGAAACAGGATATTGTAAAGTGCTATCACATTGATCCGGAGAAGATAGATGTGGCTTATAACGGTGTGAATGAGGCTTTTGTGCCGATTCCCGACGAGGAGAAGGAGCAAGTGAGGACGAAATACACGGGCGGAGAGCCATATTTCATGTTTGTAGGTTCGCTACATCCGCGCAAGAACTTGGCACGCCTGTTTACGGCCTTCGACTTGTTCAAGAACCAAACGCCTTCTAATGTCAAGTTGCTGATTGTAGGGGAGAAGCGTTGGTGGTCGGAACCGATTGAGCAAGCATACAACGATATGCGCTTCAAGGACGAGGTGGTTTTTGCCGGCCGTCTGAGTGCCGAAGACCTTCACAAGGTGACTGCGGCGGCCTTGGCATCGGTGTATGTGTCTTATTTTGAAGGCTTTGGCATTCCAATTTTGGAGGCTTTCAGGTGTGATACACCAGTCATCACCTCTAATGTTACCTCCATGCCCGAGGTGGCTGATGACGCGGCCTTGCTCGTTGATCCGTTCAGCGAGGCCTCCATCGCCGAAGGCATGACGGAGATGCTCGACGAGAATGTCCGCAAAGCCTTGATAAAGAAAGGCCACGAACGCGCTAAGGACTTCTCGTGGGACAAGGCCGCCGATGATATATGGAACTGTCTAATGAAAGCAATAAAGGAATAGAATATGGCAAAAATAATAATGTATCCGGCCGATAACCGCAAAGAAGCGGTGGATTGGAAAACTGTTCAAGGGCAGCACATCACTGCTGTAAGACGCAATATCTTGGTGCTTGGCTCGGGTGGTCGTGAACATGCCTTGGCATGGAAATTGGCCCAAAGTGAGGGCGCGCATGTATATGTCGCTCCGGGCAACGCAGGCACGGCACAGAAAGGCACAAATGTAAGTTTGAAAATTTCTGATTTTGAGGCAATAAAAGACTTTTGCTTAAAGCAAGAAATTAACCTTGTCGTGGTCGGGCCGGAACAGCCTTTGGTGGACGGTATCGTCGATTTCTTCAAGTCCGATGAGGCCTTGCGCGGAGTGAAAATCATCGGTCCCGATGGGCGTGGCGCCCAACTCGAAGGCAGCAAGGCCTTCGCCAAAGACTTCATGGAAAAGTATGGGGTTCCGACGGCAAAATGCTTCAAGGTGGACAAGGACAACTTGGAGGCTGGATATGGGTTTCTTGAAACACTCACCGCTCCTTATGTGCTGAAGGCCGATGGTTTAGCGGCAGGCAAGGGCGTATTGATTCTCAACGATTTGCAAGAGGCTAAAGACGAGTTGGGTAAAATGCTTGAAGGTAAATTCGGTGCGGCTTCGGCTACCGTGGTCATCGAGGAGTTCCTGAAAGGGATTGAGGTGTCAGTGTTCGTACTGACAGACGGCGAGCATTATGTGCTGTTGCCCGAAGCCAAAGATTACAAGCGCATTGGCGATGGCGATCAGGGCTTGAACACGGGCGGTATGGGAGCCGTTTCACCCGTTCCTTTCTGTACGCCTGACTTTTTGAACAAAGTAGAGGAACGCATCGTGAAGCCCACCTTGAAGGGGTTGAAGGCAGAGAATATCGACTATAAAGGCTTCATTTTCTTGGGTTTGATGAATGATGGCGGCAATCCCTATGTCATTGAGTACAATGTTCGCATGGGCGACCCCGAGACCGAGGCCGTGTTGACACGCATTGAAGGCGACTTTGCCGACCTATTGGATGCTTGCGCTGAAGGAAGGTTGAACGAGGTGCATTATGCCAAGAGCGACAAAACTGCTGTCACGGTGATGATGGTATCGGGCGGCTATCCCGAAGCCTATCAGAAAGGCAAGAAAATGAGCGGCTTGGACAACTTAAAGGACATTGTAGCCTTCCATGCCGGCACGGCGTTCGATGCCGATAAGGATGTAGTCACCGTTGGCGGCCGTGTCATCGCGGTAACGGCTTGCGGCAGCAGTATCGAAGAAGCGAGGACCATTGCCTACCGCGAGGTGGAAAAGATTCGTTTTGAAGGCGTCAACTATCGCCACGACATCGGGCTTGATTTGATGAAAATGCAATGATAAAGTTTTTCAGACAGAGCTATGCCATTCAGTATGTGGTGATTGCCTTGATGGCGATTGCCCTATGGATTCCTGCTTTTGTGTCCGGAAAGGCGACGGAGGGCTTGGCCGAGCCTGTCACTCCACTCTTCAACTTCATAGACAAACTGCTCAGTTTTTCACCTATCGCACAATATACATTGGCTTTTGTGCTCTTACTTATTGAAACCTTGCTTTTCAACGCCATCATGGTGAAGAACCAGATTGTGGGCAAGGTTAGCACTATGGGCGCCTTTGTTTTTGTCCTGCTAATGAGCCTCACTGTGGCACAGACCAGATTTTATCCCTTTGCTCTTTCACAGCTGTTCATCCTATTGACAATCAGTAATTTATTTGATACATATATGTTGCCTAATCCAGAAGTTAATCTGTTGAAGGCAGGTGTACTTGTCGCATTGGCATCGTTTTGTTATTTCCCTGCTATCTTGCTGATTTTGTGG
Organism: Candidatus Limimorpha sp.; assembly: GCA_041854745.1. Lineage (GTDB taxonomy): Bacteria > Bacteroidota > Bacteroidia > Bacteroidales > F082 > Limimorpha. The sequence goes on along the minus strand of JBHACT010000070.1, from coordinate 36,785 downwards.
ATAATCATTGTGCTTCCCGTCGCTAAAAAAGGCTCCTTACGCCTGCAACTGATACCAATATCCAGCTTCCTCTTCATCTACTTTGTGTATTTTGTTTGTGTCTTCCTTTTTGGCGACTTCAACGCCTTGTTGCTCGGTTATAGGGACTATTTCACTGCGCTGCATCTTTCAACAGAAGGGTTCAATATATTGAATGCCATCTTGTTATCTTTATTGATTGTGCCATCGGTGCTTATGTTTTTTGGCAGCAACAACGCAAATTTTGAAAAAACGGTGGCTGTGCGTACCAAGATGTCGATGACACTATTCTTGGCTATTTTCGCCATTTTAGCTTTGTTCATTGGAAATAATGTACTGTTGAACGGCTTGATTTTCACCGTTTTGTCTATCACGATGTCCTATATATTTTCCTATATGGGCAAAACGAGTTGGGCAAATCTGTTTCTCACGCTTTTAATCATCCTTGTCCTTGCCAACCATTATTACTTTAAACTGTTGTAAATCATGGGTTTGTTGACACATTTTTCTGATTTGCTCGAGGCAGGTTGCGATGAGGCTGGACGAGGCTGTTTGGCAGGTCCCGTTGTGGCTGCTGCAGTGATACTGAAAAAAGACACGGATTGTCCGGAGCTCAATGATTCCAAGCAGCTTTCTGAGAAGAAACGAATGCAGTTGCGTGACTTGGTCATGAAAACGGCTTTATGTTATGGTATTGGCATTGTCAGTGCACCGGAAATTGACCAAATCAATATCCTAAATGCCTCATTCTTAGCCATGCACAGAGCTTTGGACCAACTGACGATGCGCCCCGAATTGTTGTTGATTGACGGCAATCGCTTCAAACCGTACAATGAGGTGAAGCATGTTTGTATTGTAGGCGGCGATGCTAAGTATCAATCCATTGCTGCGGCTTCCATTTTGGCAAAGACCACCAGGGATGATTTGATGGAACAATATGGCGAACAATATCCCGTTTACAATTGGAAAAAGAACAAAGGCTACCCGACACCGGAACACAAACAAGCCATTGCCGACTATGGCACCACACCCTTGCATCGCATGACTTTTAACAAGGCTATTCAATTAAAGTTTAACTTTTGATTAAGTATCATAAAGCATAGAATATGAAAAAGATAATTCTCATCATTCCATTTTTTGTTTTGTCGCTTTGTCCATCCATGGTGAAGGCGCAAACCGATGTGATGTCGGGCTATTGGGATGATGTGGATTTCAACGACACATCCTTGATTTCCTCAAAAACATTGTCGGATAAGATGGTCTCCTTTTTCTTTTCGTTCACTGATGGTGACGAGAAACGCTTCGACAGCTTGTCAGTTGCAGGTTTGGCCTTGCTCCTCGACAGGGCGAAGGTTAACATGCGAATGTACGAATATGTGCTCGAATTTGCCTTGAACGGTTATGCCTCCTTGGGTAGGGATGCCGTAACCGATTATCTCCTGAACTATCCTCAACTTGCTGAAGGTGAAATTACTATGGAAGAAGGTTTGCGTTTGGATTCCATCACGGAACCTTATCAGAAGCTGAAAGTAGGAGCGGAAGCTCCCGATTTCAAGGGTGTTACCATCGAAGGTAAGCCTTATCAGCTGTATGGTTCCCAAGCACGGCATTTCATTGTCGTCTTTTGGTCGACCGACTGCGAGTATTGTCATGATTTTTTGGTTCAAATCCGCAAAAATCTTGACTTGGAGTCTGATTTTGAATTGGTTACATTCTCGTTGGCTGATAGTGTGGGTGATGTGAAAAAGTCAGTAAAAAAAATGCGTTTGCCCGGGTACCATTTTTATGACGATTTGCGATGGGAGAGTAAAGCCTTTTTGGATTACCATATCACTTCCACTCCCACGGTGTTTGTTTTGGACGAAAACAAGACTATCGTGTGTAAACCATACGATTGGCAGGATTTAAAGTATTGGTTTAAAATAAATAATATATCATATTGAAAATAATTTAGTTATATGAGTATTAAAAAGTATTTATTAGGATTTTTTGTGCTGGTTATTTTGGTAGGCCAGCTTCACGCTCAGGATATGGAGACGCGCTGGGTGGATTCGGTGTACAACAGTCTCACTCTCGAAGAGCGCGTGGGGCAGTTGATATGTATGCGTGCCAATCAGCCCAACAAACCGTTTTATGCGGATGTGGAGAAATACATCCGAAGGTACAACATCGGTGGTGTGTGTTTCTTCCGTGCCGATGCCGAAGCTCAGGTCAAGAAGACCAACGAGTGGCAGGCCATGGCAAAAACTCCGCTGATGGTCTCCATTGATGCAGAATGGGGGTTGGCCATGCGTGTCAACAATACTTTAGCTTATCCGTATCAGATGACTTTGGGGGCTATCGGCGACGATGAGTTGATTTATCAGATGGGCCAACAGGTGGCCGAGCAATGCCAACGCATGGGCATTCATGTCAACTTTGCGCCCGTGGCCGATGTCAACTCCAATGCGGCCAATCCCGTCATCGGAATGCGCAGTTTTGGCGAGGATCCTCAAAATGTGGGAGAGAAAGCCACAGCCTACGCACTCGGTATGCAAAGCAAGGGCTTGATTACCTCGATGAAGCACTTCCCCGGACATGGCAACACTTCTACCGACTCACATCTAGCCCTGCCTACGGTGGTCCGCACGATGGATGAGGTGCGCGACATCGAGTTGGCGCCTTTCCGCTATATGATTGAGCACGGCGTGAACGGCGCTATGGTGGGCCATCTCTATTTTCCTGCCATTGAGAAGGTGAAAAACACTTCCTCCTCACTGTCGCACGGAGTGGTCACCGACTTGTTGAAAAATGAGATGGGGTTCAAGGGGCTGATTTTCACCGATGGTCTCGACATGAAGGGCGTGTCGGAGAAAGTACGGAACGACAGCGTGCCTTATGTAGCGTTTATGGCCGGAAACGATGTGTTGATTCTACCCAACGATGTGCCTTTTGCCATCAAGACCATCAAGGCGGCTGCTGAACGCGATTCCAAGGCGGCGGCAATGTTGGAAGAGAGTTGCAAGAAAATACTGCGCTACAAGTACCGCTCCGGACTCAACCATTATCAACCAGTTTCTACTGTCAACCTGATGGCCGACCTAAAGAAGAAGTCGTACACGGAGTTGCGCCAAAAGCTGTATGACGAGGCCGTTACCATGCTGCGTAACGACAATCAGGTGATTCCGTTGGCCAACAACAAGAAAATTGCTGTGGTGACCATCGGCAATACGAAAAATGATGTGAACAACGGACTTGTGGAACACGGCTACAGCACCACTTCGTTTGTAGTGAAAAAGGAAGAAATTGCTGACAAATCGGCGGATTGGCTCAGGAAGTTGGAGGCTTACGACTTGGTGGTGGTCAGCATTGAGAAAACCAATATGTTTGCCAATAAGAACTATGGTATCAACGAAGCTACGGTGAACTTTTTCAACCGGCTTGTGGCACAAAACGATGTGATTCTCAACTTGTTTGCCTGTCCCTATGCCTTGGATATGTTCCGTATCAACAACAGCGTGAAGGGCTTGGTGGTGGCCTATCAGGATGAAGTGCCTGCCGTGAACGCTGTGGTGAAGCTGCTTTCGGGCGAACTGGACGCACATGGCACCTTGCCTGTATCGGTGTCGAAGTTCAAATGTGGTGACGGTATTGTTGTAGGCAAGCCCATCAAGAAAAATCGCGTCCTGCCATCGGAGAAAGTGCCTGAGGATACATTGCCTCAGGTTGGACAACCCATTGATAATACGCCTGTTGTGAAGCCATCCGTTTCTAAGTTGGATCAGAAATATGCCCTCCGTCTTGATTCGGTGGCTTTGGCAGGTATCAGTGACTATGCTTATCCGGGGTGCCAAATCGTGGCGATGAAAGACGGCAAGGTGGTGTACGACACCTGCTTCGGCACTTTCACCTACGGTGGCGGCCACAAGGTGCAGCCCAACGACCTGTACGACATCGCTTCTTGCACCAAAATCTTCGCTTCAACAATGGCCATCATGAAGTTGTACGATGAAGGCATGATTGACCTCAACAAGACCTTGTCTGATTTTTTCCCTTATCTGAAAAACAAGGATCATGGCAAACTGAAGCTCATCGACATCCTGACGCACCAGGCAGGACTGAAGGCTTGGGTGCCGTTCTACAAGGTGACGGTGGACCAAGAAGGACCAATGCCTGAGTTTTACAGCGAGGAAATGGATGAAAACCATAAGATTAGGGTGGCCGAAAATCTTTATCTCGTCAACGATTACCCTGATCGTATCTTCGATTCGGTTTCAAAAACCAAGTTGGGAAAAAAGAAATACCTGTACAGCGACATGGGCTTCTACTACATTCCCAAGATTGTGAAGCAGCTGACGAACCAGAACATAGAGGACTATCTGAACGAGAAGTTCTATCACCCGATGAATCTGTCACATGTCTGCTACCAGCCTTTGAACCATTTCACCCGCGAACAGATTGCTCCTACGGAAAACGACACTATCTTCCGTATGCAGCTGGTTTGGGGCGATGTGCACGACCAAGCCGCTGCCATGTTTGGAGGCGTAGCCGGCCATGCGGGGCTGTTTTCCAATGCCCGTGACTTGGCGGCCATCATGCAGATGTTTCTTGACGAAGGCACCTATCAGGGGGTACAGTACCTGAAACCCGAAACGGTGCGTTATTTCACGAAGGCGCATTTTGCGATTTCCAACGACAATCGCCGTGGTATCGGCTTCGACAAGTTGCCCATCAATAAGAAAGGGCCGAGCACGGCTTCCAAGTTGGGGTCGATGAAAGGCTATGGCCATTCCGGTTTTACAGGAACTTTCGTTTGGGCTGACCCCGAAAACAATTTACTGTTTGTCTTCTTGTCAAACAGGGTGTGCCCCAATGCCGAAGCCAGACAGCTTATGCGCATGAACATCCGAACCAAACTGCATGACATTCTGTATGAGGCATGTGCGATAGGGGGATGATTTCAAATATGCTTGGGAAAAGCTTATTCTGAAAGATATTTTTTCAGTGTTTCGTAAAACTTGGGAAGGCGTTTGAAAATGGCTACGGGCCGACCGTTTTCGATGAAGCAGTGGGCACTGTGGCCTTGGCAAACCAACTTGCCTTCAACACGCATTGTATAGTCGAACTCGAACTTCATCTCACTCATCTTGCTGATTTTTACATCAATATCGATGATATCCTTGAAGGTGGTGGGGATTTTGTATTCGCAAGAAATGGAAACGACAGGGGAGAAGACATTCTCCGCTTCGATTTTCTCAAAGCCGAAGCCCAATTGGTCGAGCCAGTCGACACGAGCCTCTTCCATGAAGCGGACATAGTTGGAGTGATGGGTTATGCCCATGCGGTCGCATTCGTAGTATTTTACTTCGTGTTTATAAGTGTTCATGGCTGATTTGCTTAAGATTAAGAATTGGCAAAAATAGAAAAAAGATGGATTCTTGTTGTCTTTATTGCCGGAATTTGTATTTTTGCAACGGATAATAGATTTTTCAAATGCAAACAAACCGTATTTATAGATTTGGCCTTTTGCTTGGGTTGGCCTTCCTTGGTAGCAGCGTTTTTGCTCAAATTCAGACATTTGAATGGCAAGGCGTGCAGCGAGAATACATAGTGAGGGCACCGCAGCAAAGCGCAAAGCCATCCGTGCCTGTGATGTATTTCTTGCATGGTTGGACTGACAACATCATCCGTCTGGACAACGAGTTTCATTTCCAGCAGATTGCTGATGCGTTTGGATGGACAATCGTTGTTCCACAAGCCTTGAATGAAGGTGTTGGAACGATGTGGAATGCCGGCTTGAATGCCAGTAGTATCGACGACTCCGGCTTCCTGATGGCTCTGCTCGATTCTTTGGCAGAACCCTACCAGTTGGATCTGGACAGTGTCTTCTTTACAGGCTTCTCAATGGGAGGCTTTATGACTCACCGCATGGCCATCGAGCATGGAGACCGTATCACGGCTTGTGCCCCAGTCAGTGGACTGATTACCTTTTCCATGAGTGCGCAAACACCTGTGGCTCCAGTCCGGTTGCTCCACATTCATGGCACAGCCGACCCTGTAGTGGGGTATGACGGTAGCTCACAACTTTTTGGCTCTTTGGGCCTTGGCGTGGAAGACATACTCAACTATTGGAAAGTTGCCAACGGTTGCGAAAACGAGCCCACCATCGACTCGTTGCCCGACCTTCACAACGACGGCTTGCGTTTTGTCCGTTACACCTACGACTGCGGCACGGAACTTCAACACATCAAAGTGATTGGCGGAGCACACCTTTTCTATCTTGACGAAAACCAAACCGATGTCAGCTATATGAACGTGATCCATGACTTCTTTGTCGGAAAAAACGGTTTTGAGAGCGTTATAGAACGGCCCGAAACGGGTAGTTTAGTGATTGCGCCCAACCCGAATAACGGTCAATTTTATATCGAAGTGGAAGTCGCCACTACGGTTCAACTGATGGATATGTTTGGCCGTTTAGTAGCCGTTGAGAAAGTGCCTGCGGGCCAAACACGGCTGGATATGCGCCATCTTCCCGAAGGGATGTATATCCTCGAGGCTGTAGATGGTGCTGCCGTCAAGATGTTGCTAAGAAAGTGATGTGATGAAGAACAAAAAGGTAATCCTCATCACCGGTGCCAGTAGTGGCATAGGCTTCGACACTGCCCTGACTTTGGCACAGCAAGGACATAAGGTATATGCCGCTGCCCGCAGGGTAGAGCTGATGGAGCCTTTGAAAGCCTACGGGGTGCAAGTCCTCAGGATGGATGTTACCGATGAGGTTTCGATGCAACAAGGCGTTGAAACGGTCATACAAACCGAGGGACGCCTTGATGTGTTGGTCAACAATGCGGGTTATGGTTTCTTTGGAGCCATAGAGACCGTGCCCTTGACCGAAGCACGCAAGCAACTGGATGTGAATGTGTTCGGTTTGGCCCGGCTCACACAACTGGTGCTGCCCCAAATGCGCAAACAGGAGAGTGGCCGTATCATCAACATCTCGTCGATTGCCGGCAAGATGGTATTTTACATGGGGGCTTGGTACAATGTGACGAAATACTCCGTTGAAGCACTCAGTGATGCACTGCGCATGGAGATGAAGCCCTTCGGCATTGATGTGGTGTTGATAGAGCCGGGTGCCATCAAGACCGACTGGGGCGTCATCGCGGCCCGCCACATGAAGGAATCATCGGCAGGCACGGCCTACGAGGAATCAGGTACTCAATGGGCCAGCAACATGGATTGGTTCTACTCGACCAACATGCTTTCGAAGCCCTCTGTCGTCACCAAGGCCATCAACCGTGCCGTCAACAGCCGACATCCAAGAGCGCGTTATTGCAAAGGGCGCTTCTCGCTTACTGGAAGAATAGCCAATGCCCTCATGCCCACCCGTTGGTGGGATGCCTTGATGAGGCAGGGAGGAAAGATAAAAGTGGAAAAAAAGTAGAATAATGATTTCGCAAAAAAAAATATTATGTTAGCAAAAGGAACGAAAGCCCCTTGTTTTGAAGGGCGTGACGAGAATGGCGAGTTGGTCAAACTGACCGATTTTGCAGGGAAAAAACTGGTACTTTATTTCTATCCCAAGGACAGCACTCCGGGCTGCACAGCCGAGGCCTGCGACCTGCGCGACAACTACGATCGTTTCATTGCTTTGGGGTATAATGTGTTGGGTGTCAGCCGCGACAGTGCAGCCTCACACCAGCGTTTCATTGCCAAATACAACTTGCCTTTCCATCTCATCGCCGACACCGACTTGGTCATTTTGAAAGCCTACGAGGCTTGGGGCGAGAAAAAGATGTACGGCAAGGTGACCGAAGGAACTTTGCGTACCACATATATTATTGATGAAGAAGGTGTTATCATCGATGTTATTGGCAAGGTCGATACTAAAAATCACACTGCACAAATCCTGTAGACGAAACGATTCCTCACGGGAAGACAGTCCCACAATACGAATAAATGAAATACTACCTCATCGATGCCTTTACCCACCTGCCTTTTGGGGGCAATCCTGCGGGCGTGGTGCTGCTTGACGGAAACAGCTTCCCCAACGAGCAACTGATGCTTCAAGTGGCTGCTGAACTGCGCTATTCGGAGACGGCTTTCGTCAGGCGGCATTCCGACAAAGAGTTCACTATCCGATATTTCACGCCGAAAGCGGAGGTGGAGCTGTGCGGCCATGCCACCATTGCCTCCTTTTTCTTGCTGTACCGAGAAGGCTTGGCTTCGGGGTCATGCCTTTGCCATACCCTCGCCGGCGATTTGACTGTTGAGGCAGGGGAGAGGGTGATGATGCAGATGGCCGAGCCTCGCATTGTTGCCACCATTGAAGAGACAGAAGACATCTATAAGTCATTGGGTGTCAGTAATTATAGCCCACAAATGCCCGTCCAGATTGTTTATTCTGGCCTTCCCGACCTTATGATTCCCTTGCCCGATGTGGTTACCATGCAGGCCTTGAAACCTGATATGGAGGCTGTTGCAACCCTTACCAAAAAATATGAAGCGGTCAGTTTCCATGTTTTTGCCTTCAATAACGATGGCTACAACACCGCTCATGTCCGCGATTTTGCTCCCTTGTACGGCGTGCCCGAAGAATCGGCCACTGGCACGGCCAACGCCGCCTTGACCTACTATTTGCAGCAATGCGGATGTCTCGGCTCCGAGGCGGAATGTGCTTTTCTGCAAGGCGAAGCCATGGGACGGCCTTCCGTGATTGCCACACAAATCAATAAAGACGGCACCCTCTATGTGGGAGGCACGGCGGTCGTTGTGGCAAGAGGAGAACTATTTGTCAACCAATGAATTGAAACCATGTCGGGACTTTTGGAATTTGATGCTGTCATCCTGCAAAACGAGGACATGGACGCCGCCTATGTGGAAGTGCCTTTCGACATCAAGGCGGTGTTCGGCAAAGGCCGTCTGATGGTCCACGCCACTTTTGACGGCGAGCCATACGATGGGCAAATTGTGAAGATGGGAACGCCCTGCTTCATTATCGGACTGAGGAAAGACATTAGGAAACGGATTGGCAAGAGCTTTGGCGACACGGTGCATGTTACTTTTTGCGAACGGTAAAATGATTGGCTTATGCCCGAACAGATGGTCAGATAAGGCTTTTTTTCATATTTTTGCCCATTAAACGGAATCCATAAAACAATCTGTATGAAAAACATGAGCTTGACATTGGTCTTTGCGACCGTGAAAGAGGTTGAAGGAGGGCGCCCGTGTGATGCGTGAAATATGGGCTTTAATCAATGGGATGTCGCCGTATCTGCTGCTCGGATTCGGCTTTGCCGGCTTGCTTCACTCTTTTGTTCCGGCAAGGTTGTATCAGTGTTATTTGGGCAGAAACAGTTTCGGTAGCGTGTTGTGGGCTGCGCTTATCGGTGTGCCGTTGCCTCTTTGTTCTTGTGGCGTGATACCCACGGCCATGTCGCTGAGAAAGGAAGGTGCCTCGAAAGGAGCCACTACTTCTTTTCTCATCGCTACGCCTCAAACCGGTGTCGACTCCATCTTTGCCACGGCCTCGCTGTTGGGCGTTCCCTTTGCCATTCTGCGCCCTGTGGCGGCACTCGTCACAGCCCTCTTTGGAGGCGGGTTGGTGACGTTGGCCACACGCAAGGAAACGAACGAAGCTATACAAAAGCAAAGCGAGGATAAGCCGCATCTGTCATTCGGACAGAAATGTTTGGATGCCTTACGGTATGGTTTTTTCGATATGATACAGGACATCGGGCGATGGCTCATTTTAGGTCTGGTCATTGCTGGGTTGATTACGATGCTGGTGCCTAACGATTTCTTCCTGCGTTTTGCCGAAACACCTCTTGTGAGTATGCTGGTGATGCTTGCCATCTCCATCCCAATGTATGTATGTGCCACTGGTTCCATCCCGATTGCCGTTGCGCTCATGCTTAAAGGCATCACACCGGGTGCGGCACTGGTACTGCTGATGGCGGGTCCAGCCTCAAATATGGCCTCTATCCTTGTCATTCGCAAGGTGCTGGGAAGAAAGACTTTATGGTTGTATTTGTTGTCCATCACACTTGGCGCCATCGCTTTCGGCTTGTGCGCCGACCATCTGCTGCCCCGTAATTGGTTCACTGCCCACTTGGTACAAACACACGCCTGCTGCCATGCCACGCCAGCCCTGTTCAATGTGATCTGCAGCATCGTGTTGGGAAGCCTGTTGGTTTATGCACTGATAAAAAGATTTACCCCAAAGAAAAAGAATAAAGCTATGGAAACCAGAGTATTTAAAGTTAATGGCATGATGTGCAACCATTGCCGCGCCAATGTGGAAAAAACTTTGAAGGGCATGCAGGGTGTCGACGAGTTGAACGTTGACCTTGCTGCCGGCACCGCCACGGTCAAAGGCGATGCCACCGATGAAGCCATCATCGCTGCCATCACAGAAATCGGCTACGAAACGAAAAGACAATAAAAAAACAAAGCAATGGGCATCACTATAGGTTTATTGATTCCTTTGTTGGGCACTATGCTGGGCGCAGCATTCGTCTTCTTCATGAAGAAAGACATGTCGTGGCGCTTGCAGAAATCGCTGTTGGGTTTTGCCTCTGGTGTGATGGTGGCCGCCTCGGTGTGGTCGTTGCTCATCCCGTCCATAGAGATGCGGGCCGAGAGTGGTAACTGGTCGGTATTTCCTGCCGCCATCGGTTTTTTGGCAGGTGTCGGCTTCTTGTTGCTCGTTGACGAGTTGACGCCCCACTTGCATCTTGGCTCCAACCGGCCTGAAGGCCCGCGCTCGCGCCTATCACGCACAGCCATGCTGACCCTTGCCGTCACCATCCATAATCTGCCTGAAGGCATGGCGGTGGGCGTGGTATTTGCCGCTGCCTCGCAAGGTGCCGAAGGCGTTTCGTTGGCCAGTGCCGTGGCCGTATCGTTGGGTATCGCCATCCAAAACATCCCCGAAGGAGCTATCATCTCCATGCCTATGTGCGCCGAAGGCAACAGCAAGTGGCGTTCTTTCCTCATCGGCAGCCTAAGTGGGGTAGTAGAGCCGCTAGGTGGCTTGGCGGTGGTGCTGTTGGCCGCATGGCTGACTTCCATACTGCCTTATATGCTCTCCTTTGCCGCCGGTGCCATGTGCTATGTGGTTGTCGAAGAACTGATACCTGAAGCCTCGTCGGGCGAGCACTCCAACCTGAGCACTATTGGTTTCGCTATCGGCTTCGTTCTGATGATGGTGCTTGATGTGGTGATGGGGTGAGGAAATTTTTTACTGCAAAAAAGTAGGCTGTGATTTGTGGAAAAAGTGTATTTTTGTCATTCAATCTAAAAACAAATACTATGATCAACGACTTCATCTACGACATCCCCGTTAAGATTTACTTCGGGCGTGACCAACTGAAACACCTTGGCGCAGAATTGAAAAAATACGGCACACGCGTGCTGATGACTTACGGCGGCGGTTCCATCAAGAAGATGGGACTGTATGACCGTGTGGTGAAAGAAATCAAGGATGCTGGACTTGAGTTGTTCGAGCTTTCGGGCATTGAGCCTAATCCGCGTATCGAATCCGTCAGGAAAGGGGCACAAATGTGCAAGGAAAACCACATCGATGTATTGCTCGCCGTCGGCGGCGGCTCCACCATTGATGCCACCAAAATCATGGCCGCCGGTGCCTGTGTCGACCATGACCCTTGGGACTTCCTCGACCTCAACAAACGCGCTCCTATCGAGCGTGCTTTGCCCATCGTCAGCATCCTGACCCTCTCGGCGACAGGCTCCGAGATGGACACGGCTGCTGTTATCAGCAACCCTGAGACCAACGACAAGATTGGCCGTCTGGCTCCGGCCATGCTGCCCAAGGCTTCCTTCCTTGACCCGGCCAACACCTTCAGTGTCAGCCCTTATCAGACCGCTTGCGGGTCGGCAGACATCTTGTCGCACCTATTTGAAGTCTATTTCAACATGAATCAAGACCTCTACATGCTTGACTGCTTCATGGAAGGGCTGATGAAGACTGTCATCCGTTATGCACCTGTCGCCATGCGTGAACCCGACAACTACGAGGCGCGTGCCAACCTGATGTGGGCCTCCTCTTGGGCCATCAACGGCTTCGTGAACGGCGGCAAGCGGTTGGCTTGGAGCTGCCACCCAATGGAACACGAACTGTCGGCCTTGTATGACATCACCCACGGTCTCGGTCTCGCCATCCTCACCCCGCGTTGGATGGAATATTGCTTAGATGAGACTACGGTGTCGAAATATGCGCAGTTTGGCACTAATGTCTTTGGTATTGATCCGAGTCTGCCACCGATGGACATTGCCCACAAAGCCATCGAAAAGTTGGACAACTTCTTCTTCAATACTTTACAGTTGAAGCGCACTTTCCCCGAAGTGGGTATTGACAGGACCCATTTCGCCGTGATGGCCATGAAAGCCGTTGGCGGAGGCACCTTGCCGGGTTTCAAGCCTTTACAGCAAACCGATGTGGAGAAGATTTTTGAGATGTGCATGAAGTAGAGTTCAATGCCTGATGAAACGAAAGAGCCGACCTTTTTTAGGGTCGGCTCTTTTTTTTACCAACTCTCAAAAATGAAAATCTATTTTATTGTTGTACAGAAAGTTATATTTCCGTGGCATGGTTAAGGAGCTACTTGTGTTCTTTCCGATTTGGATTTTTCGGAAACCAGCCTTTTCTGACACGCTCCCGTTGTTGAAAAAGCTCTACAATAGACCACAGGCAAGAAAAAGCAACCACGCCGAGAATCGTCGATGGAATCATTTTCGCTATGAGTAGCGAACCTGCTATACAACCAAGACCCGCCAGTAGGAACACCCACCAGCATTTTGTGCCAAAATAGTATTCAGCTTTGATGACGATGGGATGGAAGATTCCGATACAAAGGAATGAACTTGCTCCGATGATGATACCAGTAAAATTCATTTGGTTACGATTTTATTATGTAGTCTTATGATAATAGCGGTTGATTTTTTTTGCGGCAAAAATAGCGGCTTTCGCTGTTGCCAAAAGTCCTCATTTGTGGCGGTTTTTCAAACGGTTTCATGCCAAAATATAGTGATAGGCTTATCGTCTTCTCACAAACCCATCCTTCGATCGCTCCACAAGAGCTTCGGCCTGCAAGTCGGCGAGGATACGGCTGAGCGAGGGACGGGCGACACCGAGCACTTCGGCGGTCTCGCTCACATTGGTGATGGCGCCATGTTGGCGGATGTAATCCAACACGCGATTACGCAAACCTTTGACAGCGAAGCTCCTCACCTTGCTACTGAGGAAAGTACTGCGGTCGGAAAGATCACCCAAAAAAATACGAAGCACCTCAGAGTGAGCCGCCATGAACTGAAAGAACGCCTCGCGGTGGATGTACCAAACCACGCCTTCGGTGGTCATGGAGACCTCCACGGGGATGGTATTGTCTTTGGCGAAAAGGAAGGCCGGAGCTAAAATCATCGGGGCTTGCAGGCGGTCAATGACTACCTCGCGCCCCGTCTCGCTGCCCATGCGCGTCTCGACGGCACCCTCGGTGAGCAGCATGAGCGAATCGCAGGTGTCGCCGACACGCACCACCATGTTGTCCTCCTTGTAAACCTTACGCTGATAGGGCCACCTCAGCAATTCGGCCAATACTTCCTCGCTGCATTGCGAAAACAATGGAAACTGTTGCAACTCCTTTATCATGACGAATGATTTTATCGGCGCAAAAATAATCTTTTTTTTCAGGTTGTAACAAATGTTACCGTTCATTTCATCATTGGTGAATAATTTTGCACCATCAATCTCAAATATTCACTAAAAATACATGACTCTATGAATGAAAGAATGTTTTGTTTCCAATGTCAGGAAACCGCCGGAGGAACCGGCTGCAAGATGGCCGGCGTATGCGGCAAGAATCCCGAAGTGGCTCATGCCCAAGACCTGCTGATTTACCTTTTGAAAGGCATTGGCGTCATCGCCAATTGTCATCCCCATGCCGAGGGACAGCATTACTGCGAGAACCGCAGGAACATCCACGCTTTTGTGAACGACGCGCTGTTTTCGACCATCACCAACGCCAATTTCGACTTGGAGAGCTTCTATTCCCGTATCGACCGTGCCTTGGAAATCCGCAATTTGTTCCGCGACCGCGTGACCTCGAAAGGTATTGACCTGCCCAAAATCGATGTGTTGGAATGGAACGGTTCCCGCGCCGACTATGATGCCAAAGCCCAACAGGTGGGCGTTTTGGCCGAAGCCAACGAAGACCTGCGCTCGTTAAAGGAACTGACGATGTATGGCCTGAAAGGTATGGCCGCCTATCTCGAACATGCCGCCCGTCTGGGTCAAGTGGACTGTGACAACAACGAGTATATCCTCCACGCTCTCGGCGAATTAGCTACCTGCCAAGATGCTGATGCCCTCACTGCCTTGGTGTTGAAAACGGGAGAATGGGGCGTGAAGGCGATGGCTCTGTTAGACAAGGCCAACACGACCGCTTATGGCAACCCCGAAATCACAGAGGTGAACATCGGCGTGGGCAACCGTCCAGGCATTCTCGTCAGCGGCCACGACCTCAACGACATCGAGCAACTGCTGGAACAGAGCAAGGAAGCCGGTATCGATATCTACACCCATAGTGAAATGCTGCCCGCGCATTACTATCCGCGACTGAAGCAATACGCCCACCTGAAAGGCAACTACGGCAACGCTTGGTGGAAACAGCGTGAGGAGTTCGCAACCTTTAACGGCCCTATCCTTTTCACTACCAACTGCATCGTGCCGCCGATGGCCAACGCTACCTACAAAGATCGCGTGTTCACCACCAACAGCACGGGGTTCCCGGGCTGGATACACATCCCATCCGATACCAATGGCAAGAAAGACTTCTCCGAAATCATCGCTTTGGCCAAGACTTGTGCCGCACCCACCGAAATTGAGCACGGCAGTATCGTAGGCGGCTTCGCTCACGAGCAGGTGTTCGCTGTCGCCGACAAGGTGGTGGAGGCCGTCAAGAGCGGTGCCATCCGCAAGTTCGTCGTCATGGCCGGCTGCGATGGTCGCATGAAGAACCGATTGTATTACACCGACTTCGCCCAGAAGCTGCCCAAGGACTGCGTCATTCTCACAGCGGGTTGCGCCAAGTACAAGTACAATAAACTTGCTCTCGGCGACATCAACGGCATTCCGCGTGTGCTGGATGCCGGCCAGTGCAACGACAGTTACTCGCTGGCACTCATCGCTTTGAAACTCAAGGAAGTGTTCGGCCTCAGCGACATCAACGACTTGCCAATTGTGTATAACATCGCGTGGTATGAGCAGAAAGCCGTCATCGTGCTGCTCGCCTTGCTCAGTCTCGGCGTGAAGAACATCCACCTCGGCCCAACCTTGCCCGGCTTCCTTTCGCCCAATGTGGCCAAAGTGTTAATCAACAACTTTGGTATCGGTGGTATCAGCACCGTTGATGAGGATTTGAAGGCGTTTGGGTTGGTATGATTTGAAACAATATCGTGTATATTATGGAGTCAGCTTTCGGGTTGGCTCCTTTTTTATTACAGTCCGACACGGCTTTCACTGAAAAAATCCAATCCAAGTAACAAATGTTACGCCTTTCACGGTTACAGTATGGTATTTTTGCTCCATCAAACCAAAGAAAGGAGAAACAACAATGAGTTACATCGATTGGAAAAACAAGACCGCGAGTTTCAAGAGGATTGATGTGCGCGGCATGCAGGGAAATTTCTTCCCGGGACTGAAAATGCAGGCCACGAAAGCTGCCGTTGGCGAAGGCATGGTAATCATCCAAAGTTTTGAGCCGATTCCGTTATATGAGGTAATGGAAGACCTTGGCTTCGAGCGTCATACCGAACAGGTCTCCGAAGCCGAGTTTCACACCTATTTTTATCGTACGATGATGAAAGAGGCCGAGAAGGACATTCCGATGAGACCTTATGCCCTCACCAATATGCCTTTGATTGACAACGACTTGGCCAATGTCGCCGTAGAGTTTTGGGATTTGACTTGGAACGACAGCCGCCGCTACCTGCCTTACGAAACGCGCCTGTTGCTCTCGCTGACCAATGCGGTTGGTGCGGGCCGAATGCGCCAAGCCACGCGCGAGCTGGTGAAAGCCTATATCCACGGCCTCGACTCCGCCGCTTTTGACGATGTATTTGAGCTGCTCGCTTGGAATCAGGGCATAGGGTATTTCAGTTCCGAAATCGGTCCGTCCACGCTGTTCCAAGCTTACAAGACCATCAAACAAATGGAAAAGAAAGGTAACAACCGCGCCGAAATCATCAGTGTGCTGAAGGAGAAATTTGGAGAGAAGAATCCGGATGTAAAAGTGCAATAACGCGCTGCCGAAACTATGAAATGCTGACAGATAGGCGCATCGAAGAAAATTTAAACGACTGTAAATTATCAACTTAAGCTGCGAAGGCCGATATTCTTTGCGGCTTTTGTTTGAGAAATTACCGGAAAAAGCGTAGTTTTGCAGTTGTAATAAATCAAGCGTTAATCATGACATTACAAGAAGCCATGCGTGCCCGCCACATGGTGCGCAAATACACCGACAAGCCGCTGCCACAGGATGTGGTGGAACAATTGCAGCAGCGTATCAACGAAAACAACGAAAAACATCATCTTGACATCCGCCTGATGATCAACGACACCAACGGCTATCAAGGTATCGTGAAACTGCTGTTGGCCAAAGGTGTCAGAAACTATTTCATCATGGCAGGTGATGAAGCACCTGACCTTGGTGAGCGCCTTGGCTATGCCGGTGCCGATCTAATGCTCTTTGCCCAGACCTTGGGACTCAACACTTGGTGGGCCAGCGGCACCTTCAGCCGTAAGCATACTAAGGCGGTGGTTGGCGGAAAGGCTGTACAAGGCGTGGTGGCTGTGGGTTACGGTATCACACAAGGCGTGCAGCACAAACTGAAACCAGCTTCTGATGTCAGTTTGTACGAAGGCGTTGTACCGCAATGGTTCACCGAAGGTGTGGAGGCGGCACTGTTGGCACCGACCGCATTGAATAAGCTGGCGTTTTTTGTGAGAGGCAATGGCAACGAAGTGGAACTGACCTATAAGGAAGGGGCTTTTTCCGGTGTGGACAAGGGCCTCGTCAAATATCACTTTGAGCTTGGTGCGGGAAAAGAAAACTTCAATTGGAAGTAATGAGCCTCATCGATGATAAGCAAGGTTTATTGTCTTTTCACGAATCCACCAGCTCATTCAGTTGCTCTTCCAGAAACTCTGCCGCATCGGCCACGCAGTCGGTACAGTCGCGCAATGCGACTCCTGTTTCAATGCCTTTCAGCAGTTTGCATTGGGTGGCACCGTTGCGTTCTTGAAATTGTGTCATGATACGCTTCATGCCTTTTCTTGATTTGCCCCTATCCTTAGCGGCCAAGCCTAACACAATTCCGGTGCCGACGATGGCACCACAGGTGCCATCCATATTGCCCATGCCGGAACCGAAGGCGTTGGCAAGGTTACGGCCGGTCTCTTCGTCAATCCCAATTATATCGGCATAGGTGCAGACGATGGCTTGAGCGCAGTTGTGTGTGCCGCACTGTTTTTTATCTGCCGCGAGGTGTTTTTTGGTCTCCATAATATTTAATGTCTTGCTATTTTGTTTCAGAATTTTCCTTGTCTTGCACCAAAGATGTCGCTCTTGCCATAGCTGCATGGATATGGTCGCAAATGTTGCTTTCGCCCACCAAAGCCGGCACCTTCGACTTGCTCAGGCTCTGGCGCACATCTTGGTTTACGCCGGACAAGATAATCTGTATTTTTTCTTTCTGGGCGTTCTTGCACAGGTTTTCAAGGTTGTTTAAGCCTGTTGAGTCGATGAACGGCACCTTGCGCATCCGTATGATACGCACCTTGGGCTTGTCACCGATTTCACGCATCAACTCGTCGAACTTGTTGGCAATACCGAAGAAAAACGGCCCGTCGATTTCATACACTTCCACACCTTGTGGAATCTCCAAGATTTCATCCTTCAGGTTGCCGGAATAGGATTCTATTTCTTTCGATATGTCCAACCGGTCAAGCGGATGGGAGATGCTGGAAGTTTCGTTGATGCGTTTCATAAAGGCAAAGACGGACAGCAACAGCCCGATTTCGATGGCGATGGTCAAGTCGAAAATCACCGTCAACAGGAAAGTGACCAGCAACACAATTAAGGTCAATCTGGATTGCTTGGCAAGGGCGATGAAATTTCTCCATTCACTCATATTATAAGATACAACAACCAACACGCCTGCCAGACAAGCCATAGGGATATGGTGGGTCAAGTTGCCGAGAAACAACAGTATCAGTAGCAGAACCACAGCATGGATTATGCCCGCCACTGGGGTTCGTCCTCCGTTGTTGATGTTGGTCATGGTGCGTGCAATGGCTCCCGTAGCCGGAATCCCACCAAAAAACGGGGTGATGACATTGGCGGCTCCTTGGGCGATCAGTTCCATATTGGAATTATGGCGATGTCCGGTAACGCCGTCAGCCACCGTAGCCGACAGCAGGGATTCAATGGCGCCTAACATGGCAATGGTGAATGCCGAAGGGAACAAGGCGCGCATGCTCTCGATGCTGAAGCCGATAGGCGCAACGGTAGGCAGCTGTGCGTTGATTTCGTAGCGGTCGCCAATGGTTTCGATGCCGGTAACACCCCAACGATGCCGCATCAAATAGGCCAGCACGGTCATCACGATAATGGCGATGAGGGAACCGGGGATTTTCTTCGACAGCTTGGGCGTGAGGAATATAATCAGCACGCTGACTACCCCAATGGCTGTTGACCAAAGGTTGATGGAGTGGAAATTTTGAGCATACAAGCCCATTTTCTCGATGAAATTGGAAGGCACATGATCGAGTTGCAAACCAAAAAAGTCCTTAACCTGCGTAGAGAGGATAGTCAACGCGATGCCGCTTGTGAATCCGACAATAATAGGGAAAGGGATGAACTTGATGACCGATCCGAGTTTCATCAGGCCCATGGCCAAGAGCATCACGCCCGCCATGACAGTGGCGATAGCCAGACCTTGCACTCCGTATTTCTCGACAATGCCATACACAATCACGATAAAAGCTCCGGTGGGGCCGCCGATTTGCACGGAACTGCCGCCCAGAAACGAAATGATGAAACCGGCGATGATGGCCGTCACCAAACCTTTTTCCGGGGTAACACCCGAAGAGATGCCGAAAGCGATGGCCAAAGGCAAGGCCACGATGCCTACAATCAGTCCCGACATGAGATCAGCCATGAATTTCTGCCGGTTATAGGTCTTAATCGACTCAAAAAGCGTGGGTCGAAAATCTTGTAAAAATCGAATTTGCATAGAAATGTGTGAAAAAACTTTGCAAAGATACGGATAATTTCGTTTCAAACCTTGCACCGCAACAAAGTATCCCAACATCCTGCAAAGATTACTTATCTCGAACTCACATTAAATTGCAAAGGTGGCATTTTTTGATATTTTTGCCGCCAAAACAACAACAAACCCAAGAAAATGAAATCACATATTATTCTGTATGCCTTGTTGATGACGGCGGTGTTTTGCAAGGCTCAGGAGGAATTGCCCGTTCTTTCCGCCGATCGTCCCGGATACACTTGGGGCGCCGAAGTACTGCCTTTGCATAAAGTTTCTTGGGAAAACAGCTTCGGTTTTGAATCCTCGCCCAGCGGTGCGCACACTCTGACGCTGAACGGCACCATCATACGATATGGTATTTTAGAGAACATGGAACTGCGTGTCGGCACGGATTTTTTGGCGTTCAATGATGGTCAAGCCAAGGAGCCCACATTCGGCATAGCACCGCTTACCATCGGGACGAAACTCAAAGTGTACGAGAGCTCAAATTGGCTTCCTTCCATAGGTCTTCTGGCGGAATTCAAATCTCCGCATATTGGCTCAAAGGAGCTGCTTCCATCTCATCTCGCCCCGTCAATGTATGTCCTGTTCGAGCATAATATTATGGACAGGTTCTGGCTGTGTTACAATGCAGGTCTGGAATGGGACGGAGAAACAGCCTCGCCACAGACTTTCCTTTCGTTGGTGCTTGGATACAACATTACGGACAACATCGGAGCCTTTGTTGAGACATACAACTACATTCATCCGGAAGACGGCAACCAATACATGACCGAATTTGGCCTGATGTGGATGGTCTCGCGCCGTTTGCAGTTGGACATCGAATGCGATCTCGACTTTCAGAACTTTGGAAAGTATTATGCCATCGGAGGCGGCGTGGCTTGGATGATTAATTGAAACCAACTGCTTGCACCCACAAGGCTTGTCAATTATAGGCGTGAATCCCGCCTAAAATCAGATTGACACCAAAGTAGGTGATGATGACACTGAGGAAGGCGAGGATGCTGTAGATGTGGAAAAACATGGGCTTGCGGAAGGAAGTCATCACATTGTGAAACAAGGGCAGGGCATACACCAATAAAGTGATGAGCGCCCAAACTTCCTTCGGATCCCACGACCAATAGTTGCCCCAAGATATGTTGGCCCACACCGCGCCGATGAAGATACCGGCGGCGAGTAAGGCTACGGCAGGGTAGAGCATGATACGGCTGATGTCCTGCAAACGCTCCAAATAGCCCGTGTTGGTGGGCTGCATGAGCCGTACCACGACTGCACTGAGACCATTGAGCATGACAAAGAACAGCAGAGCGTAGGCCATCATGATAACGGTGACATGAAGGCTCAGCAGCGGAGACGAGAGTACGGGCATGAGGTGCGTAACGGGCGGATTGGCTCCTCCTATCATCTGAACCAGTAGCACAAAGCCACTCGTGAGCAGACCGGTGGGCAAGGCCATCTCGTATTTCCTTGCTGTGCACAGGGTGATGATACAGATGGCCAAGGCCATCAGGTTCATTGAATCGAAGCTGCCGGCCATTGGTGCGTGACCGCCTGCAATCCAACGCAGAATGAACAGTAGGGCAAGGAAAACGCAAAGTCCTATCATCCAAATCATTCCGATAATTCTGAGGGGACGAAACAAGGATTTCTTCTTGCCAAAGCCGACCAACGACAGAGCGAAGCATACCAAGCCTAAAGTGATGCAGGCCATGGCAAGCCATTTGCCTGCGCTAAGGCGGTTGTAAAGGCGTTCGGCGCCATATCGTGTCTTCGATGGGATGGTGCCGAGTGCGTTCATCTCTTGGTAGCGTTTGGTTTTTTCGAAGACTTCATTCAAGTTCTTGAAGTCATTTTTCACCACATATTCCTGACAGAGACTGAGTTGCTTGCGGATGAAGAGGTATTCGTCTTCGGGAATGTCCAAGGGGAGTTTGTCGTTTTGCGAGTACCAAGTGATGGCTTGTGTGCTGTCGGCATGGGGGAAGAGCTTGAGCAGCTTGCCATTGTTGAGCATGGTGATGAGTTGGTATTTCTCGTCGGCGGTGCTGAATTTCTTGCGTTTCGGGTCGCCCATGGGTAATGCTTTGATGGTGTCGGCGAGTTTGTTTTGTCCTGTAGGGGTAACAAAGTCCGTCATGCTGGCATATTTTCCTTTAATACCAAGTTGCTGTTGCACGAAGCCACCTTTGATTTTCATCATCGGTTCGTTTTTCCAGTCGTCGAAATAGAAAATCCAACCGCTGAATACTTGCTCGGGACTAAGTCCTTTGTAACGCGCATTTCCGCAAAGTTTGGTGGTGAAGTCCTTGGCCAAGGTCTGCAAGGGACACACACGCCCTTTATACATCACATACATTTGTCCCATCTTGTCCGCGCTTTCCTTGGGCAAGGTGCGGGGACTGCGGCCGCTAAGTGAGGTCGAAGCATGGAAACGCCGTATTTCTGTTGGTTCGTCAGCAGCCGAAATCATGATACTGCTTCCGAAAGTAAACAACACCAATAAAACAGCTACTTTTCCCGAAGCCTTTCTGATCAAAGTGCGGAACTCGCCGTTTTTCGCGGTGAAGGCCAAGATGATGGCCAACAAAAGCAGGATGTAGCCGATGTAGGTCACGGCAATGCCCCAAGGGTCGTGGGCAACGCTGAGTACGGAGTTGCCTTCGTCGTCATAGTCGCTTTGGTAGAAGCGGTAGTTACGGTGTTTCAGGATGTTGTTCATCGAGATTTTGGCTTCTTTCGTGGCTTCTCCGTCATTGTCGTCAATGTGGAGGTAGCTCACGAAGTCCATGGGCGAACGGGTGCCCGGGTAGGTCTCTACCTCAAAGCGCTCCAAAGTGAGGCTGAAAGGCAGGGCGCATTCTTTGGTGTTGCCGTGTTTCTCGACGGTAAATTGCTTGTTGGCCACATTGGGCTGTAACATCATCTTGCCGTGTTGTCCCGTGATCATGGTGAGCAGTGCGCCGAGCAGGATGCAAGCCACCGACAGGAATAAGGTCAGCACCATAGGGCGTTTCCAGTTTTTGTTGCGGAAGGTGAGGACGGCACCTATGGCGGCAAAGGCTGCCCACAGTGCAATGAACCACCATGCGCTGTAGATGTGGCTTGCAGCATAATCAGAGTCATGCAATTTCTCGATGACGGTGCCCGCAGACAAGGCCACGATGAGCAGGATCATGAGGATCGAGGTGAGATGACGTAATTGTTTCATAATGAATTGCAAAAATAGGAAAAATGTGGAGACGGTGCATGTACCGTCTCCACGAAGATTTGAAAATTATTAAATGGCATCGATAAATTTCACCACGGCATCGCGGTCTGCCTTAGGCAGTTCGCGGAATTTCTCCACTTGGCGGCGGGCGTCGCTTTGGGCATTGCCGTGCCACATGATGGCCTCGATGACAGATTGTGCACGGCAGTCGTGCAGACGTTCGCCGGCACCGGTGCATACGGTTGACAAGCCGCGCCCCCACAACGGTGTGGTGCGGCACCATCCGGTGCGGATGTCGTTCTCCATGTGCAACTTGTGCTGGATGTAGTCGCTGTAGGGCCAGATCTTCTGGTGGGGGTATCGTGGCAGGCGGGAGTCGCCGTCGCTGAAGAAGCCGGTCGGGTCGGTGAACACATCATCACCGGTCTGCCATGAAGGACGGTGGCAGTAGGCGCAGCCAAGGTCACGGAAAAGCTGGCGTCCGCGTTGCACTTCTTCGTTGTCCAAGTCGCGTGCGGCGGGAACAGCCAAGCCACGGTGCCATACCATGAAGTTGACATAGTCCTCGTCTTTCATCTCGGGCGTCTTGAGTTCGGCAGGAATTTGGTCGTTCATCATCAGGTAATTGTAGATGTCAGTCTCCACATTGCCGGTGAGGTTGTACTGCGGGAAGTAGTTGTAGAATTCAGTCTGCACATCAGGGTCTTGCGAGGCCTTGGTTGCGTAAGCAGTGGTCATGTAGTGCTTGGTTTTGGTGCGGTGTGTCACATTGGTGATGTTCCAGATGGCGTTGGCACCGGGGGCGTCTTGCAAGGGGCCTCGGGTTAGGCCGTAAGTGTACTTCTTGGGATGGGTGGTGTTGCCGTATAACCCCGTTGGTGCCCAGTCGCCACCAGCCCAGATGGCTGGGTTGAGTCCGTTTTGCATAAAGCCGTCGTTGTATTCTTTCTGGTACTGTGCTTTCAGCGAGTCGCCGGGGATGGCATCGATCAAGCCAGTGCCATAGATGCCAATGGTCGACTCCAAGCGGCAGACAAAGTCACTGTAAGGGATGTCGTTGCCACCCACTTGCAGCGGCACATAGAAAGCCTCTTCGGGGATATAAACCTCAGGATAAGTGAGATTGTAACGCTCTCCGTCGGGGAATTGGTTGCCCCAATCGTCGGTGTAGCTCAGCCAACTGATTTGGATTTGGGTCTCATCAAGCGGCGCCTTGAAGGGTGCAACAGCTTTGGTTTGAGGCATTCCCGTATAGGAGCTCAGGTAGGTGTCGTTGCGGTCCGTAAAGACAAGCAGGTAGCCGTTACCCCAGTCGTCGGCGCGATAGCGGTTCATGCGCATGCCGTGGCCGTAGCCGGGATGGCAGGCAATGCAACTGCTGCGGATGTAGAGAGGGCCGAGGCCGTTGAATGGCTCGCTGTTTTGCGTATAGGTACGCTCAAAGAAATACTCTCCATACTTGAATGCGTTGGTCATTCCAGCCTGTTCGACGGCGGGGGAGGGGTCTTCGTAGGCGGACTGGGAACTGTTGAAAGTAGTGCCCAATTCTCCGCCTGCGTAGGTCTCCTCGCTGACGACCGTCGGGATGGGGTCTTTGGGATTGCAGGAAGTGATGGCAGCAACCATGAAGCCTCCCAACAGCAGAAGTGGTAATTTCTTGAGTTTAAACATATTGAGATGAAGTTAGTTGGCCTCTAATCATTTGTTGTCAATCTTTGCGAACTCGTTCTTCACGTCGGCCATTACATCGGAGAGTTTTTGGCAGGCTTCAATGGCTTCGCCAGCGGTGGCATCGGCATAGAACAGGACGAAAGGAGATTTCATGGCTTGAATCTTCGTCAAGGCGTTTTCGATGGCATTCAGGACTTTGGTGTCGAGGTCAGCATTGTTGTCCTTGATATAGGTGTGCAGTGAAACAGTCTCATCTCTTTCGCTTTCAAGCCCGCCCATATAGGCATTCTTGATGCTGGTGATGTTGTCGTAGAAGTCCTTGATGGATTTCTGGCTGTAGGGCGATTCCACATAGGTCGGGTCTTCGCCGGTGTGGGGCTTGCCGATTTTGGATGTGCCCACCTCGTCGGCGATGCCTATGCAACCATCGGCAATGGCTTCAAGGGCGTTGGTTAAGGTGGCGTAGGTGCTGCCGGGCTGACCGCTCAGGGTCATGTTGGCACCATAAGTGTTGTCGCCGCCATTGACGGTAGTGTTGAATTCCAAATCTTCCATCAGCTTTTTGTGGGCTTTTGGAGCATTCTCGTTCCAGCTCGTTTCAAGTTGGAAGCAACGGTTGCGCAGGTCGCGGGAAACAGCTAAGGCATAGGTCATCATGTTGTTGTCGAGGTCGGCCACATTGCGGGGCTGGCCATTGCGGAAAAGGATGTACTCGATGCCGTGGAAGCCGAGCAAAGCATTGCCGAGTTGTTCGCCCGCTACCATGCCGTCTTCATCATTGGCAAGCATGGCAATCATGTTGGGGCTGGTCATCAGGTTGTTGAAGGCATCCTCGTCAAGCGGCCATGAGTCGATGTGCGGGTCGATGCCGAAATCGGAAGCGGCGCCAAAGAGGAAAGCTTCGCTCAGTTCCCACCAGTGACGGGCTTCGAGGAAAGTTGCCGTGGCCGTGTACACATTGGCTTGGGTCATGTTGTCTTTCAAAGCCTCAAGGTTCTCAACAAGCGCATCTGATTTTTCAGCCAGATGGGAATAGGTGGGATACACCGTGTGGTTGAGGTACTGCTTCACGATGGCTTCTTTGGTGGCCTTGTTGACTTCTTCGGTGTTGTTTTGAGGGACTCTGTTGCAGGAACTAACGCTCACAATCAACAGGGATGCAGCGACAAAGGCTGCGTTTTTCATGAATTTGTTCATTTTATTGATGTTTAGTTGTTTGATTAATTTGATTGTCATGATTTATTGACAAAGGATGTCTAGACCATTGCCGAAAGTTTCGTGTTACTTTGTGAAAAAACCGCTATAGGCCACACCCAATGAGAACATAGGCTCGTTGTTGTATTGTTTCTTCAGGAAGCGCTTGGCGTATTCCGCCTTGATGACGACCTGTTTGATGGGATAGTAGTTCACGCCGAGGGTCATCACATGGCGGTCGGTCCATTGATAATCGGTGAGGGCGTTGGCAGTGGGGATATAACTGTCGTAATAGTCATAGCGGCCAAAGAGATAGAGTTTTTTTTCGCCGGTGTTCTTCATCGGATGCAAGATGTCGTAGGCTATCTCTCCGCCGTAGGCGATGGCGGCCTCTCCGACGAGGCTGCGTGGATAGGGCGAGAAACTCTGGTGATTTTGGTTCTTGTTCCACGATGAGATGAGGCTGGCATCGCCGAGGTAACCATAGTCGAAATTGCCGCGTACTACGAGTCCGTGGCCTTTGTAGTCGAACTCGGCCGTGCCAATGACGACAGAGCCTTTCACATTTTTGTATTGACTGGTCTCACTGAATTCATTTGTAACAAGGTCATTGTTAAAGGTGTTGCCGATGTAGCCGCTCAAGCCCCAGTGGAAGTTTCGGATACTGTAGTTGTCGATGCGCAGGGCACCCGCGAGGCGGTTGGCCACTCGGAATTCGTAGCTTGAAGCCGAGCCGTTTTTTATCCAGTTGGCATTGTTGAACATGTTGGAGTTCAAGGCAGGCACTACAATGGCTTCATAACGCCAGTCGCCTAATCTGCCCCAAAGGCTGATGCCTGTTTCGTGCCAAGTGCAGGGCAAGATGTAGAACTCACCCTCAGGACGGTAGCAGGTGAAAAACTCGGTAGGCAAGTGGGCATTATTGGTCTGCCCAATGGGCACGATGATGTGACCCATACGGATGTTGAAGCCCTTGCCAAAGGATTTCTGTATCCAAAACTGCTCCAAGGCCACCTCGCCGCCACGCTCAATTTCGTGCTCGAACTCGCCGGTTTCCTCTGGCTCAATTTCGACAGCAACCTCACAGCCTCCGTGCTCAAACTCGATTTCGGTGCCCATGCTCCAGCCTTTGCCGAAATCATATCCAAGGCTGATTGCTACATGGGGCAAATCGACACGACCGTGACCTTTGCCGTTTTTGTAACGCTCGGCATGTGAATAACGGAACATGTTGTCACTGTAGAAGTTGCGTGTGTAAACGGCTTCGCCATAACCGCCCACGGTCAGGCGTGAAATCTTCTCTTCGTTTTTTTCGATTCCATCGTTTGTTGACACTTCAACATTTTGATTTTCATTGTCTTTCAGACGATTTTCGGTCGACAGGCTTTGTGCTTGCAGAGAGAGTGATGTTGCCATCATCAATCCGATAATTGCAAATTGGATTGCGTGGTAATGGGTTCTCGTCATGTTTTTCTGATTGTTAGATTTTGGGTGCAAAAATCGGGTTTTGATGTTTTGGAAAGCATCCCTATTAATAGCGAATTTTCCATTCAAAATTTACCACTAATAGGGATGTGTCAAATGTTTTTTCCCAAAATACAATTGTCTCAATAAACCGTTCTATATTACTGATACTGATAGTTATAAGACATCTGTACGGATCAAATGGCTTCGATGAATTTCACAACGGCATCGCGTTCTGCTTTATTGAGTTGTCTGAATTTTTCAATGGTCCATCGTGCATCGCTTTGGGCGTTACCGTGCCACATGATGGCTTCCATCACATTTCTTGCCCTGCAGTCGTGCAGGCGGTCGCTGTGTCCGGCGCAGGTGCGCATCAGGCCTTTCCCCCATAGGGGGGTGGTACGGCACCAGCCAGTACGGATGTCGTTTTCCATGTGGAGGCGGTGTTGCACCATGTCGCTGTAAGGCCAAATCTTCTGGTAAGGATAATGGGGAAACTCGCGTCCGGCAAACACATTGTACGGATCTTGAATGTCCTGATCGTCACCCGTAGTCCACGAGGGTCGATGGCAGGTGGCGCAACCTATGTCACGGAAGAGTTTGTGCCCCAGCCGGACATCTTCATTGTCCAAGTTTCGCGCGGCTGGCACGGCCAAGCCGCGTATCCACAGGTTGAGCAGGTAGTGGTCGTCGCTGTTCATCTCTAATCCGATATTGGGGTTGGAGAGATAGTTGTAAATATCCTTGGATACATCACCGGTGATGTTTTGTTCGGGATAGAGTTCGTAGAAATGGGCCTGCACCTCGGGGTCGGCGGCGGCGGTGCGGAAATAGGCTTCCGGTATATAATTATAGGTGAAAGGGTCGGTGACGACATTGGTCACTTCCCAAAGGCTGACATTGCCTTGGGTTGAAGAAGCGTCGAGGGCATAGTCAAGACGGAAAGGGTGGCCGTCGGTGTTGAGACCTGTGGAAGCCCAGTCGCCGCCCGCCCAGATGGCCGGATTCAGGCTCACGCCGTGACTTTCTTGTTTCAGATACTCGGCTTTCAGCGAATCGTCGGGGATGGCGTCGAGAAGCCCTGTGCCGTAGATGCCGATGGTAGATTCGAGAGTCATGTCCAATTCATGGTAGGCGACGGGCTGGCCGCTGATTTCGAGCGGAACATAAAAAGCATCTTCCGGAATGACGAGTTCGGGATAGATGAGGCCGTAGGTCTCGCCATCGGGGAAACTGTTGCCCCATTCGTCAACATAGTTGAGCCAATGTATGCTTACTTTTGACTCGTCAATCATCGGCTTGAAGCCCGCAACGGCTTTTGTCATTGGAACAAGTCCCAGCGACTCCACAATCGTGCCTTGCTTGTCAGTAACGATGAGCAGATAGCCGTTGCCCCACTCATTGGAGTCGTATCGTGTTGTGCGTTTACCACGGCCGTAACCGGGATGGCAGGCGATACAGCTGGTGCGAAGGTAAAGAGGCCCAAGACCTTTGAAAGGCTCGTTGTTGATTGTGTAGGAACGCTCAAAGAAATACTCTCCATACTTGAATTGATTTGTCAAACCTGCTTTTTCAATGGCAGGTGTAGGATCTTCATAGGCGGACTGGGAGCTGTTGAAAGTAGTGCCCAATTCTCCGCCTGCGTAGGTCTCCTCGCTGACGACTGTCGGGATAGGGTCGATGGGATTACAGGAGGTGATGGCAACAACCATGAAGCCTCCCATCAGCAGAAGTGCTTTTTTCTTGTGAATAAACATATTGATATTAAGTTAGTTGTTTTATAATCACTTAGTTGTAACGCTCTGCATGAACATTGGTTTCAATTGTATAGCGAACGCTATTATTCATATTACAACTGCAAAAATCCAGGTTTTATTAATGCCGTCTTATCCCCAATAATAGGGGTTTTCAGAATGGTAAATCATCATTTATGATGATAAAAAAAACCATCATGATGTATTCACATTCGAGAAAAATGATATTTTTGCGGTCAAATTCAGAAGCAAGATTAATTCATCTTAATACTATCAACAATGAAAAATACCATTATACGATTTGCATTTGCTCTTGCCATTCTCACGGCTGTTGTCGTGACGGGCTGCAATTGCAACAAAGAAACAAACACATCAAACAACGCTGACACCATGAACACCGCCATCGAAACCATCATGACGCGCACGAGTATCCGTTCGTTTACTGATAAGGCTGTTTCGTCCGATACCATCGAAATGCTGCTTCGTGCAGGCATGGCCGCTCCTACTGCCGTCAACAGGCAGCCTTGGCATTTTGTGGTCGTCAACGACCGCGCCAAACTGAACGAGTTGGGAGGCACGGGCCGTCAAAGCCTGATGTGGCAGGAGTCGGCGCTGGCCATTGTCGTATGCGGCGACATGGACAAAACTATGGAAGGCCCCGGTCAGACTTTTTGGGTTCAGGATTGTTCGGCTGCTACCGAAAACATTCTTTTGGCTGCCCATGCACTGGGACTTGGTGCCGTGTGGACGGCCTGCTATCCAATAGAGGAACGCATGGGCAATGTCAGCCAAATGCTGAACCTGCCCGAGACCATTGTTCCGCTCTGTGTCATCGTGATGGGCTACCCCAACGAACAACCCGCTCCGAAAGACAAGTGGAAGCCCGAAAATGTAAGTTACAATTCTTTTAAGAATTAATTTCAAGAATTGCGCCTCTTGTGAACGGGTAACTATTTGTTTTTCTGAAAAACTACTTTTTTTATTTTTGCAGCCAGTTTTTATTCTTACTTTAATATTAATATGAAAAAATCCTTTTTATTGAGAGCCTTGTTCTCTCTATTGACGGTGTTTATAACAGTTTTATGCGTTGCCCAACCTCCCGGCGGTCGGCCCCCGGGTGGCCGTCATCCGGGAGGTCGCCCGCCTTTCGGTGGAGACCGCCAATGGGGACAGACGGAGTCAATGCCTACTGTCAAGCAAAAGAAGAAGGTTCGCGAAGGCGACACTTTCACCGTTGTTGGAGTGTTGCGCGATGCCAAGACGGGCGAATATATGCCCTATGTCAATGTGGCCGTGCTCGATTCCATTGATTTCACTTTCGTTAAAGGCGGTATCAGCAACATGGATGGCGCTTTCGAAATCAATAATGTGTACCAAGGCGCTTTTTTGCTGCGTGTTTCAGCCATTGGCTATGAGAGCTATACGGTGCCTTTCCGTGTTGAAAACAATACCAACTTGGGTGTTTTGCGTATTAATCCGGGCGTAACATCACTGGGTGAAGTGACGGTGGCGGCTGAGCGACCACTTTATGCTATGGAAGGGGAGAAACTGATATATAATGTCAGCGAAGATCCGTCCATTCAGACAGGTACCACCGAAGACGCCTTGCAGAACGCGCCCGGTGTGGAGGTTGATGTGGAGGGCAACATTACCTTGCGCGGCGTGTCGAGCGTGGAGATTTGGGTCAACGACAAGCCTTCGAAACTCACCGAGGAGAACCTGAAGACCTATCTCCAGACCTTGCCGGCCAACGCTATTGCGCGTATTGAGACCATCACCAACCCTTCGGCCAAATATGCCACCGATGCTGAGGCGGTCATCAATATCGTTACTTCGGCACACATCAAGAGCAACCAGTTTGTCAGTTTCGGCTTGAACGGCTCCAACCAGCCTTTCTTCTCGCCTTGGGTCAGTTACATGTGGAAGCAGGAGAAACTGAGTGTCAACTTGTTTGCTTCGGGGCGTTATAGCTACCGCGACAATGTTTCCAACAGTTGGTCGCAACAGCGCCGCGATGCCGCCACCGAAGGCGAGTATGAGGTTACTTGGGCCGATACCACATCGCAGACCGACGATAGCCGCTCCTATAGTGGCCACCTGTTTATGAATGTCAATTATGAGGTGGACTCCACCAGCGAAATTTCCTTTGATGTGGGCGGTTTCTATAATGACAATGTAACCGAAATGTTGCGCTCAAAGCGTCAGACCTATTATTACTTGGACTCCATGCCTGTCTATTCGATGGTTTATGCCGATAACACGCGTAACAATAACGATATGAGATCCATCTTCGGCCATGCGGGTGTCGACTATACCAAGAAGTTTGACAATGAGGGACATAACCTTCGAATTGGACTCAATACACGCCTCAGTAACAATCACTCAGAGGAATGGTACAACCGAATGTACGACATTTATACCGACCTCGACGAGCACCGTTATAGTTTAACACAAGCAAACAACTATACCGTCAGTCTGAGTGCCCGTTACAACAGGCCCTACAGCAAAGATGGCGAACTAAGTTACGGTCTCCGTGCCGACCATCAGTGGTCTGACAGAACTTTCGACTATTACAATGATACCGTCGGCGTTTTGGTAGATGCTTTGCGGACTTACCAATACAAAGGTGTTCAGGACGGCCTCAACGCTGATGTCAACTGGACGCACCGCTGGGGTGGCTTCACTTTAAGTTCGGGCTTGGGCTTTGGTGGCGACCGCATGGGTTACAACTACATCAGTAGCATGCCTTTTGCTGACGACAGCACCTTGTATTTCCTCACTGTCCGTCCCTCCATTCACCTGACTTACCGCACCGAAGACATGCACAACCTGAAACTCAACTATTCTATGCGTATGTCAAACCCGAATGGTGAACAAATCTCCACTTTCCGCCGCTATGGCGAAAGCAGTTATTCGATAGGCAATCCCAATGGGTTGAAAAACAGCTATACCCACAACATGGAAGCAGGTTGGCAGAAGTTCTTCGAGCGTTTCGGCAACATCGGATGGGAAGCCTACGGGCGCTGGAGCACCAATGAAATCAGTTCATTGACCGATGCCGAATATGACGACTATCTGGAGCGTATTGTCAGCTTTTCTATGCCTTACAACATGGGTACCTCATGGCGCTATGGCACCTCGGTCAACATGACCTATCGTCCGAGCGGCTTTTTCAATGTGCGCCTCTATGCCAACCTCTATGATTACGGCTACCGCATGGAATACGACCGCAATGGCATTCATCAAATCTACGAACGCGACAAATGGTCGTGGAGCTTGCGTGTCAATGCTTGGGCCAAGCTGTTTGACCGCTTGCAGCTGACCGCCTCGGCCAACTACAGTTCGCCTACCATCAGCCTGATGAGCGAGCGCAAGGCGCGTTATTTCCTCAATATGGGCATGCGCAGCGACTTCTTCAAACGCCGTCTTTCGGTGTTCGTCAATGTGCAGGACATTTTCAATTGGGGAGCAAGGATTGGCTCAGGTTCAATCAACACCAACCCGTATTTCCTCAGCGACAGCACACGTAAGATGTTGAACAGCCGTTACATCTCGGCGGGTTTCACCCTGCGTTTCGGTAAGATGGAACTTGAGAAGCAAGCCAAGGGAGGCGAGAGCGAGACGGGCGACAGCTTGGAATGATTTTCGACGGGTAATAAGTCTTAATTGTCCTCGAAATTTTTCGGAAATCGGTTCCACATCTCATAGGCGTTGCCCATCTTCTCAACGAAAGTCGGCCACATCTTTTCGGGTGGCGTTTTGAGGTATTGCCCTGCCGTGATTTTGCTGATGAGCCACGAGTTGCGCACCAGCTCGTCAACGAGTTGCCCTGCCTCCCAGCCCGCATAACCCAAATAGAAACGCACATTGTCCTCGTTGGCGATACCCGTATGAACCAAAGTGGCCAAAGTTTCATGGTCGCCGCCCCAATACAAGCCGTCGGTAATGGGGTAGGACTCTGGAATCATCTCGCCCAAGGTATGTATGAAGAAAAGCTGGTTGTCGGCGACGGGGCCGCCTAAGTACACAGGTGCCTCGAAGTCGGGGAACTCGTCGACCACATGGTTGACCTGAACCTCCAGTTTTTTGTTGATGATGATACCAAAACTGCCTTCCGATTCAATATGGTCGATGAGTAGAATCACCGACCTTCCAAAGTGGAAGTCGCTCATTAAAGGCTCTGAAATCAGTATGTTACCCTGCTTCGGCTCCAAAGAATTGCTTCGTATGACAAACTTTTCTCCTAAATCCATACGGCAAAAATAGGATTTTTGGGCGATATTCGGGGCATAATTCGTAATTTTGTGCCATAAAAACGCACCAGTCTTGAAACGAATCGACAATCAATCCAAATTTGACGCCTTGCGCAAGGAGTTTTCGACTTTCACTTTTGAACGGCAAACAGTGAGTCGCAGGAACGGAACTTTATCTTTGGCTTTTGATTTCAACCTTGACGACCGCTACCATTTTCGCCCCACCTTGGAAATCCCCGCAAGGCCGTTCTTCGACTGGGACAGCATCCCTGAGATGCAATTGGAGGCTTTGGCTTTTCAAATCGGCATGACCGAGTTGGTGAGCTACTGGAAAATCGCCTGTCCTAAAAGGGTGGTGGTGAAGCCTTTTGCTTTGACGGAATTGCAAAAATCCTTTTGGAGGAAGCTGTATTATAATGGATTGGGTGAGTTTTTGTATTTGAACAGCATTACGGTTTCGGAAGCGGATTTAATGCATATCATATCGTTGCCCATAGAATACAATCGCACTTTCCCTATTCGGAATGACATGGGCTGTGAAACAAAGTTTGAGGAGAAGGTATTGGTTCCTGTGGGCGGCGGCAAAGACTCTGTCGTTACTTTGGAATGCTTGCGAAACGCCATGCCTGCCATTCCGCTGATCGTGAATCCCCGTGGTGCGACATTGGGTTGTGTGAAGACGGCGGGCTACGGTGAGAATGATTTCATCGTCATCAATCGTACCCTCGATCCTACCATGCTACAACTCAATGCGGAAGGCTATCTGAATGGACACACGCCTTTTTCGGCTTTGCTGGCATTTATTAGCGTTTTGGTGGCCTTTGGTAGCCGCTCAAAGTACATCGCCCTGTCGAATGAAAACAGCGCTAATGAGTCCACAGTTCCCGACACCAACATCAATCACCAATACAGCAAATCCATCGAGTTCGAAAGCGATTTCAGAAACTATGTAGCTGAGAATCTGAATGAAGAAGTGCAGTATTTCAGTTTCTTACGGCCCTTGAGCGAGTTGCAAATAGCGAAATTGTTTTCCCAATACGAGGCCTATCATTCCGTGTTTCGTAGCTGCAATGTGGGCAGTAAGACCGACTCGTGGTGCGGCCATTGCCCCAAATGTCTGTTTACTTGGATTATCCTGTCGCCTTTTCTCTCGCGCAAGAAGTTGACCGCCATCTTTGGAAAGGATTTGATGGCCGACACATCGCTGCGCCCCATCTTTGAGGAACTGAATGGCACGGCACCAGTCAAGCCCTTTGAATGTGTTGGCACGGTAGAGGAGGTGCGGGCATCTGTGAAAGCGGTGGATGGGAACCGAAACCAAGTGAATGCAATTCTCCGCTGTTTCAACAATGAGCATTTCCTTCCATTACAATTTGAGCAAATCTTGAAACAAAACCTCCATGCTTGACTTGATATTGAATCGTTTACGTGGGAAACACATCCTTATCCTCGGTTTTGGACGCGAAGGGCAATCATCCTTGCGTTTTCTGAAACGCCATCTTCCGAACACGGTTGTTGCCGTGGCCGACAAGAACGCGATGGAAGGTGTTACGCATTCGGGAGAACGCTATCTCGAAGCTGTCTATGATTATGACCTCGTCATCAAGACACCGGGCATTTCTTTGAGGGATTTTGACACAAAAGGTGTGGAGATAACATCGCAAACCGACCTGTTTCTCAGTCAGTTTCACGACCAGACCATCGGCATTACGGGCACAAAAGGCAAAAGCACGACGACCAGTTTGATTTTTCATTTGTTGAAATCTTCGGGGCGCGATGTCATCCTGACGGGCAACATCGGCATTCCCTGCTTCGATGTGATGGAAGAAATTAAACAGGATTCCATCGTGGTGTACGAGTTGTCGGCCCATCAGCTGGAGTATGTGCACAACAGTCCCCGCGTGGGCGTACTGCTCAATGTGTTTGAGGAGCACCTTGACCATTTTGGGACAATGCAGCGTTATAAGGCGACCAAGCTCAACCTCTTACGCTTCATGAGTGATGACGACACGGCCATCATCCACGATTCCTTGTTGAATGACGCTTTGGAGTTGTTTGTCAACAATAAGGTGTTCTCGCTGTTCGACTTCGATGACGAAATTGACCGCACTGCCTTGCCCCTGAAAGGCGAACATAACTATCTCAATGTCAGGGCGGCCTTGCTGGCGTGTGATACTTACGGTGTGGATTATCGGGAACTTGTCCCGTATCTTTATACCTTCAAGCCGTTGGAACACCGTTTGGAGCCTGTCGGCATTTTCGGTGGCGTAACCTTTGTCAACGATAGCATTTCCACCATCCCGCAGGCGACTATCTCGGCGTATGAGGCCTTGGGGCGTGTTGATTTCCTGCTTCTCGGCGGCTTCGACCGTGGCATCGATTACCAGCCCTTGGCGGACTATCTGAAAGCACATCCCGTGCCGCATTTGCTGTTTACAGGTCGGGCAGGGGAGCGGATGAAGGCATTATTATGCAAGCCCCCTGAACCTGCGTTTGACGAGCAAGATCAAAGTATTGAAGGGCCGACGATGTATTATTATTCCTCCTTAGAGGAGGCCTTCGCTTACATTGCCGCCCACGCCAAACTGGGCGATGTCTGCCTGCTGTCGCCAGCTGCATCCAGCTACGACCAATACAAGAACTTCGAGGAACGGGGCGCAAAATTCAAGCATTTGGCGCAACAATTTGGGAAATAAAGAAAACCCGATTGGAGATTTCCAATCGGGTTTTCTTTGCTTGGTAAAGATATTGCACCCAACATCATTACATGGACTCTGCTAATCTTTATATAGATTAATTTTTATTAACCTTTACTTTCTTAGGGGCTACGCCCGATGAGTTTGTGCTAGTTGGTTTGGTGCTCGTCGGTTGGGTGGTTTTGGGCTTGGTGGTAGTGGTGCCACTTGTGTTCATCTTGTAGCCGGCGGCCTCAGCCATCTCCTTAATGCGGGCGGCACGCTTGCTGCTTTCGGGGTGGGTGGAGAACATTTGGGCTACCGCACTTTGTGTGCCGCTGTTGCTGTTGAGGCTGATGAGCACATTCAGGGCTTTGTACATGGCAAAGGGGTCGACACCATTGGTGATACAGAACTGGAACGCGGCTTCATCAGCTTCATATTCCTGCTTGCGCGAGTAGGCGCTGGAGGCAAGCTGCTGACCAAGATCGCCAAGAAAACCCGTGGCGAGGCTACCTGCCGTTTGATTGAAAGCGCCTATGCCGTAGCGGGCAGCCACAATGAGATAGGCGGTGCGGTAGGCGTCGCGGACATCCTTGTTCTTCAAGTGACCCAGTTCGTGCCCGATGACGGCAAAGAGTTCATCGTCATCCATAGCATCCATAAGGCCGCTATAAACACGCACGCTGCCATCGCCACTGGCGAAAGCGTTGACAGTATTCGACTGATACACCTTATAATTAATATTCATGCCGTCGATGTTGTGGAATTTGGCCATGATGCGCTCAAGGCGCTGCATATAGCTGTTGTCGGCGGGCAAGATGGTGTTTTGACTGTCGGTTTCCGCCATATACTGGCTGCACAGCTGTGTCACCTGAGAATCACTGATGGTGAGGGCTTGAACCGCGGCAGCACCCGCGTTGACGGCAGCATTGGAATCCACAATCCTAAAGGTCGAGCAACTGGTCATCATCATAATGGACAAGGCTCCGATAAATGCTAATTTCTTCATATCGAATAGATTTTATGTTTTAATTCTGTTTTGCCACTGCAAAAATAATGCATAAATGTATATTTATTTCCATTGTTGTCCGATAAAACTCGGTTAATCGACTAATCTGCTTGTATATTATTGATAAACAGAAGATAAAAAATTTTCTATCCTCCTATTAAAAAAGCAAGCCCTGCCTGTCGAATAAGTTTTGCTGTTCCAAATTTTGCT
>JBHACT010000069.1:0-21653 GCA_041854745.1 Candidatus Limimorpha sp. | reverse complement strand
GCAAAATTATGGTAAATTCAAGAAGATTGTACTTTTCATATTTTTGAGTTTTATCGTAAAACACACAAAATCAGCGTTTTTACGCTGTCTATTTTGTATTTTTTATTTTTACCCCCTTAAAGGGATGTCTTTTGGCAACCTGCGAGGAATAATGCTGAAACGGGAACGGGTAAGATGGGTTTGTTTCTCATGAGGATCAATCATTAAAGTATCACTTTTGTATATTGATTCGTGCCTTTTTTTGTATTTGGTTATAACACTTTGGGAGACGCGATGAATCGCGTCTCTACAAAAAATGGTTTGTGCCTTTTTTGTATTGGCTACAACACCACGATTACGATTTCGTGTACAAAATTAGAGCATAAAACCGCTTTTGTCAAGAAATTTTCTTCAAAATGCAGGAAAATATCCGAAATCATCGAACTTTTTCCTACTTTTGTCCGTTTGATTCACTCTTAACCCAATGCAAAATCACAACACATTAAATATGAAGAAATTCCTACTTTTGGCGGTTGCAGTGCTGACGGTGGGGCTAATGACGGCCCAGACCATCGACACTGCCGACCTGAACAAACAAGATGTGCCGACGGTGATCCTCATGGATTCCGACTTTGAGGAGTCCTCCGCTTCGGTCAATGATGCCTCCACGCTGCTCAACTCGTCGCGCGATGTGTTCAATAGTATCGCCGCTTACAACTTCGGCTCGCTGCGCTACCGCGTGCGTGGCAACGACTCGAAGTATAGCGATGTGATGATTAATGGTATCTCGATGAACGACCCTGAAACAGGCAGGCCCATCTTCTCCAATTGGGGCGGACTGAACGACGCTTTCCGCAACTCAGTGCTCGTCGAAGGCCTTGGCAAGACCGATGCGGGCTTTGGCGGTCTCGGCGGACTGACGGCATACAGCACTCGCGCCTCGCAATACCGCAAACAGGTCTCGCTGAGCTATGCGCTCTCTAACCGCTCCTATAACCACTGCGCTATGGCTTCCGTCGGCACGGGCGACATGGGCAATGGCTGGTTTATGATGGCCGCCGCAAGCGGCCGCTATGCCAGCAAAGGCTACACCGAAGGCACCTTCTACCAAGCTTACAGTTACTTCCTCTCGGTGGAAAAGAAGATCAACGACAAACACAGCCTCGACCTCACCGTGTTTGGCGCGCCCTCCCAGCGTGGCGGATCGGCACCTGTGGTGCAGGAAGTTTACGACCTTGTCGGTTCCAACTACTACAATCCCAACTGGGGATACCAAACCGTGGACGCCAGTGGCAAGCAGGTCATACGCAACTCGCGCGTGAGCACCTACCATCAGCCTTTCGCCAATCTCACTTGGTACTGGACACCGAACAGGAAAACCAACTTCCAGACTTCGGTCTATTACTTTGCTGGTCCGGGCAGCCAGACTACCCTCGAATGGGGTGAGGCTCCCGACCCGCGACCAGATTACTACAAAAACCTGCCGAGTTACTACATGACCAACGCCCACAGCACGGCGGAATATGAGGCCCAACTAAACGCTTGGCTCAAGCGCGACTTGAAAGCCACGCAAATCGACTGGGACGGACTCTACAACGCCAACCGCAACCACCTCTTTACGGTGCAAAACGCCAACGGTCAGGAAGGCAACACCATCACAGGCAAAGCCTCAAAATACATCCTTGCCGAACGCCATTACGACAAGATGCAGATGGGCGGAGCCTCTTATTTCAAGCATGAGTTCATGCCCAACCTTATCATGACGGGTGGTCTGGCCCTGAATGCTTCAAGGACACATTATTATGAAAGCATAAACGACCTCCTCGGCGGCGAGTTCTATTATGACATAAACAAGTATGCCGAGAACCTCGAAAACGACGAGTGCCAGACCAATTTGCTCAACCCCAACCATGTGGCCAAGGTTGGCGACATCATCAGCTACAACTACTACGCCAACCGTAATTACGGCCGTATTTGGGACCAGATTAATTACTTGGTCGGCAATTTCGACCTTTATTTAGGCGTGCAGGCCGCATTTACGCAGATTTGGCGCGAAGGACTCTGGAAAAGCGGTTCCTTCGCCGACAATTCCTACGGCAAGGACGAGGCACACAACTTCTTCGACCCAAGCGTAAAGGCTGGTGCAACCTACGCCATCAACGGCCGCAACCACATCGTGGCCAACATGGCTTATATTATGCAGGCTCCGCAGTTTAGGGATATCTATGTGTCGCCCCGCACCCGCAACACCGTAGTGGAAGGCGACCTGAAGAGCGAACGCA
The DNA here is from genome assembly GCA_041854745.1 of Candidatus Limimorpha sp. GTDB lineage: Bacteria > Bacteroidota > Bacteroidia > Bacteroidales > F082 > Limimorpha. Next base: position 19,392 of record JBHACT010000069.1, on the reverse strand, counting down.
TTAACGCCTTCGACCTGAGTTATCTCTACCGCTCGCCTGAGTTCAAGTTCCGCCTGACGGGTTACTACTACGCCCATCAAAACCTCATCTGGAACCGCAGCTTCTATTGCGAGAATGTTTACCTCGGCGGAGGTTCACAAGGCAATAACTACACCAGCGAGTTTGTCAACTTCATTATGACGGACATCAACCAAAAGAGCCTCGGCTTGGAAATGGGCGCAGAATACAACATCTCACCGACAGTTACTTTGCAGGCCGCAGCCGCCAACGGCATCAATGTGTACAACAACAATCCCGTCTTCTCGGTTTACGCCGACAATAACGCCACGGCATACATCCAAAACAGCGTGGCATACCTGAAAAACTACCATGTTTCTTCGGGTCCGGAGACGGCGGTTTCGTTGGGTATCAAGTATAACTCGCCGAAATACTGGTGGGTGAGCCTCAACGCCAACTACTTGGCCAACATGTATTTCGATGTGAACCCTTACAACCACACCGAAGAAGGCATGTTGCACTACGCCCAAGGCGACATCCGCATTAAGGATGTGCTGAACCAGACCCCCATGAAGCCCGCCTTCACACTCGACTTCTACGGCGGTTTCTCAAAACGCTACAAGGGATATTATTTCTTGGTGAACGCGAGCGTCAACAATCTGCTCAACAATAAGAGCGCCGTCCTTTACGGTTACGAGCAACTGCGTTTCAATGCCAACAACCCCGACATGTTCCCCGAAAAGTATTCCTATATGTACGGACTTAATTATTTTATCAGCCTGACGGTCAGGAAATAAGCTTTCAGCTTGCAACCCAAACCGCTAACAGCTAATTGCTAACAGCTAATAGCTAACAGCTAAAAACAACACGCAACAACAAACAAACACAATAATAAAATGAAAAACAAAGTATTCAACCATTTCCTCCTCCTTGCCTTAGTGGGCGTGCTGTTCGCCTCTTGCAAGAAAGAGTATCCCGAGCCGCCTATCCAAGATTTGCCGATAGGAACGGTTTACACGATTGATTCAATCCTTGCCTTGGAGCCGGGTACTGTGTTCACGGAAGACGCCTCGGTGTACGGTATCGTTACTGCCGATGAGCAGTCGGGCAACCTCTACAAGTCTGCCTTCATTCAAGACCGTGCCACGGGTGCTGCCATCGAGTTGCACCTCAATGCCGTTAGCGGTGTCCGCATTGGCGACTCCATCCGCGTTTATCTGAAGGATGTTACTTATGCCCTGTACAACAGATTGCCCCAACTGACAGGCTTCGGCCCTGACGGCCATATCATCATCTTGGCCAACAACAAGCCGATAAAGCCTGCACTGACCACCATTGCCAACATCAACGCAGGACAACACTTGGCGGGATTGGTGCGTTTGGAGAATGTGAAATTCACCGAACAGAACACCTTCGCCGACCCAACCACCTACGGCAACCGCACCTTAGCCGACCTGATGGATTTTTCGCAGACAGTTATCGTGCGCACCAGCAATTATGCCAACTTCGCCAACGACTCGCTGCCGCAGGGCACGGGCAACCTAGTGGCCATTGCTTCGGTTTACAACAACACATGGCAACTTCTCATCCGCTCGGCAAGAGAGCTTGAGTTTGAAGGTTATGTCCCGGGCGGCGATGTAGAACTGCCTTATTATCAAGACTTCACTTCATCGTTTGGGTCCTATACCACCTATGATGTGCTCGGTGCTCAGTCGTGGGAGATTGATTACAATACCGCCAAGATGACAGGCTATGTCAACAGCACCAACTATGCCAATGAAGACTGGCTGATTTCGAGACAAGTTTCCTTGGAAGGCGTGTCGAATGTCAGCATGACGATGACCTACATCGCTCGTTACTTCAACAACTTGGACAGCGACATCACCGTTCAGGTCTCCACTGACTACACTTCTGGCGATCCGACTTTGGCCAACTGGACGCAAGTTCCTGCCTCGTGGACTTCGGGTAGCAACTGGACCGACTTTGCTTCCACCACGATTAACCTTTCTCAGTTTGCGGGACAAAAGGTTACCGTGGCAGTGAAATACCTCTCTGACGACCAGAAAGCAGGCACCATCGAGGTGCAGAGCATCCTCATTCAGGAAGGCGGCTCCACGCCTCCCCCCGGACCGAACCCCGGTGGAGAGGTACAAAACATGCCTTACACGCAGAGCTTCGCTTCCGATTTCGGCACTTATATGACTTATGATGTGCTGGGTGCCCAGTCGTGGGAGATTGACTACAGCACCGCAAAGATGACGGGCTATGTCGGCGGCAACTATTATGCCAACGAAGACTGGCTCATCTCTTCGCAGGTAGCCATCACAGGCGTGAGCAATGCCAAAATGACCATGAAATATATTGGCCGTTATTTCAACAACATCAATAATGAGGTCACGATTTGGGCTTCCACCAACTACATTTGGGGCAGCGACCCGACGACCGTTTCTTGGACTCAGGTTCCCGCCTCATTGACCGAAGGTAGCAACTGGAACGACTTTCTGACCGCTGAAATTGCCCTGACCGAGTATGTTGGTCAGACAGTGACCTTCGCCGTGAAGTATCTCTCCACCGATAGCAAGGCTGGAACTATGGAGATTCAGAGTATCACCATTGAAGAGGGTAGTGGCGTGAATCCGCCCGAGCCGCCCACTCCCGGAAACCCAGAAGGCAGCGGCACCGCTGACGACCCATACAATGTGGCTGCTGGTATCGGCTTGCAGAGCGAGGAGCCTGTTGCTTGGGTGCATGGCTATATCGTGGGTGCAGTGAAGGCGGGCTTGAGTTCAGTTACAGGCAACGCCGACATCAATTGGAGTGCACCATTCGACTTGGCCACTAATGTGGTCATTGCCGACGATGCCACTTGCAACGAGATCAGCCAATGTATCATCGTCAACCTGCCTGCGGGAAAGCCTCTCCGTACTCAGGTCAATCTGGTGGACAACCCCGGCAATTTGGGCAAGCATTTGGCCGTGAACGGTAAGCTTCGCAAGTATTTCAACCAAGCCGGTCTGCGCGACAGTGGTGGCACGAACGCCGACTTCGTCTTGGAAGGTGGCGACACGCCCACGCCTCCTGAACCGGGAACGGGCATTTTCTCTGAAACCTTTGCTAATGGTCAAGGTGAATTTACCATTCAGGATATCCAGCTGTCAGGGCTCAACTATGTGTGGGCTTATATGAGTAGTTTCAAATGTATGAAAGCCAATGGCTATTATCAAGGGGCGCATGCGACTGAGAGTTGGCTTGTTTCGCCCAAAATAGATTTGTCTAATGTGAGTACCGCAGTGCTGAGGTTCGAACAAGCAGTCGCTTTTGCTCCAGCTGAAGGGTCGTTCTTTGTCATGGTTTCCACGGATTATGCCGGTAATGTGACAACTGCTAACTGGACGGAATTGGATATCAGTGCGTGGCCGGAACCCAATTCTTCATGGGTGTTTGAGAATACTACTGCTAATTTGAGTAGTTATGTCGGTCAAAATGTGACAATTGCGTTCAAATATACAAGTACAACGGATGTTTGTCCCGCATGGGAGATAAAAAACTTTGTGGTTGAATAAATAAAGCCGCATGGCAATCAGAAAGCCCGCCACTCTCGGAAAAGGAAATGGTAGGCTTTTTTTGTGCGTTTCGTTGACAGAGTGCAATTTTCCCCTATCTTTGCGCGTTAATTACAGATAAAAACAGAGTCTATGTCTGAGAATTTAGTCATTATTCCCACCTACAAGGAAAAGGAAAACATTGAAAAAATTATCCGCTATGTCTTTAACCTGCCGATGGCTTTCGATATCCTCATCATCGACGACAACAGTCCGGACGGCACTGCTGACATTGTGAAAACGCTGATGACGGAGTTTGGCGACCGGCTGTTTATGATCCAAAGAGCAGGAAAACTGGGTTTGGGCACCGCCTACATCACGGGCTTCAAGTGGGTGCTTGAGCGTAACTATCAGTATGTCTTCGAGATGGATGCCGACTTTTCCCATAATCCCGATGACTTGATTCGATTGCACGATGCCTGTGCCGACGGTGCCGATTTGTCCGTTGGCTCGCGCTACAAGACGGGTGTCAACGTGGTGAACTGGCCCATGAGCCGCGTGCTGATGTCGTACTATGCTTCGGCCTACGTGCGTTTCGTTACGCGGATGCAGGTGCGCGACACTACGGCTGGTTTTGTGTGCTATTCCCGTAAAGTCCTCGAAACCATAAATTTCGACGGAATCAAGTTTGTGGGTTATGCCTTCCAAATCGAGATGAAATACACCGCTTGGAAACTCGGTTTCAAGATTGAGGAGGTGCCCATCATCTTCACCGACCGCCGCGAAGGACAGTCGAAGATGAGTAAAGGTATCTTCCGCGAGGCTGTGTTTGGTGTCATCAATTTGCGCCTCAGAGGTATGTTTGGGAAAATCAAACCGCGTAAGATTCAATGAACTATTACATCAATAAAGCGACACTTGTCAACGAAGGCCAGACCTTTGTGGCAAGTGTTTTCGTTTCGGATGGCAAAATTGCCAAGATCGTCCGCGAAGGCGAGCCTTTCGATTTCGGTTCCGCTACCATGATTGATGGCACAGGAAAGTATCTGATTCCGGGCATCATCGACGAGCATGTGCATTTCCGTGAGCCCGGACTGATGCATAAGGCCGACATCTATACCGAAAGTCGTGCCGCCGTAGCGGGCGGTGTGACCTCTTTCATGGACATGCCCAACACCGACCCGCAAACGGTAACGCAAGACCTGCTGCAACAAAAGTTCGACCTCGCCGCCGAAAAGTCCTTGGCCAACTACTCTTTCTATTTGGGCGCTACCAATGACAACCTCGCCGAAGTGGTGAAGACCGATCCCCAAAGGGTGTGCGGCATCAAGCTTTTCATGGGTTCCAGCACGGGCAACATGCTTGTGGATCAAAATGAAACCCTCGTGCGCTTGTTTAGAGAGTCGCCTTGTCTCATCGCCGCGCATTGTGAGGACGAAGGTATCATCCATGCCAATACGGTGCGTTGTAAGGACTTGGTGTCCAAAGGCGAAGTCGTTCCCGATGCGGGTATTCATCCTTTTATCCGTACCTCAGAAGCGTGTTATAAATCGTCGGCCAAGGCCGTCGATATGGCCGAAAAGTTTGGTGCGAGATTGCATGTTCTTCACATTTCCACCAAAGCGGAATTGGCTTTGTTTAGAAATGATATTCCGTTGAAAGACAAAAGGATAACGGCAGAAACCTGCCCGCATTACTTATGGTACCACGACAATAGTTATGATGAGAAGGGTTTTGCCATCAAATGCAACCCGGCCATCAAAGCAAGTTGGGACAATGCTGCTTTGCTTCATGCCTTGCATGAGGGTTTGATTGATACCATCGGCACGGATCACGCCCCACATTTGCGTGGAGAGAAGTTCACAGCCGATTATTTCACCAGCAAGTCGGGATTCCCGTCCATACAACATTCCTTGGAGATGATGGTTGAAGTCATGCGCAATGGCTGGCTGGATTTGCCTTTGTTGGTGCAGCTGATGTGCCACAATCCGGCAATCTTGTATCAAATCGACCGCCGTGGCTTCATCCGCGAAGGCTATCATGCCGATTTGGTGCTTGCGGATTTGAATGCAAACAAACCGATTTCCGATGAGAGCGAGCTTTCCAAGTGCGGATGGACACCTTATAATGGTATAACGGTGCATACGCAGGTGACACATACCTTCGTGAACGGCAACTTAGTGTTTGAGAACGGTATCTTCCATGAGGGAGAGAAGGGATTGCGTTTGTGTTTTAATAGATAAGTATTTTAAAATCAATATGATATGAAAAAAATATTACTATACTTTGCACTGGCGTTGACATTTGCTTCTTGCGCGGAAAAATTGACCGAAAGAATAGTCGGGACTTATCCTGACGGCAAGCCCCAAAAGGTTCAATATTGCAACCGCAAAGGCGATTGCGTGAAAGAAATCGAATTCTACGAAAGCGGCCAAGTGAAGATGGAAGGCACAATAAAAGATAACAACCGCGAAGGGGAATGGAAGGCTTATTTCCCCGACGGTCGCGTGCAGAGCATTGGTACTTTTGTGGACGGTCTTCGCACAGGCCAAGCCACTGTTTGGCAGGAGAATGGCAACCTGCTTCAAGAGGGCTTCTACAAGAAAGGCAAGCACTGCGGCAAGTGGAAGTTCTACGACGAGCAGGGCAATCTTGTGAAGGAACTTGATTACGGTGAATAAGGCTTATTTGTTGGCCTTTTCTTCGTCGTTGTTATACCACTCTAAGTAGGCTTCGGTGTAGCGGGTGCCCGATTCGACAAGGCTCCGTTTCTTCGTGTCAGAAACACTGAAGTCGATGGGGCTGATACCGAGCGTGTCGATGTAGACGGTGCGTTGCCAGTCGTCGCTGTGCAGGTGCACGTTTTTCTGGAAGTCGATGAGTGCGCCGACCAAAGCCTTTGTGTAGGAGAAGAAGGTTTTGATTTCCTTGGTTGGGGCGTCATCTTGTTTGAGGAACAGGTTGATGTCCTCTTTGTCGTCCAAACGGAATCCCAAGGTCTCCTTATTATACACATACTCAAGGGTCTTGTTGCTCTTGGTTTGCATCTTTTTCTGGTTGATTTTCTCGTAATATTCTGTCCGTCTGATGTTGTTTTTGTCCTGAACGAGAACAGACTGGTCGAAAATCTTGATGGCATAGTTGTCTAACAGGCCGCCATCGACATAGATGTGATTATCGCCATTGACGCCTTTCACGGCGGCGAAAAACAGTGGAATCGACATGGAAATGCGTGCTGCGTCAGCTATTTTCACATGAGGTGTGTGCTTGGCGCAAAAAACCTTGGAAAAGCCCGTCGAAAGGTCGGCACCAATCAGATGGATGTCCCGGAAAGGTTTGCCTTTTTTTCTCATGGTCTCCAATTGCTTGAAAGTGGTTTCGCCATCGCCTGTCTTCTCCTTGATGTAGTCCGCCATGAGGTTGCGGAAATAGTCGCCTTTGTACCAGCCATAATCGTTGAGCAGTCGTTTGGTGTCGCGTACAATACCCCACGAGCTGTCAAGGAAGTTCTTGAAATTGATGCTCCAAAGGATGTCTCTCAGTTCGTCGGCGGTATAGCCCAAGCCGATGAGTACAGCGACCATGGCGCCTGCCGAAGTGCCGGCCACGCGCTCGATATTTTGGAGGATGCCCTCCTTGTCGAGCACTTCAAGGGCACCGACATAAGCGATGCCTTTCACACCGCCGCCCTCAAAAACTAAGTTCTTGAAATGGTACTTTTTTCTGTTGCTTTTGTTGTTCATGGTATGTTGTTTTTTTTAGGTTTATTCTATTACCCAAGAAGTGCCTTCTTTCCCATCTTTCAGGGTGATGTGCAGTTTGGCCAGTTCGTCGCGGATTTGGTCGCTGGTAGTCCAGTCCTTGTTGGCGCGGGCTTGCTTGCGGATGTTGATGATGGTCTGCATGAGACCGTCGACAAGGGCACCGCTGCTTTCGGAGGCATTGCTTTCCACCAAGCCAAGGATGTCGAAGACGAAGTCGTTGAAGAGTTTATTGAGCAATTCTAATTCTGCGGCGTTGATTTGTGCCTTTCCATCCTTGATGGTATTCACAATGCGCACGGCCTCAAACAGGTTGGCGATGACGATGGGGCTGTTGAAGTCGTCGTTCATGGCCTCGTAACAGGTGCCCACGATTTTCTGAACATCGAGGCTTGCTGCGCTATCGGTGGCTTTCAAGCTTTTTGCAGTCTTGACGGCTTCCATCAGGCGGTTGTAACCTTTCTCGGCAGCTTGCAGGGCTTCGTTGGAGAAGTCGAGCGTACTGCGGTAGTGGGCTTGCAGGATGAAGAAGCGGATGGTCATGGGACTGTAGGGCTGCGCAATCATCTCCTCGCCCTTGGCGTTGATATGGCTGCCGTTGAAGAACTCATCCAAGGTGATGAAGTTGCCTAAGGACTTGCCCATTTTTTGTCCGCCGATGGTAATCATGTTGTTGTGCATCCAGTAGGTGACGGGCTGCTTGCCGTTGGCTGCCACGCTTTGCGCAATCTCCGACTCATGGTGCGGGAACATGAGGTCCATGCCGCCACCGTGGATGTCGAAGGTCTCACCGAGGTATTTGCAGCCCATAGCGGAGCATTCCATGTGCCAGCCCGGAAAACCGTCGCTCCAGGGCGATGGCCAGCGCATGATGTGCTTGGGCTCGGCCTTCTTCCACAGGGCGAAATCGACGGGGTTATGTTTCTCTTCTTGGCCACTCAACTCGCGCGTGGTGTTGAGCATCTCCTCAACATTGCGTCCGGAGAGGATACCGTAGGGGTGCTCCTTGTTGTATTTTTCAATATCGAAATACACCGAGCCGTTTTCCACATAGGCATACCCTTTGTCCAAAATCTTCTGCACCATCGCGATTTGTTCGATGATATGGCCCGAAGCGTGCGGCTCGATGGACGGACGAAGCACATTCAACTTGTCCATGGCGGCATGGTAACGGTTGGTGAAGTATTGCGCCACTTCCATCGGTTCTAAGTTCTCCAAGCGGGCTTTCTTCGCAATTTTGTCCTCGCCTTCATCGGCATCGTGTTCTAAATGGCCCACATCGGTGATGTTGCGCACATAGCGAACTTTATAGCCGATGTGCTGCAAATATCTGAAAACCAAGTCAAAGCTGATGGCAGGTCGTGCATGACCCAAGTGGGCGTCGCCGTAAACGGTGGGACCGCACACATACATGCCCACATGCGGGGCGTTCAAAGGCTTAAAAGGTTGCTTGCAGTGCGAAAGGCTGTTGTAGATATATAGAGTGCCATTCATCTTATTGAGGATTTGTTATTTGCTGCAAAATTACAAAAATATGCGGAAGGATGAATAAAATGTGTCGGAAATGTTGGATATATAAAATAAAGATTTATCTTTGCAGGGTTAATTTAACAATTTCTCATTACACTACTCACTAAAAGTTGCGCCCGACACGTATTAGGGAAAGAAGTATGGAGGAAAACATTACTGTACAAAAAGGGAAGAACGGCCTTGGTATCGCAGGTTTTATCCTGTCTTTGATCGGCTTAATTCTGTCTTGGATTCCTGTGGTCAATATCTTTGGTATTGTCCTTTGCGGAATCGGTTTCCTACTGTCCTTAATCGGCTTGTTCCTCAAGAACAAGAAAAAAGGTCTGGCCGTCGTGGGCTTGATCTTCTCGATTGTTGGATGCGTTTTGTTCTATTTGGTCTATGCCGGAATTGCTACCGCACTTGGTGCCTAAGTCTTCATGACCTGCCATAATACAAGCACGGATTTGTCCGTGCTTTTTTTATGCACATCGGTGAAGTTGAAAAAAAGATGGGAAACGCGTACATTTTATCAATCCTTTTCGTACCTTTGCACCCAAAGAAATCAACTTTAATAAATTTAATGTAATGTACGCAAATTTTCAAGAGTATCTGAAGAAGGAATTGGCTCAGATTGAGGCCGATGGCCTTTATAAACGCGAACGCATCATCGAGAGTGCCCAAGGCGCTGAAATCATGGTTGGCGGCAAGGTGTGCCTCAACTTCTGCGCGAACAACTACCTCGGCCTCGCCGACAATCCCGAACTAATCCAAGCTGCCAAAGACGGCATGGACGCCCGAGGCTACGGCATGGCCTCCGTGCGTTTTATCTGTGGCTGTCAGGATTTGCACAAGAAATTGGAAGCCAAGATTGCCGAATTCTTCGGCACTGAGGACACCATCCTCTATGCAGCCTGCTTCGATGCCAACGGTGGCGTATTCGAGCCGTTGCTCGGCCCCGATGATGCCATCATTTCCGATGCTTTGAACCACGCTTCCATCATCGACGGTGTCCGCCTTTGCAAAGCCCAGCGTTTCCGCTATGCCAATGCCGACATGGCCGATCTTGAGAAGCAACTGCAAGACGCTCAGGCTTGCCGTTTCCGCCTCATCGTTACTGACGGTGTGTTCTCCATGGACGGCAATGTCTGCCCACTCGACAAAATCTATGAACTGGCCCAGAAATACAATGCTATGGTGATGGTTGACGAGAGCCACTCCGCCGGCGTGGTCGGCAGAACAGGTCGCGGTGTAACCGAACACTACAACCTCCGTGGCAAGGTCGAAATCCTGACCGGCACTCTCGGCAAGGCCTTTGGCGGTGCTATGGGAGGCTTCACTACGGGACGCAAGGAAATCATCGACATGCTGCGCCAGCGTTCGCGTCCGTATTTGTTCTCCAACTCTATGGCTCCGGGCCTCGTGGCCGCCGGAATCCGTATGTTCGAGATGATGAGCGAGACCAACACATTGCAGGACAAGCTGCACGACAACACTGAATACTTCGTCAAGAAGATGACTGAGGCGGGCTTCGACTGCAAGCCTTCGCAGTCGGCCATCTGCGCCGTAATGCTTTACGACGCTCCGTTGTCGCAAAAGTTCGCCGCCAAGTTGCAGGAAGAAGGCATTTTCGTCACCGGATTCTACTATCCTGTGGTGCCGAAGGGGCAGGCCCGTATTCGCGTGCAGGTGAGTGCCGCGCACGAGCGTGAACATCTCGACAAGTGTATCGCAGCTTTCGTGAAGATTGGTAAAGAATTAGGAATTTTGAAATGAATGCCGAAAGCTGAATTTAATTAAAGAACTACGAAATGAAAAAAATACTAATCATAGGTTCCGGCGGACAGATCGGGACAGAATTGGTGAAGAAGCTCCGTGCTACCTGCGGAAACGACAATGTAGTGGCCTCGGATCTTCGCCCTTTGACCGGTGAAATTGCTGAAAATGGTCCTTTTGAACGCATAGACTCAACCCAAATCATGCAGATTGTCGATGTGGTGAAACGCTACAACATCGACACCATCTATAACTTAGCCGCCATCCTCTCGGCAACGGCTGAAAATAACCCTATGTTGGGTTGGAATGTGGGAGTTGGCTCGTTGGTGAACTGCCTCGAGACCGCCCGTATCTTCAACTGCGCAGTGTTCACCCCTTCATCCATCGGTGCTTTCGGTGCTTCCACACCGCGCGATAACACGCCTCAGGACACCATCCAACGCCCGAACACCATCTACGGTGTGACTAAGGTCACGGGCGAATTGCTGAGCGACTACTATTTCACCCGTTTCGGTGTGGACACCCGCAGTGTCCGTTTCCCGGGCCTGATTTCCAACCTGACCTTGCCCGGCGGCGGTACAACCGACTACGCCGTGGAAATTTACTATGCCGCCGTGAAGGGCGAGAAGTTCTACTGTCCCATCAGCAAAGGCACCTACATGGATATGATGTACATGCCCGATGCCTTGGACGCCATGGTCGACATCATGCAAGCCGACCCAACCAAGCTGGTGCATCGCAACTCGTTCAATGTAACGGCAATGAGTTTCGACCCGGAAATCATCTACAACGCCATCAAGAAGCACTATCCCAACTTCGAGATGGAGTACAAGTTCGACCCGATCCGTCAGGCCATCGCCGACAGCTGGCCGAACAAGATGGACGACAGCTGCGCCCGCAAGGAATGGGGCTGGAACCCCAAGTATGACCTCGACAAGATGACGGTCGATATGATAGAGACCTTGAAGAAGAAACTTCTTTAATGGAGTATACTAAACTGATTATAAACCAAAACAAAGGCCTATGAGATAACGCTTTTCAGCGATATGCACATCATAGAATAGGAAAAAGCGAAATAGCTTAACACTGGAATCTTTGAAACTTCGACACTTTCAATTTGACATTCCCAGAGTGAAGCAACGACGCTCCCGCCAAAAGGCGTGGGCTTTGTTCGTTGTAATTGGGAATGTCAGGTAGTCGAAGACCTCAAAGATTCCAATGAAGGCGAAAAAGAGCCACGCTTTTTTTGTGTGCATGTCTGGACTTTTGGCGCGTAGTAAATTATTAATAATCAAAAAAGATAGATAATGGATCAAAATACTCAAAATTCAATGGAACCCAGACCTAACAATCTTTTGGTTTGGTCTATCCTTGCGACCGTGTTATGTTGTGTACCGTTTGGCATTCCAGCAATCCTTAACTCAACAAAAGTCGATATGCTTTGGGATAGGGGTGATAAAGCAGGTGCTTATGAAGCAGCAAGAAAGGCACAAACATTTTGCTGGATTTCATTAGTATTAGGATTGATAATTGCGGTAGTTTATGTCGTATTGATAGTTGCGGGCGTGATTGACGATTCCTATGTATATTAACATTGGGTCTAGAAAATACTAATTTGTGAGAAAAAACTCATTTCTGTTTGGGTTAGGAATAGTAGGAACGATTTTAATAAGTGGTTTCTACTATTTCTTTGACCCTAATTTGGTGAAATGGATGCCTAAATGTCCGTTCAAATTGCTTACAAGTTATGATTGCCCTGCGTGTGGCAATCAGCGGGCATTTCATGCTTTGCTGCACGGTAATATTGTGGAGGCATTCCTTAGTAATCCATTCCTTTTCCTGTCCTTTCCATATTTGGTTTTACTGATGGTTTCATGTAACAGCCGTGTTGGAGTAATGGGCAATATACACGATACCGTTCAACATCGAATAACTGTAATGGTTTATTTATTAGCAATTTGTATATGGTGGATAGTTCGTAATGTAATATGAAATCTCATGAAGAAGTTTGTGATAGAGTAATGCCAAGATTGTGAAGATGATGTTTGACGAATAACGGAGACGCTTGGGCTCCGCTATTTAGAATTGCCATCATGCGGCTATTATTCCAAAGAGGAACTGACCGAATTGATTTATTCATACGCTTTGTCATTGGTGATGCTAAGCAGCGTTTCAGACATGCCGATTCCGACACTGTCGTGATTTGCGAAGGCAAGATTTTGGGCAAGCCGAAGGATAGGGAAGACGCTGCCAGAATGTTGCAGCCGCTTTCGGGCATCCGCAAAAAAGCATTTTTTTCATTGACTTTGACCTTTGTTTAATACCTGCAAACATAGGGATTCCCAAAGATTTTAGCATTACAATTGTCCATTACATCTATTTTTTGCATTAATGCCATTGATTTGTGAAAAAAAGGGGGTATGTCATGGCATTGTAGAGACGGTGCACGCACCGTCTCCATAGCGTCATGATATGGCGGAGACGGTGCATGCACCGTCTCCGCCATATCATGACGCAGTAGAGACGCACCGTGGCGCGTCTCTACCGATAATCTATGAAATGCAGAAATTAATATTTCATCATTTCAATCAGGTCAACCATTCTGTTGGAATAGCCCCATTCGTTGTCGTACCACGACATGATCTTCACCATCTTGCCCATCACCATGGTGCTCTGGGCATCGAAGATGCTACTGTGCGGGTTGTGAATGACATCGACACTGACGATCGGGTCTTCGGTGTATTCGAGTACGCCTTTCATCGGGCCTTCGGCGGCTTCTTTCATGGCCGCGTTGATTTCTTCCTTCGTGGCTTCGGTTTTCAGCGTGCAGACGAGGTCAACGAGTGAACCGGTAGGGGTAGGGACTCGGACAGCGACACCGTCGAGTTTGCCATTCAGTTCGGGAATGACGATACCCACAGCTTTGGCGGCGCCGGTGGTGGTGGGGATTTGCGACATGGCAGCCGAACGGGCACGGCGCAGGTCGCTGTGCGGGCCGTCGAGGATGACTTGGTCGTTGGTGTAGCTGTGGATGGTGGTGATGTAGCCCTGCTCAATACCGAAGCGGTCGTTCAACACCTTGGTCACAGGAGCTAAGCAGTTGGTGGTGCAGGAGGCGTTGCTGACGCATTCCACTTCATCGGTCAGGTCGTTGTTGTTCACGCCGACCACGATGGTGGCGTCGATGGCGTCCTTCGAGGGAGCCGAAAGGATGACCTTCTTGGCACCGTTCTTCAGGTGGTCGCCATAACCGCCCTTGCTGCTTTCCTTCGAGCGGAATACACCGGTTGACTCAACGACGACATCCGGAGTCTTTCCCCACTTGATGTTGAGCGGAGAACGCTCGGCAGTGACGGGAATACGCACGCCATTGACAATCAGTGCGGTCTCATCATACTCCACCGTGCCGGGGAACTTGCCCTGCGTGGAGTCGTATTTCAACAGGTGGGCCAGCACCTTAGTGCTCGTCAAGTCGTTGACGCCCACGATTTCCAGATTCGGACGCTCGCAGATGATGCGGAACACATTGCGGCCAATGCGACCGAAACCATTGATACCTACTTTAATCTTTTCCATATAAAAATCTTATTTAGATGAATGTTTTTAAATGAATGTTCTTCTTTATGAGCCGCAAAAATACGATTTCTGCGGGAAACTTCGGCGTTTTTTCCCTATTTTTGCAAAATCTATTTGTCTTTCATGTCAACAACATTCAAATCTCAGGCCTTGGAGGCCAATTTGGCCCAAACACGCTACAAAGATATCTTCATTCCCGAAGAACACCAACGGTTTATCGCTTTGTCCGCCAAATACTTCGGTATCAATAAGCGGGCTAAGGAATGTATTACCGAATACCACCATCCCTTGTCAAATCACACTTTTGTGACCGAGGAGTTGCGCAAAATGCTGATGGACGATTTTTGGTTCTACACCCGTGATGGCATTTCTGCCGACGCACTCCACATCCCTTTGGATATGATGTACAGCCTGCTGAAGCCTGAGGTGGCACACAAACTGCGGCTTAACGCCGTCATCACTTTGATGGAGTTTGCCAACCAAGTCGCCACCAAATCGGAAAAGCATGTTGGATTGATTGCATTGGTTATCAATATATTGAATGATACTTTTGAGGGCAATAAAGATGTCTATATATTGGCTACCAAACATGCGGGGCGTTATCTCGGCAAGGTGGCTGAAGATGAGCGTTTTATGAAATCGGCCTGCCAATTGCTGCGCATGATGTTGCAAGAAAATTACCGTTACTGGCAAGAAACATCACAAGTGGAGGATTGGGTGGAGAACAATCGGCAGCTGTTGACGGAAGAGGAAATCCAAAAGGTATGCAACGAAATCGGCCTGCCTTATTTCGGGCGGCTGAATGCCGACCTGAAAACAGCCAATACTTGGGTGGAAATGACAGAATTGCCTCATTTCGAGTTGATAGCAAAGCGCTTTGCGGAGTCGGAACAGGCTTTTCCGCATTTCATCACCAAATTCCATTATGTCTTCTTCCTGCTCCATCTGCCGGGCATGGAGAACCAGCGCGAACGCCTCATTTGGAGCATGGACCGTATGATGCGCGAGGCCATCGACGAAATGCAGCAGGAAGAGTTGATACCCTTCATCGACACCATTTTCGACCTCGCCGAGGAGCTGCGCAAAGATTATATGTCGGCCGTGCTCGATTTCCAGCTCACTTTGGGCCTGAAAATCATCGATGTGGATCAAACCGAGCAAAAGGAAATCGTCAACTATTTTGAGAAGAAGCTCATCGCCTTCGGTTTTGTTTCGCCGGGCAATGTTTTTGTTGGTGAGGATTGGCAACTCTCTGTGGATGAGAAACATATCAAGAATATTCGCGTATGGCTTGAGTTGATTGAATACTCCAAGACACCCATGGACAAGCTGCTGTCGGCTTTGATTGTCAATCTTAAACTGGGTGGTATTTTCCTGAGCGACACCGACCTTTTCCAGCGTGAAATCACCAAGGTGCTCAACTCCAACATCACGCCTTATTATAAGAAAGTGAAGCAGTTGACGCGTATCTTCCCTGTCTATTTCAACGAAATCGGTGCCGAGGGCGAAATCCGCAATGTGACTACCAACATGGACGAAATCTCAGGCCGTCAGGATAAATTGGTACACTTCCTTCGCAAGCAGGTGCACACCGAGAGCAACAACACTCTTATCGCCTTGACTTTTGATGTGTTCAAGTTTTGGAGCGACGGCTGCCTTGATACATTGAAGCCCATTTTGCCCAACAATGTTTTCGAGAACATCGACAAGGAGAGCACTTGGTTCGTGCATATCCACAACCTCGTGCAAACCATGTGCGAGATTTCGTGCCTTAACCCAGAGGATGTATTGATGCTTTCGCGCGACGACTATGAGAACCTCATCGGCTCAGCAACCCGACGCCTCGAACTTGAAGAAGTGTTGTATCAACACGAACGCGCTCGACTGATGGACATCCGCGACCTGTACGCCTACCTTCGTGAGAAGTACAGTTTTGAGTCCGTCAATATCTTCAACTCCTTGCGCAACTTCCCTTTCATCCCCGACGAACAAATTGATGAATTTGAGAAAGTGTTTAATGCGGGGGATTTTGGGCACTCGTTGACGATGATTTACGCTTTCATGGATAAGCTGAAGACTGTTATCTTCAACCCTGAACAGAGCGAAGGTTGGGAGAACATCTATCATAAACGCCATATCGCCATAGGTATTCCGTCGATGTACGGCACCTACCGCGAGAATAAGTTTGAAGCTATGGGTTTGACCTTCCGTTTGGAGCGTGTTGCCACACAGCTTATGGAAAAGGTGGTTCAAAGCATCAACCTCGATTATATCTCGGAACGCACGCTGAATCAGATTTATAGAATCCTTGAATACTTTCGCGAGGGTCTTGAACTTGACGGCATTACCAACCAAAGTTTCAATTCGAAGTTGGATATGTTGCGTTATAGTTTGACCTCGCGAAGCTTTTCTTTCGGCCAGTATATCAACATCTTCCAGTTCATCGCCGAGGATGTGCGCCGTATCATTATCAAATACTTCCTGAAGTCTTACGAATACCCGCTAAAGATTGTCATTCCGCAGCTTTTCGACCCTAAAGGGGAATACAGTGAACGCGAGACCGCCGCTCTGATCAACAAAAAGTCAGAGGAATTTCACCGCGACATGCTTTCAGATGCCTTCTTGATGCAGCCTTTGGACAACTTCATCGGCCGCATCTTCAATTCATTCCGCACTATGGAAGCCACCCTCGACCCCAAACTTATCAGCGACATCATGACATACAACTCCGAGATGTTGGTCAGCCCATTCTGGGAGAAAACACCTAAGATGGATAACCAAGTCTTTATCGGAAACAAGGCCAATAACTTAAAAAAATTGTACTTGCATGGTATGCCGGTGCCTCCGGGCTTTGTTATCACCACCGAGGCCTTCCGTCGCAACGAGACCATCAACACCATTCCCGAACTGCGGACTGAGATTCATGGCATGATCCGCAAACATATCGAGGAATTGGAAAACATATCGGGGTGCAAGTTTGGCGAAGCCGCGAATCCCTTGTTGGTGTCGGTGCGTTCTGGTACGGCCATCTCTATGCCGGGAGCCATGGACACCCTGCTCAATGTGGGCTTGAATGACAAAATCACCGAAGTCCTCGCGCAAGATGAAAGTGTTGCTTGGGCGGCTTGGGACTCGTATCGTAGGCTCCTCCAGAGTTGGGGCATGGCCAAAGGTATCCATCGTGATGTCTTCGATGACGAAATCAATGCCTTTAAGCAGAAAAACAATGTCAAGGTGAAGGCCGATTTCAGTAATGAACAAATGAAAGAGGTAGCACTTTCCTACGGTCGTATCTTGGCCGATCATGGCGTTGAATTTGAGCAGGACTCTTTCAAGCAATTGATAGAATGCGTCAATATGGTCATCGACTCTTGGAACTCGGAACGAGCCTTGGCCTATCGCCGTCATCTGGGAATCTCTGAGAATTGGGGTACGGCGGTCATCGTGCAGCAAATGATATTTGGCAACCGCAGTGAGACATCGGGCACGGGTGTGGTGTTTACGCAAAACCCGCACCGCGAGCGTCCCGGGGTTCATCTTTATGGCGACTTCACTATGCGCAGTCAAGGTGAGGACATTGTCGGTGGCTTGGTCAAACCGCTCCCGATAGGGGAGACCCAACGCAAGGCCGCCGGTTTGGAAGGTCCGTCGATGCAGACATTGTTGCCCGACATCTATCGCAAGATCTATTCTATCGCCGTGGAGTTGACGGAGAATCTTGGCTACAGCCCTCAAGAGATTGAGTTTACTTTCGAGTCGGACAGCCCCGAAGATGTCCATATCTTGCAGATTCGCGACCAAGACTTGAAGACCGAGGAGGAAAAAGCCGCCTTTGTTTTGTCACCTGATGAGATGGAGCAACTTGGACATGGTTTGGGCATTGGCGGCGGTGCCATGAACGGCTTGGCAGCATTCAATGCCGAACAAATCAAGGCGTTGCGTGAACAGCACCCCGACAGCAACATCATCTTGGTCCGTCCCGACACAGTACCTGACGACATCGGCATGATATTCGACTGCGATGGTCTGTTGACGGCCCGAGGTGGTGCCACTTCGCATGCCGCTGTCACGGCCGTGCGTCTCGGCAAGGTCTGTGTGGTCAGCTGCGACGGTCTTGCAGTCGATATTGATGATGAATTCGGACAACTCAATGGTCATCCGCTCCACATGGGTGACAAAATCGCCATTGACGGCAACCTTGGCATTGTCTATCTCGGTCATTATCAAACGGAAAAGATGAAGATGGGGAATGGGTATAATTATTAGTATTAGGTGAAAGGTTGTTAGATGAGAGGTGAAAGGTTGTTAGATGAGAGGTTGGAGTTGGGAATTGTAGGGCTGTCACATTGTGACAGCCGATAACCCACCAGTCACAGTATGACATCCGAAAATAACCATCAATTATGGCAAAACACAACGATTTAGGCAAAATAGGCGAGGAGATGGCCGCGAATTATCTCATAGAGAAAGGCTATGAGATATTGGAACGCAATTGGCGAAATGTGCACAAAGAGATTGACATCATCGCCAAAGACAGCAACGAATTGGTGATGGTGGAGGTGAAGACCCGCCAGAGCGACGAATACGGCGACCCCGATTTGGCTGTGACGAAACGCAAACAGAGCATGCTAATAGCTGCTGCCAACGCCTATATTTTTGAAAACGGGCTTGATGTCAGCACGCGTTTTGACATTGTTTCAATCGTTTTGGAAGAGGGTGCCCCCATTATTAACCACATTGAAGATGCATTTTTGCCCTGATTTTTCCGCTTTATTTTATTAAAAGGTGTGTTCCTCTCGCCCGCCCCGCAGGGGCGAGACTATACTGTCCGCGGGTCGTGACCCGTGGCTCTCCCGTGTCAGCCTCCCGTGTCGTCTCCTCGTCAGGCAGTCCTCCGTCAGGCAGTCCTCCGTCAGGCAGTCTTCTGGTAGGCACGCTTCCGGCACTCCCCGCCCCACAGAGGCGGTACGACATTAAGCAGGTGTTGCGCCCCCTGCGCTGCAGTCCCCTGCGCCATGTCCCGCAGCCATAGGTCCCATGCTTCCCGCAAGCCCCGTCGGGGATGGCACTGCTGCTTGCTCCGCGAGGGTGCGGAGCGTTTGCGGCCTCCCTTATATATATAAGGTGTGTCCCCCTGTCGCTTTTCCGCATCCCGCGCTCTCCCTCCCGGAGCCGCCCGCCCCCGCTCCCCCCGCCCCGCAGGGGCGAGACTATGCTATCCGCGGGTCGTG
>JBHACT010000068.1:0-11125 GCA_041854745.1 Candidatus Limimorpha sp. | reverse complement strand
CCACTCTCGAGTTCCATCCGATGGGCTTCGCTTAGTTCTAATCGTACTGCTTTTCTCATATCCTATAAGGTTTGTACTGAGATAACGAGAATCGCAGCATAATAGTATTAATAGAAAACTAATTTTGAACATTTACTTATAATTAAATAGTTTAAGAAAATGAGAGGAAAATACAATCTTAAAAGCAAAGTCTTTCTTTTTCTGCTGCTGGCAATGGTCAGCACGGCGAAAGCGCAGGATTATCTCCCTTTAGTCAAAGATAATGCCGAATGGAACATCCTATGGAGAGCCACAGGTTTGCCAGTTGATATTTACGTCACAGAAAGCATTGGGATTGATGATGACACCTTGGTGAATGAGATGCCGTACAAGAAATTGGTGAGTAAATTGTCGTCAAATGATTATTGGCAGGGAAATTTGGATTATGAGCTTTATGGAATCATCAAGGAAGAGCCCTCTGGAAAGGTGTATTACCGACCTAAAGACCAAGATGTCGATTACTTGTTGTATGATTTTAGTATGAAGGTCAATGACACTGCCGTAATGTATTGGTGCCAAAATCCAGATTGTGAAGTCCATGTCCGTATCGATTCCATCGCCACTGAATATATTGCAGGTCAGGACAGACAGGTGTTTCATGTCAGTTCAAAAGACATGTTCGGAGACGATTGGCAACCTCTCAACACATGGATTGAAGGAATAGGTGCTACCGAAGGCTTGCTGTATAGTTGTCATGTTGTCAATGCAGGAGGAATAACCCTGCACCAACTACTCTGCTACCATGAAGATGATGAGTTGCTATATATGAACGACCAATATAATACATGTTTAATGGACTATCTAACCTCAGTCGAAGAGAACAAAATTCCAAACATGTTCTTTGACAGATCACATTCCACGTTATGGTTTACGAGCGAAATGGAACCATGCAACTCGGTGGCGGTCTTTAATCTTCAAGGTCAGCAGGTTTATTTCGTTGAAAAACTAAGTGCCGATTCCATAGACTTGAGTGAATTGCCGAAGGGCCTTTATATTGTTGTGGCTCGCATGGATGATTCGAGTAATTGTTTGAAAATCATTAAATAATAATTATATGAAAAAATATTATTTTCCAATTACATTAGTGATGTCCGTTTTTGATATCTATAAGTTATCATGCTTTAGGTCAAAACGATAATAGTTTTCAGATGGAAAACATGACAGATACTTTATACCTTCATACTATAACTATAGATAGCGTCTTTTATGAATCAACGCGTGTATATAGCCTGCAAAATTCCAATGTCACAGGTTTTGCCGTTGACGCAGAGATAAAATTGTTCAATTATGATAGTTATGTGCGTTTGATTCTTGTCGATGAAGACTCAGACATGGAATATTTAGTTTTTGATGCATATTATCCTAAGAACATGATTGACACTATGTTTTATTATAGACAGTATTCATACGAAACAGTATCGCTTTATAATATCACATCTTCACTTCTTAAAATAGAAGTTCGTAATGCAGCGTGCGAGATTGATAACATTTATTATTCTGACAAATATAATGCAAAAACACCAAAACAGTTTTATGAAGACAGATTACTCAATAAAACAATTCAAGATTCTACCATAATAGAGTCAATCAATCAAAGATTAAAACAAGAGAACAAAATTTGGATAGCAGGAAACACCTCTTTACTGCAAATGCCTTATGACGAGAGGAAATCTATGCTACCCAAAAACGAAAATGATGAAATTCCAAATCTTCAAGGACTTGAATACTATATTGGAGGAGTTTTTGACCTTCAGCCTTATAATTTCAACAATCGTGAACAAAGTTCTTATGTTGATGATTTTGATTGGCGAAACCGTCATGGTCAAGATTGGACTACAGTGGTCAAAAACCAATCTACATGCACAAGTTGTTGGGCTTTTGCTCCAATAAGCGCAGCGGAAAACGTAATAAACCTATATTTTAATCAACACATTGACTACGATTTATCTGAACAAGAAGTTCTTTCTTGTAGTAATGCGGGTGGTTGCCAAAATGGTGGCTATATGCCAACTGCGATTAATTATATAGCAAGCCATGGCGTAGTTCTGGAAGATTGTTTCCCGTATGTTAATTCAAAAGTACCATGTAATAATATTTGCTCAAGCCCTATTGAAAATGTTATGTTTAGTAACTACACTAACATTAATAGTGGGATGGATAGTATCAAGCAGACGATTATTAATAATGGTTCAATATGTATAAGAGTGGCAAATTTATGGCATTATATGGCTGTTTGCGGATTTAAACTTCTAAAAGTTGGTGATATCGTTTATAATGGGACAGGAGCAACACTCCCTTATTCAACTATCACGATAGGTGCCAATAGCCCTTATGTAGGTCAAAACTGTTGGCTGTTTAAAAACAGTTGGGGCTTGTCATGGGGAGATAATGGTTTTGGATATATCATTACCAATAATAATAACTTGGATCAAGCTTATAAACTTGTCAATCCAATTACTGAATTGTATGATTTAGCAGATATTGTTTGTGAGGACAATGATGGTGATGGTTATTATAATTGGGGCATCGGGCCAAAGCCCAATACTTGCCCAAATTGTCCCGATGAACCTGATTGTGATGATTCAGACCCCACCATAGGACCTTTTGATGACCAATATGGTTGTATGTCGTTTTGTGAAAGTGGTTATATAAACACTCCTCTATATGTCAATGAATCAACAACATGGAATATGCCAAAGCAAATAAACAGAGACATAGAAATACTCAATGGCGCAACGCTTAACATTTGTAACACTACGATTTGGGAACTATCGTCCGATTGTTCAATCATTATTCATCCTGGAGGAAGACTTGTTCTTGATGGTGCCACTATTACTAATCCTTGTGGAATATTGTGGAAAGGCATCGAGGTCTGGGGCAACACCGCTACGCACCAGTACGAGATCAACGGGGGCTACGGTCAAGGCTACCTCGAGTTGAAGAATGGCGCGACCATTGAGAATGCCATTTGCGCCGTTGCTTTGTGGCGATCAAATTATTTAAGCACCACAGGCGGCGTCATACATGCCTCAGATGCAATCTTTCGGAACAATATGGTTGCTGTACAAGCTATGCATTATAAGAACTACAATCCTATAAACGGGAAAGAGACCGACTACAATGCCCGATTCACGCGTTGTCAATTTATTGTGGATGGGGACTACCTTGGCGATGAAAATCATGTTTTCTATAATCATGTGAGTCTCGACCATGTGCGTGGATGTAAGTTCCAGGCTTGTGATTTTTCTGTGGCTGGCTCCTCCGAAAACATCTCCTATTTGACTAGCGGCATATCGGGTTGCGAGGCAGGGTTCAGTGTTTCGGGTCTGTGTGGAAACAACAATATCTATCCCTGCCCCTCGTATGATAACTCCACTTTCTCAGGTTTCCTCTTGGCTGCCAAGTCGCTGTTGAGGTTTAGGGAGACGGACACGGTGAAATCGGAGTATGTGCTGGTCGGCACTTTATTGAGTTTCGGAATTGCGATTTTGGTGGGTGTCGGGGTGAAGTTACTTTATATTTAATTTAAAATGAATAAATCAAAAAAACAAGAATATGAATCCTGATAACATCGTACCTCGCCTTGTAATGAAACATTTTTTCGTTACATTCATGATTTGTTTTCATGTTGTTACTAGTTTTTCCCAAACGGTACTAAATGATCCTCATTGGAATCTTTTATGGGAGGATAATTTTAATTATCTTGATTTTTCGACTTGGATGGTTCGAAATAATTTTGATCAAAGATTGAAGGAAGTTTTACAGTCCCAATAGGATCTTCTTTTTTCGTAGATGTTGATGCTTGTTATTAATTAAATCTTTTAAAAGCTATGAGATACAGCATGGAAATAATGATAATGTTGGCTTTTTCCTGTTTTTTTAATAGTTGTCATAGAGAAACGGCTGATTATAGAAGTAAATATACAGGAAATTGGAACTTTATTGTTGAAATCAGTGAAGTTAACACTGATAGTATTGGGTACTTTGCATTTGACACCATTTGTTTTGAGGGTGTAATTGGTTTAGGCGATGATCCGGATGGGATATTCATTCAATATACAGAAGATAATACGGTTGTTCTGACAGTTAATGAGGATGGAAAGCTTTCTGGTTTTTCATCTCATTATTCTACCGGAGAGTTTATAAGCAATAATAAGGTGCATTTGTACCTAAGGAAGGGTGGCCTAGGAGGAGGAATAATTCATGTTGTGAACGGTGATAAAGTAAAATAAGTAGAATAAAATGAAGTTTAATTATTGGTTGTAGATTTATAAATTAAAGATTGATAAAAATGAAGTTGAAATCGTTTTTTGTTGTAATAATTATTATACAGGTGTGTTCTTCTCTTCACGCACAATTTGATATAAATAGTTCCGGGATGGTAAGTATCACGGCGAATACTAATGATTGGGCATCTGGATTAAGGGTTTATGTACCGACCTATAATTCGTGTGCTTATAATTTATACTATAGAGGACGCGATAGATTCTTCGTGCATGCTTCTGGCTATTTGTGGTGTGAGAAAGGTGGCTTTTTTGGTTCAGACAGAAGATGCCAAAAATGCAATTCTTTTTCTTAATAATTTAAACGGAACTATAATAAAAACCTATACGATATTGCAAAGGGGATATGGAAGTGTCATAATTAAGGGGGATGATATGGATGATGGCTTGTATTTATATACTTTATTAATAGATATACTTTATTAATAGATAATGAAGTTGTAGATACTAAAAGAATGATTTTATTGAAAGAATAATGAAGAGAATAATAAGAATTAGAGTTTGTTATCGGAATAAACATTAGTAATTTAACAATAATGAAAACAACAGGAAAAGTTACAGGAATCATTGCAAACTTGGCTACCGTGGAGGTGGACGGCCCTGTGTCACAGAATGAAATCTGCTTCATCGACTTGCAAGGCGTCAAGCTGATGGCTGAGGTAATCAAGGTGAACGGGAACAAAGCCTCCGTGCAGGTGTATGAGAGTACCCGCGGACTGCAAATCGGCGACCCGGTGGAATTTCAAGGCTACATGCTTGAAGTAACCTTGGGCCCCGGTCTGCTTTCGAGCAACTTCGATGGACTGCAGAACAACC
The DNA here is from genome assembly GCA_041854745.1 of Candidatus Limimorpha sp. Classification (GTDB taxonomy): domain Bacteria; phylum Bacteroidota; class Bacteroidia; order Bacteroidales; family F082; genus Limimorpha. The sequence continues at coordinate 5,987 of JBHACT010000068.1, read as the reverse complement.
TCGCCACTATGGAAGGCGTGTTCCTCAACCGCGGTGAATACACTAAGCCTTTGGATGAGAATAAGTTATGGGACTTCATGCCCATCGCTAAGGAAGGCCAACAAGTCGTTGCCGCCGATTGGTTAGGCGAAGTCAAGGAAGGCTGGCTGCCCCACAAAATCATGGTGCCCTTCCAGTTTGAAGGTACCTACTCCGTGAAGTCGGTGGCCACCGCCGGACAATACAAGATCACTGATACCATAGCCACACTGACCAATGCCGATGGCGAGGAGGTGATGGTGACGATGACACAAAAATGGCCCGTCAAGGTGGCCGTGGGTGGCTATACCGAGAAACGGCGTCCCTTCAAAGTGATGGAGACAGGCCTGCGGTGTATCGATACCATGAATCCCATCGCAGAGGGGGGAACAGGATTTATTCCGGGACCCTTCGGGTGTGGCAAAACGGTGTTGCAACACGCGATTGCTGAACAGGCCGATGCCGATGTCATCATCATGGCCGCCTGTGGCGAACGCGCCAACGAGGTCGTGGAAATCTTCACCGAGTTCCCCGAACTGAAAGACAAACACACCGGTCGCAGCCTGATGGAGCGTACCATCATTGTCTGCAACACTTCCAATATGCCGGTGGCAGCCCGCGAGGCCTCCGTTTACACAGCCATGACCCTCGGCGAGTACTACCGCGCTATGGGTATGAAGGTGTTGCTGCTGGCCGACTCCACCTCGCGTTGGGCGCAGGCCTTGCGTGAGATGAGTAACCGCTTGGAGGAGCTGCCCGGACAGGACGGCTTCCCTGTCGACCTCTCTGCCATCATCTCCAATTTCTACTCCCGTGCCGGCTTCGTGAAACTCAACAACGACGCCTCAGGTTCCATCACCTTCATCGGTACGGTGTCGCCCGCCGGCGGTAACCTGAAGGAACCGGTAACGGAGTCGACCAAGAAGGCAGCCCGTTGCTTCTACGGCCTCTCGCAGAACCGCGCCGACAAGAAACGCTATCCCGCCATCGACCCCGTGGATTCTTACTCAAAATACTTGGAGTATCCTGAAATCATCGAGTATCTTGATGAGAAGATTGAGAAAGGCTGGGTCGAAAAGGTGATCAAGACAAAGTTCATCATTCGCCGAGGCAAAGACGCCTACGAGCAGATCAATATCTTGGGCGACGACGGCGTGCCGATGGCTTACCACGAGCAGTATTGGAAGTCGGAGCTTGTTGACTTCGTCATTTTGCAACAAGACGCCTTTGACGATATCGACGGACAAACGCCGCTCGACCGCCAAAAGTTCATGCTCGACTTGGTGCTTGGCATTTGCGACCGAACCTTCAAGTTCGACAACTTTGAGGAATGTACCACCTACTTCAAAGGCCTAATCAACATCTGCCGTCAAATGAATTACTCGGAATACAAGTCGGAACAATTTGAAAAATATCTTGGACAGTTAAAGGAGGAACTAAAACATGAGTGAGAAAGCTTTTCAGCGTATCTATACAAAGCTGAGCGCCATCACCAAGGCCACCGTAACCCTTGAGGCGCAAGGCGTGGCTAACGATGAACTCGCCCTTGTGGCGGGCCGTTTGGCGCAAGTGGTGAAAATCAAGGACAACAGTGTTACCCTGCAGGTGTTTGGCGGCACGGAAGACATCCCTACCAACGCTGAAGTAACTTTCTTCGGCGAGCCGCCCACCATCAATGTCAGTGAAGACCTCGCTGGCCGTTTCTTCAATGCGTATGGCGAGCCCATCGACGGAGGTCCAGCCGTGGAAGGTGAGAAACGCCAGATCGGAGGCCCTTCGGTCAACCCTTTTAGGCGCCGTCAGCCCTCACAGCTGATTCCGACGGGTATCGCCGGCATCGACTTGAACAATACCTTGGTCTCGGGCCAGAAGATCCCTTTCTTCGCTGACCCTGACCAGCCCTATAACCAAGTGATGAGCATGGTGGCCCTGCGTGCCGATGTGGACAAAATCATCCTTGGCGGCATGGGACTGACCAATGACGACTACTTGTTTTTTAAGAATGAATTTGAGGGTGCCGGTGCCTTGCACAAAATCATCAGTTTTGTCAATACCACCGACCAACCGCCCGTCGAGCGCCTGTTGATTCCCGACATGGCTCTCACCGCTGCCGAATATTTTGCGGTGGATAAGAACGAAAAGGTGCTGGTGCTGCTGACCGACATGACTCTTTTTGCCGATGCATTGAGTATCGTGAGCAACCGCATGGACCAGATTCCGTCAAAGGACTCCATGCCCGGCTCGCTCTATTCCGACTTGGCCAAAATATACGAGAAGGCCGTGCAGCTGCCCGGCGGCGGATCCATCACCATCATCGCTGTGACCACACTGAATGATGGCGACATCACGCACGCCATCCCCGACAACACGGGCTACATCACCGAAGGACAGTTGTTCCTGCGTGCCGACCCCGATTCGGGCAAGGTCATCGTTGACCCTTTCCGCTCGCTGTCGCGTTTGAAACAGCTTGTGCAGAACAAGAAGACCCGTGAGGACCACAGTGCGGTGATGAACACCTCGGTGCGACTCTATGCCGACGCCGCCAACGCCAAGACCAAGTTGGAAAACGGCTTCGACCTGAGCGACTACGACTTGCGCTGCCTCGACTACGCCAAGGAATATGCCACGCGCCTGTTGGCCATCGACATCAACATCTCTATCACCGAGATGCTTGATACGGCATGGGGGCTGTTTGGCAAGTACTTCACCAAGGCGGAGACGGGTCTGAAGGAATCGTTGATTCAGAAATACTGGAAAGGGAAGGAATAAATCATGGCCATCAAGTTCCAATATAACAAGACTTCGCTGAACGAGCTGAACAAGCAACTCAAGACACGCACCCGTGCCCTCCCCACGCTGAAAAGCAAGGAGAGTGCGTTGCGCCTTGAAGTGAAAAAAGCCAAGCAACATTCGGAAAGTCTTGTCGCACAGTTAGATGCCGAACTCAAATCGTATGAGTATATGGCACGGCTTTGGAATGAATTTGAGCCCGGATTGATAAATGTGACCGATGTCAAGCTGAAAACCGTCAAGATTGCGGGTGTGCCCGTGCCGGCCTTGGAGGAGGTGCTCTTCGATGTGAAGGACATCAACCTGTTCATCAAGCCGATGTGGTATGCGGACGGCGTGCAAATCCTCAAGAACCTCGCCCAACTCGGCATAGAATCGGAAGTCTATACCGAGGTGAGCCGCATCCTCGACTACCAGCGGAAGAAGACCACGCAGAAAGTCAACCTTTACGAGAAGGTACAAATTCCTGGCTACAACGAAGCCATACGAAAGATCAAGCGATTTATGGAAGACGAGGAGAACCTCTCCAAGGCCTCACAGAAAATCGTGAAAAACAAACACATAGCAGAAGAAGAGGAGGAAAACTATGGTAACTGAAATGACGAAATATGATTTCATCCTGATGAGTGGCGATGCCGATGCCTTCCTCATGAAGCTGCAATCGATGGGCGTGGTCGACATCACCCGCTCGCTGAAACCTATCGACGAGCGCTCCGAGAAACTCTCGGCCCGCGCCGAAATCTATCGAAAGGCATTGTCGGCTTTGAAAGAAATCGAAAAGGCCGACGACCCGGGTCAGAAGCCTACCGACTTTGCCGTTGAGGTAATGGAGACGGTGCGCGACAAGGAAGCCATGCAGGCACAATTGCCGCAGCTCTACAAGGATATGGAAGAACGCAAGCCTTGGGGCCGGTTTGATGCCGAGAGCTTCGACAGGCTCAAGGAAAACGGCCTGAAGCTCCACTTCTACAAAACCAAGACCATCGACCCCGCATGGAAGGAACAATTTGCGTTGAGCGAGATTTCCGAACTGGACGGCTACAGCTATTTTGTGGTAGTCTCTGAAAACGACGACTACGACTTCCCCTTAAAGGAACTGCCCGCTCCGGCGAGTGACTATGCCGACATCGAGCGGCAGATTGCCGACTTGGAGGCGCAGGTGAAGGAGAAAGACCGGCGTTTGGCACAACTGAAATGGCACGAGCCGGTGCTTCGGGCTGAGTTGGACAAGGTCTTGGGGAAACTCGACCTGCATTTGGCTCAGATGGCAGGCGAGAAGGTTGCCGAGGACTACATTACCGTCTTTGAAGGCTTCGCACCCATCGAAAACGAACCGGCACTCCGCGATATGCTCGACAAAGAGCGCGTCTTCTATTTGGACGACAAAGCCAAAGTGGACGATAATCCGCCCATCAAGTTGAAAAACAACAGGTTCGTCTCGATGTTCGAACTGCTGACCGACATGTATGGTCGCCCAAAATATGATGAGTTTGACCCCACCGTCTTCATTTCTATCTTCTTCATGCTCTTTTTCGCCTTCTGCATGGGTGACGCAGGCTACGGCTTGGTAATCATCCTGTTGGGAGTTGGTTTGAAGAAGAAACTGGGCAAGATTGCACCTTTGGGTGTTACCTTGGGCATTGCCACAACCATCATTGGTGTGTTGTTCCACACATTCTTTTCGACGGATATGCTCGAATGGAGTTGGATTCCCGATGTCGTGAAGAAAATCATGGTACCCAAAGAGGTTTTCGGATTTGACGGCACGATGGTTTTGGCTGTCATTGTCGGTATCGTACACATCTGTCTCGCCATGATTGTAAAGACCTACCAGCACACCAAAGTGAAAGGCTTTGCCAATTCATTGGGCACTTGGGGATGGACCCTGCTCATCGTGGGCGGTGTCATCGTGGGTGGCCTCGCCCTGATGGGTGTGATGGACAAGGAGGTAACGAAATGGGTCGTCATCATTCTGGGCGGTCTTTCTGCCTTGGGTATCTTCTTCCTCAACGACCTGCACCGCAATCCGTTGCTCAATGTGGGCTCGGGCTTGTGGGAGACCTACAACACGGCTACGGGCTTGCTCGGCGATGTGTTGAGTTACTTGCGCCTGTATGCCCTTGGCTTGGCCGGTGCCAAATTGGGCGAGGCATTTAATGCCATCGGCTTGCAGGCATTGGGCGACGGCGGCCTTGCTTGGCTGTGGTTCATCCTCATTGTGGTCGTCGGACATGTATTGAATGTAGCCATGTGCATCTTGGGCGCCTTTGTGCATCCTTTGCGACTCAATTTCCTTGAGTTCTTCAAAAACTCCGGTTACGAAGGCTCAGGGCGCAGGTACAAACCTCTGCAGTCATAAATTCAGAAATCAATAATTAAACAAATCAACAAATCAACAATTAAACATTATGTTAGAAACAGTATTAGGTTATCTCGGATTAGGCCTCGTGTTGGCCTTGGCAGGTATCGGAAGTTCCATCGGCACTTCAACGGCGGGCAACGCTGCTGAAGGTGGCCTCAAGAAACGCCCTGAGGCATCGGGCAATTTCATGGTGCTGTCGGCGCTGCCGGCCACTCAGGGTATTTACGGCTTTGTGGCTTTCTTCATGCTGCTCAATAAGATGAGGGCAGCGGTGGATCCGCTTTCGGGCTACATCGTATTCGGTGTGGGTCTCAGTGTGGGTTTGGCCTGCATGATTTCGGCCATGCGTCAGGGGCAGGTTTGTGCCAACGGTATCGTCGGCGTGAGCCAAGGTCACGATGTGTTCACCAACACGCTGATCTATGCCGCCCTTCCCGAATTTTACGCTATCTTGGGCCTTGTTGGCGCATTGATGGTGTAATCTAATTTGTAGAGACGCGGCGTGCCGCGTCTCTACAAATGATTATCAATCTATCATGGAGACGGTGCATGCACCGTCTCTACTTTCTACAATTACGCCCAACCTCACACCGTCATCACAACCCACAAAGTCCCCTTTTTAGGGGGCCAGGGGACTTCCCCCATTTAAGGGGGTCAGGGGGATTAAAACATCCTCTTCCTCACGCGCCGCCTCGCGCCTCACTGCAAGCAGAGCAAAGCGATGCGAAGCAGTCCTCTCCTTCCTTTCTCCTTGATGAGAAAGGAACAAAGAATCAAGGCCGACACCATCGGCCCCCCCCAGCCGTCTAAAGGCCTG
>JBHACT010000067.1:0-103092 GCA_041854745.1 Candidatus Limimorpha sp. | reverse complement strand
GACTTGATGCCAGGCGATGCCGTGGTGTTGCAGAACATCCAGTTTGAGTTTAACAGCTCCGCTTTGACAGCTGATTCAGAGTCGGGCATTGGTATGCTGACGGTTTTTCTGCGACGCAATCCCGAATTGAAGATTGAGTTGGCGGGGCATACCGATGATGTCGGCAGTGCAAGCTACAACCAGAAGTTGTCGGCAGACCGCGCCGAGGTTGTCCGTAAAGCCTTGATCGCCAATGGGATTGACGAGTACCGATTAACCGCAAAAGGCTATGGCGCCGCCCGACCTGTTGCGCCCAACGACACCGAAGAAAACCGCGCCTTGAACCGAAGAACAGAAATGATAATAATTAATTAAAAATGAAAAGATTAATACCGATTTTAGTCATGAGTTTAGCCGTCTTGATGTCGGCCTGCGTGAAGCCTCCCCAACCAAAAGACATCAAGTTTTCCATTTTAGGTGACAGTTATTCCACTTTTGAGGGCTATGTTCACCCTGAAACCAATGATGTTTGGCATTATGACTCCATTGGGGTAACAAGCGCGGAACAGATGTGGTGGTTCAAAGTGGCCAATAAGATGGGCTGGGCATTGGAGTTGAACAATTCGTTTTGCGGTTCTTTGGTCTGCAATCACAGTAACTTCAACGCAGGTTCTTATTATGCCCCCAATTCCTTCCTTCGCCGCATGAATAATCTTGGCAATCCTGATGTGATTTTTATTTTAGGCGGCGTCAACGATGTGTGGGTTGGGGCTCCTTTTGGCGACTATGTGTATTCCGATTGGACCGAAGAACAGCTTTGCACCATCCGCCCTGCCCTTGCCTGTCTTTTTGACGGCTTGAAGCGTTTGTATCCCGGAGCGAAGTTGTATTTTATGACCGACTTAGATTTCTGTCCCGGCGGCATAGACGATCAACTGCGGCGTGAATACATTGAGTCGGTGCATCGTATCGCCAACCATTATCATGTGGATTATATAGATTTGCATGATGTCCAGAAAACATGGTGGCATCCGAACGTCCAAGGACAGGAAAATATCGCCAACCAGATGATAGAACTGCTTAAGACTGATTTCAACGCTTAATGTGGTATCGTACCGTCAGCTCGTCGTTTGAAGGGGTAGGCACATCCCAATAAGGCTTTTCAGCCGTTGAGTTTGTCGAAATGCCGTTGTCGTTTGGGGGTTCCTCATCTTCATCGTCTTCTTCCCAATGGTACACTTCTTTCTGAGGGCCTTCCTTCCTCAAAAAAACAGCCAACATCACCCCGATAATAGCACCGCTAAGGTGGCCTTCCCATGAGATGTTTTGCGGAATGGCCAGAGACGGAATCATGCCCCAGATGAAACTGCCGTAGAGGAACACCATGATGAGAGAAATGACGATAAGCAGGCGGTTGCCCCGAATAAAGCCGCTCGCGATGAGGAAAAGATTGAGTCCGTAAACAAGCGCACTGGCCCCAATGTGTGTCGATTCGGGATTGCCGATACTCCATGTGAGCAGTCCGCCGGCAAGGTAAGTAATGAGCAGCACACGGTTGGCCAGAGTGGGATAACAATAATACAAGGCTGTTCCCAACACAAGGATTGGAATGGAATTGGAAAGCAGGTGTTCCCAATTGCCATGCAGGAAAGGCAAAGTAAATATGCCGATGAGGCCTTGCGCGGTATGGGGAGCAACACCGTAACGGCTAAAGCTCATGCCAAGCGACACCTCAATAATCATCACCAGCCACATCAACGCCACAATGAGCAAGGGAACGATGAGGCTGCCAAAAAACTTCCATCTTTCTGCTTTGTTATCCATGATTTTGAGGTCGTTCAAGAATCATTCCGCCGGCAAAGGTCGGAAATTTTGGCAGAAAACCACATTCAGGAGCATTTTTGTGTCTCATTTTCCAAATCGTGAAATGAAAAGACAATTTTTGTAGTTTTGCGGCATGAAAAACAAAGGAGGTATCGTTCATCTTGCCGGTGTCATTGCCATGATATTCTGGGGCATGTCGTTTGTGTGGTCCACACAGGTTTACCAAAGCCTCAATCCCACTGCGACCATCTTTTTGCGCCTCGTCGTGGCCACCGTTTTTTTCTCGGCTATACTCTTCCTTTTCCGCCTGAATGAAAAAATCAAGAAAGAACATCTGAGACTCTTTGCTTTGGCGGCACTATTCGAGCCGTTCCTCTATTTCATCTTCGAAGGCTACGGGCTGAAGCACACCTCCCCCATCATCGGCTCCGGCATCGTCGCCATGATTCCCTTGGTAACACCCATCGCGGCGCGTATCTTCTTGAGAGAAAGGCTCACCGCCATGAATGTGGCGGGACTCATCGTCTCGTTCATCGGTGTGATTGTCATGCTTCTGAACAAAGACCTTGAGCTCACAGCTTCACCCAAAGGCGTCATCTTCCTGAGTGTTACCGTGCTGGTGGCCGTCGCCTATTCCATCGCCCTCATAAGGCTGACCAAAGTCTATAAACCCATGACCATCACATGGATGCAAAACATCATCGGGATGGTGTATTTCATCCCTTTGGTGGTCATCATGGAGCAATTCGAGCCGTCGGATTATGCCAATGTGGGTAGATATATCGTCCCCTTGGTTTGCCTTGGTGTGTTTTGCAGCGCAATGGCTTATGCCTTATGGGCCTTTGCCTATAGCAAACTCGGCGCTTCAAAGGCCAATGTTTACACCAACCTGATTCCCGTCTTCACGGCCATCTTCAGTTATTTCATCATCCACGAAAGCCTGACTGTGAACAAGGTCATCGGCATTGTGCTGGTGGTTGTTGGACTGGCCTTTTCGCAGTTGAAAAAAAGACAATTCACAAATCGTATAAACTGACTTTTCCATATTTTTGCAACACACTAACCCGACCTAAGGAAATGATTACCAGCAAAACCAACCCCAAGATAAAGAACCTCGTCAAACTGCAAAAGGCCGCCGAGCGCCGTGAGCAGAACCGAATTCTCATTGAAGGGCGGCGTGAGATTGAACGAGCCCAATCCTGCGGCTTCGAGATTGAACAGCTGTATGTGTGCGAACCACTGCTCAGCGAGCCGTTGTCTGTCAAGGCCGGGCTCATCGAGACCGTCACGGAAGAGGTCTTCGACAAGATTGCCTACCGCGATGGCAGCGATGGATTGTTGGCTGTGGCCATTCCGAAATACAAGGTACTTAGCGAGTTAAAGCCAAAAAAAGACGCCTTGATCATTGTGTTGGAAACCGTGGAGAAGCCCGGCAACCTCGGTGCCGTAATGCGCACTGCCGATGCCGCCGGTGTCGACGCTGTCATCGTCGCCGACCCTGCCACCGACCTCTACAACCCCAACGCCATCCGCGCCAGTATCGGCTGTATCTTTAGTGTGCCCGTCTATGCCTGTTCCACTGAGGAGTGTATCAACTGGCTGAAAAACAACGGCATTACCATCTACTGCACCTATCTGAAGGCCTCCATCGACTACCTTGATGCCGACTTCCGCAAAGCCGCTGCCTTGGTCATGGGCACTGAGGCCACCGGCATATCCGATGCATGGGTCGAGGCCGCCGACCAGAACATCATCATTCCCATGAACGGTATCGCCGACTCGCTCAACGTGTCGGTAACCACCGCCATCATCACCTTCGAGGCCGTCCGCCAAAGGAGAAAACCATGAAAAAAGACTATTTCCTGCTACATCTCTCCGTGTTCATCGCGGGTTTCACGGGTGTTTTAGGACGGCTTATCACCTTGGATTCCGCCATTTTGGTGTGGTGGCGCATGGCTGCCGCAGCATTGCTGATGTTTGTCTATTTGCGGTTTGTGGAGACACGGCACGCCATGTCTCTACAACGGTACAAATTTATGGAAATCATACAAATGGGCGGCGTGGGCATGTTGCTCTGCCTGCACTGGGTGTTTTTCTATGCCAGCATCAAGGCGGCCAATGTCAGTATCGGGGTGGTGTGTTTCTCCTTGGTTGGGTTTTTCACCGCCTTTTTTGAGCCTGTCATCAACAAACATAAATTCTCGGGGCGTGAGTTCCTCTTCAGCCTGCTTACCATCCTTGGCATCTACCTCATTTTCCATTTCGATTCACGCTACCGATTAGGCATTGTATTGGGAGTGATTTCATCGGCGCTGTATGCCTTGTTCGCTATTACCAACCAGCGTGTCGGCAAGCACTACGAAGCCAAAAACATGCTGCTTTGGGAGATGGTCGGTGGTCTCATCGGCCTGACCTGCCTCCTACCTATATATAATATGTTCATCCCAATCGAACGGCTTTATCCCATCGGCATGGACTTGCCTTACTTGGCCTTCATGGTCGTGGTATGCACCATTGGGCTTTGTCTGCTGCAAATCATCGTGTTGCAAAAAATTCCTGCTTTCACCGTCAACCTGAGCTACAATCTGGAGCCTGTGTATAGCATCATCCTGTCGATGTTCATTTTCAGCGAATACAAGGAGTTGAATTTTTCGTTCTGCGTGGGCATTGCGTTGATTATCATTTCGGTGGTGTTGCAAACTTGGAGCGAGGCAAAAAAACGCCCAACCAAATCATCTTTTCCATGAATTAGCCTCTCCCTTGTACGGAGGCATCGAATGCGTCCGCAATTATAATTTAACGCCTCAATTGCGCCCCAATTCTGTATCAGCGCAATTTGTTCCGTTGGTAATGGGGCGATACCACAATAACGAAAAAAATCAGCGACAGCAGTACCGACCCGGAAGCCACCAAATAGGCTGTCGAAAAAGAGAAATGCTCAGCCAGCATGCCGCCCGAAAAGATACCGATACCGAGACCCAAATCCCAAGTGGTGAGATAGGTGGAGGTGGCTGTGCCACGCTGGGCATTGGTGCCAAGGTTGATAAACAAGGCATTAAAGGCAGGGAACGCCGCACCAAAGCCCAAACCACAACATAAGGCAATCAGCAAGAATGCCGCTGCCGTGTAATCCGAGCCCAAGGCATTGCAATAGTGGCACATACCCAAGCCAAACATAGCCACCACCGTGATGCCCAAGCCCAAGGCAATGGTATGCGTAACCTGACCCTTGTCCACCATCTTGCCTGCAAACAGCCGAGAGGCAATCAGTCCGACGGCATACACCGTGAAGAACAATCCGCTGCTGATGGAAAGGTTCATTTCCTTGGCATATAAGGCGATATAGTTAGAAATCTGTCCGTATGCAAAGGCCAGCAAGGTGAACGATATGCCCGCCAACAGACCTTTTATTAAAATAAAACGGTCTAAGGAAATTGAGGGGCGTTTGACAGGCGGGCGCACGCGGGTTTGAATCCTCGAAGAGAACAAGGTGGCCAAAAGGCTACAGCCCATGCAACCCAAGAAGATGGCGTTGAAGCTGAAATGTTCGTAAACGAACAAGCCCGTCATCGGGCCGACAGCCATGGCGATGTTGTTGGCCACACCATAATAGCCTATGCCTTCTCCTCTATGTTCCGCCGGCACCACATCGATAACCAAGGTGTTGCCGCCCACCGAGGAGAGGCCGAAAGCCAAGCCATGCACAATGCGTATTATGATTAATAGGGTGATGGTAACAGCAAAAAGATAACCGACAAACACCGCAGTAAAGATGGACAAAGCCAACAAATACAAGGGTTTGCGCTTGAAGGTATCCATCATGTAGCCCGAAAAAGGACGCACCACCAAGGTGGCCAGTGTGTAGCACGAAATCACCGTGCCTATCACAGCATTGCCCGCCTGAAACTTCTCCATGATAAAGAAGGGCAGCACGGGCAGCAGCAGATAGAACGAAAAGAAAAACAAGAAGTTAGCTGCACAAAGGTAGAGATAATTCTTATTGAACAATTTTTCTTCCATGATATTCGGCTCGCTTTCGGGCTACAAAGGTACGGAATAAAGCCAGAAAACAAGCCGAAACCTTCATGGAAAATCATTCAAGCCCTAAAAAGCGAAATACATGTCCCAACGGAAGCCATTACCGTAGGGGACAGAAGCCCCTCAATAACTCCGACAGCATATACATCGGTAGTCATCATAGTCATTTGCCGTCGGGTAATCGGAAATTTTGTCATGGTATTTCATCCGATTTTATCTCAAATCGGAAATTTTGTCATTAAAAACGCCGTTATTGACCTCGTTTCGGCCTTGGCAAAGAAATTGACTGTGTGAGGTCGTCCGAACGAAAGGACGGACAAAAACAAACTTCGGTACGGCTGCCACAATGTGACAGCCTCCAACCAACAACGATTAAACAATTAAACAAATAAACAACTAAAAAAAGGAGATCAAAACCATGTTACTAACCAGAAGAAACCAAGACATCATGCCTACTCTGTTCAACGAACTAATGTGCTGGGACAACACAACTTACACAACGCCCCGCATGAACATCGTGGAAACCAAAGACAACTACAAGTTGGAGCTTTGCATCCCCGGCCTCACTAAGAAAGATGTGAAACTGAGCATTGACCCCGAAGGCAACCTCATCGTTGAGATGGACAAGGAAACCAAGAACGAGGAGAAAGAGAACAGGGATGAAAAGCACTACCTGCGCCGCGAGTTCTCGGTTGGGCACTTCCGCCAGACCGTAATGCTGCCCGAAGACATCCACAAGGAGCAAATCAGCGCCAAGGTTGAGAATGGCATCCTCGACATTGTCATCCCCAAAATGACCGCCGAAGAGAAGAAACAGACCATTCAGACCATTGAAGTCTGCTAAAACAAAGACTTTTTCTACCTCACATCAAAAATGGATGCGTTTTGTCAACGCATCCATTTTTTTTTGCATATTACTAATATTCTTTTATTTAAGTGCGAACTTCATGCTCAAAACTTCATCTTTCTCAGCGGTAATCCGCAACTTTCGGAAAATTTCAGGAATTGACCTCAACACCACAATTCCACTCACAACTTTTTGTTGGCCAAACTCCACTCCCGATACTTTAAATTCGTACTTTTGCGGCAAATTTCAATAGCGTATGAAGAAAGCGTTACTACTCTCATTTTTAGGCCTTTTTTGCTGCTTGCAAACTTTTTCGCAAGACAAGAAGCCTTTTGTCACTTTGGACAACTTGTACTTGAACACCCGTGCCGACTTCACCGTCGACTATCACCCGGGGCACGACAGCGTTGCCCCCACCACCGACCACGGCTTTGCGGGAAAATACCTCGTTGTGGCTTTAGATGGCACCTTCGGCAACAAGTTCTCCTACCACCTTCGCCAGCGCCTCAACGCGCCCAACATCGACTTCGCCAACACCTTCTTCCAAGGCACCGACTGGGCCTACCTCAACTGGAGCTTCACCGACAACCTCTTCCTCTCGGCTGGTAAACAGGTCGTCGCCATCGGCGGATGGGAATACGACTCCAACCCCATCGACATCTATTACGGCACAGAGTTTTGGAACACCGTGTGTTGCTACGAAATGGGCGCCTCACTCAACTTTCAAGATAACTCAGGCAAGAACCATGTAATTGTCCAAGTGTGCAACTCGCCTTTCATCAATCAGGCCATGCAGAGCATTTACGCATACAACCTCATGTGGTACGGCAACTTCGGCGTTTTCAAAACGGCCTATTCCGCCAACATGATTGAATACCAACCGGGCAAGTTTATCAACTACATCGCTTTGGGCAACAAATTGATGTTCAACGGTGTGGAAATGTACCTTGATGTCATCAATCGCGCCTCCTTTGAGCAGGAACAATTCTTCGGACAGGACATCACCGCCATCTATGGCATCGGTGTCGACATCGGGAAGAGATGGATTGTATTCGCCAAGGCAGGCTTCGACTTCAACAAAGCCCAACTGCCCAACACGGAAGCCTACGACCAGTATGTTGTCCCCGGCAAGAAGGTGGACTTCGAGAGCCTCGGCTTCGAGTACTACCCCTTGGGCGACCGGAATATCCGCCTGCACCTGTGCGGTTCGCGCACCAGCGTGGACGGTATCAGCAAGTTCCAAGCCAACCTCGGACTTACATGGAAGATCAATCTGCTCAACCTCAAAAAATAATACGCCATGGTCAAGACCAAATACAACACCGAAAAAAGAAGGACCCACTCTTACCATCATCTGGTGGAAAGATTCTTTGAGAAATTTGAACGCAAAAATCCTTTGAAATTCACCACCAAGCGAAGTGTTGAAGCCGCCATTTTCTTGTTCATCTTCTTTGCCTTCTTCGGGCTGCTGGCCTACAAGATGAGTTTGCCCAAGATGCTGAACACTTTCATGCAGACGGCCTACCACCTGCTGTTGGAGACCGTATTCTACATCATGGCCATTTGCGTGCTGATGGGCGCCATCAGCAAGCTGCTCACTGAGTTTGGCGTGGTGCGCCTGTTGGAGAACCTGCTTCGTCCGCTGATGAAACCGCTCTACAACCTGCCCGGCGTGGCCGCTTTGGGAGCCATCATGACTTTCCTAAGCGACAACCCTGCCATCATCACCATGGCACACGACAAGCACTTCAACCGCTATTTCAAGAAATACCAGCTTGTCTCACTAACCAACTTTGGCACCGCTTTTGGCATGGGCTTGGTAGTGGTCGCCTTCATGACGGGTTTGGGCTTCGGCAAAGGCGCATTGATTGGCTTAGCCGGCGCTGTCGTCGGCAGTATCGTCTCCACGCGACTCATGCAGCGTTCCACATTGAAAGCCTATCCCGAACTTGACGCACCTGTTGACGAAGAGTTTGGCGGCGACGAGCAGAAAATCACCTTCAAGAGCGAGGGCGGCGTGTTCTTGCGCTTCCTCAACTCCTTGTTGGACGGCGGCAAAGATGGTGTCAGCATTGGCTTAGCCATCATCCCCGGCGTGCTCTGCATTTCCACCATCGTGATGATGCTCACTTTCGGGGCTTCGGGCGACAACGGCGAGTATCTCGGCGTAGCATACGAAGGTGTGCCCATCATCAGCTGGGCGGCCAACAAGGTCAACTTCATCTTCGACTGGCTCTTCGGCTTCAAAGACGGTGCCTTGATCTCCTTCCCCATGACCGCCCTCGGTGCCGTAGGTGCCGCCATCGGTCTGGTGCCGCGTTTCAACACGGAAGGTATCATCGACAACAACGCCATCGCCGTGTTCACGGCCATCGGCATGTGCTGGAGCGGTTTCCTCAGCACCCATGCCGCCATGCTCGACAGCCTTGGCTACCGCAAGCTCATCGGCAAGGCCATCGGAGCCCACACCATCGGCGGTCTCGCTGCCGGCATCTCCGCCCATTGGCTGTATGTGCTGTTGGCATGGATGGCCTCGTTGCTGTAAAGATTGCGCACTCCGCACTACGAAATATGTACAAAAAAAAGCGGCTCGCATACGCGAGCCGCTTTTTGCATTCAAACAAATCACTTACCAAAAAATTATCCCTTACCCATGCTATAGGTGAGGTTGAAGCGCAAGGTGTTTTCCAAAGGATTGCTGCCTGCCGTCGTATTGAGGGGGATCAGGTACGACACATCAAGGCCAAACACATTGTACTTCAAAGCTGCACCTAAGGTGGCGAATTTACGATTGCCTTTCAGTGCGGTTTCATTGAAATACCCCGCACGCACGGCAAAAGTGTTGTTGTACCAATACTCGACGCCACCTCCAATATTAACCTCACAGATTTCCTCATAGAACTTGCCGATGTGGACCAACTCGCGATTAGAGGCATCATAGGCATAACCCGGAGCATCGTAGAAAGACTGAATCATGCCTTGAACAACAGACACATCGTTATCCATTCCATGCAGTATTTTGTATGTGCCATCATCATTATACAAGGGATTGCCGTTATCGTCTCTCGCGATGATGGGAGAGGTAGGCACCATCAGCTTGGTGAAATCCAAACTGAAAGCCAGACTGTTGTACTCATCAAGCTCCAGTGTCAGGCCGGCACCCAAACGCAGGGTGGTCGGAATGAAGTCACGGCGGTTATTCGAAGCGTTATATGTAATCTTACTACCGATATTGGTGATTGCGGCACCCCACGCAAAGTCGGCATCCATGCTGCTGAACCACTCGACAGGACGTTTGTAATACACGGCGACATCAGCAGCCACCGAAACACCGGCGCGAGCATAATCAGATTGGTTTTGAATCAAATTGGAATAGATGAAACGACCTGCAACGGCGCCCGACAAATAATCGCCGAGCATACGCGAATAGGTGGCGTCGATAGCCCATTCATTTGGGTTAAAGTCACCTAAAGAGTTGTTGTATTGGTCTCTGAATTCGATCACGCCGGGACTAAAATAGCGCAATGTACCCGCTACAGCAGAGCGGTCGTCAATCTTATAGGCCATAGCCAAATAAAACAAGCCCATATCCGAAACGAGATTGTGCAACCATGGGCTATAGCCCAAACCACCGACAAACTTGTCCTCAAGATAGACATATTTTGCGGGATTATAATGCATGGAATACACGTCAGCAGAAGTGGCCGTACCACAATCGCCCAGTCCGCCTCCTCTTGAATCAGGATTGATGGAGACAAAAGGAACCCCTGTGGTAATCACATTCGGATAGTAGGTCTGTCCGTAAGACGCTGCCGCAGCCAACAAAAGTGCGGCGATAAGAAGTTTCTTCACTTTCATTTTCAGTTTTTAATTAGAAATTGTAGGAATAACGATTATTCAAAGGCCATATTGCATAGACACAAAAAATATTTTTGTCTCATCGCTGGATGATCATGCGTTGGCTGACGGTGCGGAAGAATCCTTTTTCGTCCGTCAGGGTGAGACGGTATAGATAAATGCCTGAACGCAAAGGGCTTCCCGAATAGCCACAGCCATTCCACAAGATAGGCTCGATGACGCCATCGGCGGCATACACCTTTTTATAAAGCTGCTGAACAGACCGGCCCATGATGTCGAAAATTTCGATATTAACATCGAAATCGCCATCCTTACCGATATGGGTCAAGGTAATCCGGGTCTCTTCGCTGAACGGATTGGGATAGTTTCGCACCTGGGAGAGGAAAAGATTGTCATCTACAACAAACCAAAGGCTGGCTTCCGAGGAGTTTCCTTGTGTATCCCAAACCCTTAGGACAAACTCGTAAGTACCCGGTTCGAGATCGTTGACAGGGATGGCCAAGTGGCCGCGCCGGTAGTCATTCAAGGCAGGTTCGTAACTATCGTTCAAAACAAGTCTGTTATAGCCGAAGAGATTACTGTTCAAAACAATATCGCGGCCAAGACTGTAATCGTAGTGATAAATACCTTGGGCATCATAAAGGTCGGCGTAAAGCACGCCCTGGCGCTCCACCGACTGTCCGTTCTCAAAGGCAGGAGTATTCCAATAGAAATTGATTGTCGGGCCTTCGTTGTCGGCCACAACAGCGGGGTCGGTGCCGCCCAAGGTCAGGTCGTCGAACTTGCCCATAGCATCAACACAACGCAGTGAGTCGTAAGCATATAAGCTAAAACGCGGGGTACCAACCCCCGTCTTGATGTCTTTCGGCACTTGGAAGGAAACACTGAACTTGCCGGCTGCAACACTCACCCGTCCCTGAAAGAGTACATCCTTATGATAATACACATTCCTTGAATCGTCGCCAACAAACTGCACCTGCATCTTCGACTTCTGGTCGTAGAACCTCATCCACAAAGTGCCGTTGAACCCGGTATCAAGGAGCCCGTTGACTTCTTGTATCTCGCCTTCCATCGTCACCATGCTCATGGCATGAAGTTCGATGTTGTCGGATTGGCTGACCACCAAGCCGTTGATTCTCGTTACGGCGATGTCCTTCTGAGGCAAGGGGAAACGCAGCACCGGGTCACCCATAAACAGGAACCGGATATTCAGGTTGTTGGTGGGATTGGTTTGGCTTGAATAATTGAGCGGGTCGCTCTTTGCCAACCTGATGATGTCGCCATAGCGCAAAGGCATACCCGCTTCATCTCGTTGAAAAAGTGTAGCCAGAAGGGCTCGTGTCAGGAGGTTGTTATTACTCCCTATGGTGGGACGGCACGTCGTGAAGAGGGCCACACAACCGCCACGGGGATTCAATACCAGTTGTTCGCCGGCTGAAACCAACAAAGGATTGTCGTATTTGGTGAACTCGCAAGTGGCGGTATAGACAAAAGGCATTTTGTCGAAATTAGTAAGCGCATTAATATCGGCATTCGTAAACACGCCCTCACCCGTCAGTCCCTTGACACCACCATGACCATTGTACAACAGGGCCAACATGCCTTGGTCGAAAGCACGCGACAAATCCGCATTGGCACCTGGATTCAACGCCCCACTCGAAGTGTTCTGCAGAGGATAGGCTCCACAATACAACTTCTTCTTTGTTAGGGCAGGGCATTGGTTTTCAATGATGGCATTATGGCTTTCGCTATAGTCCACATAAGATAGGCGCTCGTCATCGGCCATAAGCAACAGGTCGGTCTTCCACTCGCCATGCGAAGCGGCCAAATCGTCGTAATGCTTGATCTTGCGCAGTATGGTCTCCGCTTCTCCCACATTCGAAACCGAGATGCGCCCGACTCCGATGTCGACACGGCCGCTGCTGTTCGAACCTTCGTTGTCGTCCATCAGGGCAAAGAAATCATCGGTGCAAAAACTCAATTCATGATGGGGCTCTGCCATTGTTTCGTATGTAGGCACAAAATTCTGTCCATAGCCGTGGATGTTACGGAAGTCGAAAGAGGCCCTGCCGAACAAAGTCAAATACTTCATCTGACCAGCGCTGCGATGATACACCATTCTGACAAAGTCGCGGATGCCTGAAGGGTCGGGTGTGCCTGTCGAAAACTCGTTGTATATCTCGTTCACATCCACCACCACACAAGTTAAGCCGTCCTTCTCGGCATGATAGTCGGCCAATGCCTGCGCCTGCTCAAAGAAGACGGGCGAAGTAAGAATCAGATTGTCAGCTGCGGCAGTGGCATGAAGGTTTTGGTTGGGCACCATCTTCCAGCTTGCAATCCGATGCGACGCTTCAGGTTTGAACAGCACAAAGCGTTTCTCGGCTCTGTCATTGGTAGCAAAGATCAAGTTGCCGCTGCTCAATACGCCATCCTGAGCCACGGGCCTCAAAGGTGCGGTAACCTCCCAAAGCTGGTGGTCGGCATTGGTGTTTTGTATCCAAACGGCACTTTTATTCGCACCAAACTGGCTTGGCATCAGCCGGAAGAGAAAATTGTCGTTTGTCCGCTTCAAATGACGCCAGCCATAAATTTCCATATAATCAAGGTATAACATCGCCGCCGGGGAAGGAACAAAACTCAATTCGAAAGTAGCCGTGTCAGAATCAAGCATAATCTGCTTGTTTATTGACGACAACTTGCCATAGTAGTTTTTGTATTCATACTGAATCGAAACATTATCAGCCACATGGTTGTTGTTGATCCAAATATTGTAATGCAAATAGTTAGGCTTGCTGATACGGCCCAATACCTGAGAGCGCACTGTCAAAGCCTTTGTTTTCACCAAATTGGGGAAGACAAACGGGATAACAAGAGGCGGGTCTTCAGAAGAAATCCGTTCACCGAACCAATTTTGTCCGATAGAATAAGGAGAAAACAGTTCCTCTTCGTGCCAAACGAAATCGGGGAACTCGGAGATGACCGTTGTTGCATTCTCTATGGGTAGTGTTGGCTTCTCTCCTACCCTCAAGCCCTCAACACCGCTATCGACACATAAATAATAATAGGTGGTGTCGGAATAATAGTTGCGCTCGCGCCTGTAAGTCTCATTGTTTGAATCAACCATTACCCATCGCGTGGGTTCCTGACCATAAAACAGCACCATGTCACCCTCGTCGAAGCTGTCATCGTGAGCGCCTGTTACGCAAATGGCCATCTCGGTCAGGTCGTCAGGGCGGCTGATGGAGTTTTTCTCCGGCAAAGCACCTGAGGGATTGCCAAACAAGCGTATCTGGTTTGGATTCAGGCTGTTCAAGTCGATGCCCATGTCACGCAACAAAGCATAATCCAATTGGTGGACACCTTCCTGCGTAACCGAAAGCCGATACCAAGTGTGTTCGCTCAGCACCGAACTGTAGGTGTTGTTCTGCGCCCGGCTCATTGAATTGCCGGATAGCAGTATGATGGTCGCAAAAACGAATAATATTCTGAATTTCATACTCACTTTCATTTACTTAACACTAATTTCGAGACCGAGGTAGCCGTCTCGCCTTGATCGTTGGTAGCCACGATACGATAGACATAAACGCCGTTGCGCAAGTATGCTCCTCCTGCTCCACGACCGTTCCAACGGATGGGTGCAATGCGTGTCGAAGTCCCGGATACCGTTCCGGAGAGCGTGTTCACCCAGCGGCCCATGATGTCATAGATGTATATGTCAACCTCCACATTGTTGCCCACTTGGTTATGGTCAAACACGAAATGTGTTTCATCCGTCACCGGATTGGGCGCGTTGAAAGCATTCTCAATAACCATGCCACTGTTGTTTGCCACGGTAAATTCAATTGTGGCCGTACCGGAATTGTTGTATATATCCCACACCTTGAGCGTGAGGGTGTAATCGCCATCGGCGAGGTCTTGCATTTTATAAGTAATGCTTCCCTTGCCCGGCTGGTCGAGTTCGGCAACGAAATAATCGTTGAGGCAATAGGCATTTCGCGACGGGCCGGTCAGCGTAGCCATAATGTCGTGGCCAATGCCGGCACCCGTGGTGTTGATACCGCTCTCGTCGTCAATGTAGGCCAAAAGGGCCGGGTTTTGTCCCGTAATGCCACCGCTCACAAAGAGAGTGTCATCAATAAAGAGCTTCATTTCTGGCCCTTCATTATCCTCGGTGGCGTCGTCATAGAACCCGCCGATGATGAATGTGTCGCAACTGCCGTTGGCTTCATTATAATAATCGGTTGCATAATAGTTAATCAAGCCTTGACCGAAACGATAGGAGATGTCACGAGGCACGATGAAATTGATTTTGAACCTTCCGTTGACGACCTCAGCTTTACCATTGAAAATCATGCTGTTGCGCAAATTATAATTAATATTGTTGGCAGAAAGCTCCGTTTCTTTATCATACACGATGACATTCACAATGCCATTGAAACCAGAGGCCACATTGTCGTCCAAGTCCTTCACAACACCAACAATCTCGACAGGCTGCAATGCTCCTATGGTATCATGATAGATGGGATAGGTCTGCCAAGTGGTGTCGTTGATGGGTATGGAATCCAAGTCGTAGTCCGGATATTGTCCGTTGATACTCAGGGTCTCCACCTTCCATTTCGGATAGGCCAAGCGCAGGGCAGGATTACCAAAGAACACATAGCGTTTCTCAACACCGCTTCCTTCAGTTTTGGCCATGCGATAGACATCACCAAGGCGGTAATGTTCGCCGCCATTAATGCAAAACAAGTTGTTATAGATACCCTTGGCAAAATTCTGATTGTCAGGACCATAAGTTACTCTTGATGTGGTAAACATGGCAATCATGCCACCATACTGGTTGAGGAAAGCATACTCGCCTAAAGAGGTGCGGACATGGTCATCGTAGCGGCTAAATTCGCAGGTTCCGGTAATCATCAGCGGATACATTGGGGCATTGCGCCATGAGTCAACATCTTTCCTTTGCAATATCTTCTCCTCTGCGAGTTGCACCTCACCACCATGACCAACATAGTGAAGCACCAGCGTGCCTTTCTCCATGCGGCTGTTGATGGCGGCATTCACTTCTGGGGCAATCTCGCCGCCCGGAGCACTGATTTGCGGATAGGAATCGAGATAGATTTTGTCAACCACAACGCCGTTGCCGCCCACATTCTTCAGCATACCCGACAAAGTTTCCGCGTTGGCCACGAAATTTGATTCGTCGTCCGTAAAGAAAGTAACCGTATTGCGCCAAGGCCGCATGGTGGCGGCGTCTTTCTCGACATAGCGCTCAATCTTGTCCACCATTTGCGAGGCCTGTTCCGAGGTCTGCACGGGGAAACGGCCTATACCGATGTCAGCTAAGGAATTGGAAAGGGCTCCCTCTGACTCGTCCATGAAGCCGAAATAATCATCGGAGACATAAGTCGTCCTCATATTAAGCGAGGCCACCGTCTCGTAGGAAGGCACGAAATCAACAATGCCATTACGGTTTTTATAGTCGTATGAGCAGTCGCCCAACAGCAACAGGTACTTGACTTTGCGGCCGGGGCTGCTTTCAAAATAGAGCATACGGCAAAAGTCGCGAATGGCAGTAATGTCTTTGGCTCCGCATGAGAACTCATTGTAAATCAGTTCGGGCGTAGTGATATAAATGTTCAAATCGGGGTCAATACGGTTATGGAGTGCTTGAAGGCACTCTGCCGACCCCATAAAACCGGCGTAGGTCAAGATGACAAAATCCACATCGCGGACACCATGAAGATTTTGGTTATCGACCTTGCCAAAAGCCGTGGCCGAATGATATGAACTGCCATTGTGGGCAACAAATTCGTTGTCGAGGCTGCCGGCTGCCTTAAAACTGAAGACAGAGCCATTGAGTTGTCCCTTCACGATGGCCGGATTTCTTGGGTCTCCGACATCCCAAACTCGGGTCTGCTGTGTGGCACCCGACAAACGATATTCATAAGTCTTTGTGGCAACAGAGGCATTGGGGTTGCGAAACAACATTTGTCCTCCCGTGAAAGTCAGTTGGCGCCAAGCGTTGACGAGGATATAATCCACATAGCCCTCAGAGGTCGAACTGGTACTGAGATCATTGTGTTTCAGCGTAACACGCACCGCATCATCCGTCGGTTGGTAACTAACCCATCCACCCACTTCATGAGCGTAGGGATCTTGGGTGGAACTGGTGGTTGTGCTGATGGGATAGGTGGCTTTCAATACATTGTCAACCAACACTTGAAAGTTGGCCGGCTTGAAATTGCGTCCCGCCAATTCCGTCTTGACCCAACAAGAAAGTGAAGTAACCGCATTGGGGAAATTGAAATCAAAATTCTTGGTCGAAGTATGGTCCATCTTGTCGCCATAATAAGTGCGTCCTGTTCGATTTAGATTGTATTCGTCTTTTTCATAAACCTGATAATCAATAAATTGGCTCACGATTTCATTGGTATTGCCCGAAGGCGGACTGGCTTCGCCAATGCGCTTGCCCTGACCTTTACCCAACACGATAAAAGCATAGGCGTAGTCATCGTAGGGGTTCTGCGCATGGGTATAGGCAACACGACCTGATTCGAGCGACCAGCAAACAGGGCCTCGTCCATAGAAAAGGATGTAGTCGTTGTTGTCGAAACGACCATCGCCCTCGCCTTCCACATGAATGGGGATTTCCACCAAATCATCGGGACGCTCGACGGCATTCTTCTCAGGCAGCATGCCGCCACCATTGTGATATATGCGGATTTGGCGTGGGTCGAGCTGGGCCACATCAATACCCAAGACCGCAAGGTCGGAAGCAGTCAGTTTATAAATGCCCGTTTCGGGAAGACCGATTTTGTACCACTCGCCCGAAGCCATAGCCGAACGATTGGTGTAAGTCGGCCTTGACTTTTGAGCGCCAAAGTCAGGCGTGAGTGTTATTGAAAGGGTTGCCGACAGTAGTTTCTCGTACAAGCCTCCATTTTGGCGGAAAGGCACGATATGTACCGAGAGCAAAGTTTCATCGCGCAAGCGCAGTGGCGTGGCAGTTACCTCAAAATGCGCGTTATAGGAATAATTGCGTGCCACTTGCATTTCGGCATCAGTAAGGGCTTCAGCCTTGACATCCAAGCACTCCACTTCCACTTTCACCGCATCGTCATAGATGGGAAACGACTGGTAAAGCACGGGCATGGCGTTTTCGTATACTCCCGTCTCCAAATCAATATATAATAAAGTATCGGAGACACTGCGTTGCTCTGACACCCCTTTCCATTGCAGTCGGATTGGGTGGCTCATCTTCACTTGGCCCCATAGTGACACAGGGAAGACAGCGAAAAAAACCAATAAAGAAAGCAACAAATACAAGCGTGTTCTATTATTCATAATTCATTTAATTACTTAATAACCAAATTATTAAAAAGGCTGCATTTCTTACGGGCACACCTTAGTATCCAAAAAACGAAAATACAACTTTTTTATTGCAAAACGGTGTTTTTCTCCACAAAAAAAGTTTTTTTTCAAAAAATGATAGCCTGTTCAAAAAAAGTCCATAAATTTGCATGATTTTTTTGAAAAAATTGAGAGGCGCACAATAAAAGCCCCTCAACCGAAGTTTATAGATAACAAATTTTGAACAACAATGTATAGAAAACAAGGATTCAAGACATTAGCTATCGTCGTTTTGGCAGGATTGCTTACCGTTTCATGCTCCAAAAAATCTTCGCGCACTACGGGTTGGGCCTACAATGACGCCAACAATGGAGGCTTTGAAGTTACTGAAGTGAATGACCAAGAAATTGGTCCCGGTTTGATTGCCATCGAAGGCGGAACCTTTGTGATGGGAGCCACCACCGACAACCTGACCTATTCGTGGGACAATTCGCCCCGCAAGGTTACCGTACCTTCCTTCCTGATGGACCGCACCGAGGTCAGCAATGTGGACTACCGCGAGTACATATATTGGCTGAACCGCGTTTATGGTCAAAACTATCCTCAGGTGGTGCGCAATGCCGCCCCCGACACTTTGGTTTGGCGCGACCGTTTGTCATACAACGAGCCTATGGTAGAGATTTACTTCCGCCATCCTTCCTACAATGATTATCCCGTGGTAGGTGTAACATGGGTACAGGCCAACGACTACTGCGCGTGGCGTACTGACCGTGTCAACGAATTGATGCTTGTTGATGCAGGCATTCTTGACTGGGACCCGACCCAACAGGACGAAGAGAACTTCAACACCGACGCTTATCTGGCTGGTCAATACACCGGCAAGGTGAAGAACGGCAAGAAAGACCTCTCCAAGGGCGGCGACGGAGTGCGTAACGTCAGGATGGATGACGGCATTATGCTGCCCTCCTACCGCCTGCCTACGGAAGCCGAATGGGAGTATGCCGCTGTCGGTTTGGTGGGCAACACCAGCAACGAACTCGTCAGCGAGCGTAAGGTATATCCTTGGAATGGAGACGGTCTGCGCACCGACAACAAAAGATATATGGGTAGTTTTATGGCCAACTTCAAGAGAGGCCCCGGTGACTACATGGGCGTTGCCGGCAACCTGAACGACGGTGCCGCCCTGCCCGCTCCTGTTGGTTCCTACTGGCCTAACGACTACGGTTTGTACAACATGGCCGGCAATGTCGCCGAATGGTGCCAAGATGTCTATCGTCCGCTGTCCTTTGAGGATGTGGCCGACTACAGCCCTTTCCGTGGTAATGTGTTTACCCGCAAGGCTGTTGATGATGAAGGTTTCCTGCTGCAAAAAGACTCCCTCGGTCGCATCCGCAGAGAGCCTATCCCTCAGGAAGAAGCTGCCAAACGCCAAAATTACCGCACGAGCTTCAACTCCAACTATGATGACGGTGACTATATGTCGGCCATCCGCAACCGTTGGAGCGATGCTCAGGACGACCAAAGCGTGTTCACTAAGGAAATGTATGAAGCTGCCACGAATGATAATCCCGGCACTACCCTCATCAGCGACGAATCGAGAGTGTATAAAGGCGGTTCTTGGGCCGACGGCCCTTACTTCCTGAGCCCCGGCACCCGCCGTTACCTCAACCAAAACCAGTCCGCCTCAACCATCGGCTTCCGTTGCGCGATGAACAAAGTGGGCAGCTCCTTTGCAAAGTAAGTAATAGATTCTTTTTCATGATAGCATTGAAGCCGTTTGACCGCGTTCAGACGGCTTCTTTCTTTAAGAGCAAAGCCATGAACCATATCGAAACAATATACCGGCATTTCATAAAAACTTTCAAGGTCTCGACCGACAGCCGCAAAATCGAAAACGGCACCGTCTTCTTCGCCCTCAAAGGCGAGAACTATGATGCCAACGACTTTGCAGAGCAAGTGGCCAAGGAAGGCTTTGCCAGCCTTGTCGTAGCCGACCGTGCCGACCTCCCGCAGCACGATCGCATTCTCAAAGTGGAAAATACACTGAAGACCTTGCAAGATTTGGCGGCCTACCATCGGCAGCAAAGCCAAGCCATCGTGCTCGCCATTACCGGCACCAACGGCAAGACAACCACCAAGGAACTTGTCTCGGCGGTATTGGCAAAAAAACACAAAATCATCCACACAACGGGCAACCTCAACAACCACATCGGTGTGCCGCTGACCCTGCTGAACATCAAGCCGGATACAGAGATTGCCGTCGTGGAAATGGGAGCCAATCACATTGGCGAAATCGATTTCCTCTGCAAAATCGCCGACCCCGACTATGGCCTCATCACCAATATCGGTAAAGCCCATCTGGAAGGCTTCGGCAGTTTTGAAGGTATCATCGAGACCAAGACGGAGCTATACCGACATATCAAGACACATGGTAAAGCCGTATTCGTCAATCAAGACAATCCGCTGCTCTGGGAATTGTCGAAAAGCCAGCCGCGTATCAGCTACGGCAACCATTGCGCCGCTGACACAGCCGTGGCTCATAGGAAAAGCGACCCCTATCTGAGTGTGGCTTGGAACGAACACCTCATCCAAACCCATCTCGTGGGCAGCTACAATTTTGAGAATGTGGCCGCCGCCATCGGTGTGGGACATTATTTCGGCGTGGACGAAAACGACATCATTGAAGCCTTGGAAGCCTACATGCCCACCAACAGCCGCTCACAAGTCATCGACACGGAGAAAAACCGCGTTCTCATGGACGCCTACAACGCCAACCCCACCTCCATGCGTGCCGCCTTGATGAACTTCATCAACATTTGTGGCGAGAACCACCTACTGGTTTTGGGCGACATGCGTGAGCTGGGAAGCACCTCGGAGGAAGAGCACCGCAACATTCTTGACTTGATGAAAGAACTCGGCTACAAAACCGTTTTACTCGTTGGACGGAATTTCTGTGAATATAATGAGAATCCTACTTGGAAGACCTTTGCCAAGGTGGAGGACTTGTACCAATACATTGAAAGCCATCCGATCAGCGGGAAAACCGTGCTCATCAAAGGCTCAAGAGGAATTCAATTGGAGAAAGTATTACCCTTGTTATGAACACCACAACAGCAATCGGCCTCATGTCGGGCAGTTCGTTGGACGGGCTGGACCTCGCCCTCGTTTGCTTCCACGAAGAAAACGACCAATACGACTTCCAAATCATCCAAGCCGAGACCCTTCCCTATCCCGACCATTGGAAAAACCAACTTTCCGAAGCCTTCCACAAGCATCCAGAAGAATTGGTGCAGTTGGATAAAGACTACGGCAAATACCTTGGCGAACAAGTTCTTGCGTTCGCCAAAAAGCACAAGACCACACCTGACTTCGTGGCCTCGCACGGGCACACCATTTTCCACCGTCCTGAGCAACACTACACCCTGCAAATCGGCGATGGTCAAGAACTGGCCAAGGCCTGCGGTTTTACTGTTATCAACGACTTCCGTAGCGAAGATGTCAGCAAAGGCGGTCAGGGTGCACCGCTCGTACCCATCGGCGACAAACTGCTTTTTGCCGACTATGAGGTCTGCCTCAACATTGGCGGTATCGCCAACCTCTCCTATGACGAGGGCGGAAAACGCATTGCATACGACCTCTGCATTGCCAACCAAGCCTTGAACCATCTGGCCCAAAAGCGAGGCCTCGACTACGACCGCAACGGCCAACTCGCCCGCAGCGGCGAAGTAGACATGGGCCTGTTGAAACAGCTGAACAGACATCCGTTTTACGAACAGTTGCCACCCAAATCCTTAGGCAGAGAGTTCTTCGAGGAAAACCAAAAAGACTTGCTGAAAAATATGTCCGCTGAAGACCTGTTGGCCACTTTTACGGAACATATCGCTCTGCAAATCGCACTGGGTATCAGCCATTTGCCCAAAGGCAAAATCTTCGTTACCGGCGGTGGCGCACACAACCAATTCCTGATAGAACGCCTGCAAGCCCGCAGCTCGCACGAGGTCGTCATCCCCGACAAGATGATTATCGACTACAAAGAAGCCTTGGTCTTCGCTTTCCTCGGACTGCTCCGCATGGAAGGAAAAACCAATGTTTTGTCCTCGGTGACTGGTGCTGAGAGTGATAGTTGTAGTGGAAGGGTTTGGAATATTTAAGCTATCCGGAGTAGTGGTATCGCAAGGAAAACACAAAAATATAAATGCGTCCACTACTAATGGAATAGACCATTCTATGCTCATCGGTAATTCGACGGCTCCATTTCCCATCCTCTCCTTTCAATGGCTCAGGTTTTCCTAAACCCGAAAACGGATGTTGTTGAATATCTTTCAACAAACTAGTAATGCGCCTCATTATGCGCTTATTACCTGTCTTTATCCAATAGTCACGGTCTTCACGAGCCTGCTTCAAAAGAACTACTTCCATAAGTCTTCAATGTCTATTGGGTGAAAGTTTCCTTCGGCAATTTCCTTTTCTCCTTCACGAAGAATCTCAACCATTCTTGGAGAAGACATGATATACTCTGTCTCATCCAAAGCCTCCTTTTGAGCTGCTATTCTCTTCAAAGCTTTAAGTGCCTTTTTCATCAAGCTTTCATCCTCGGCAATGATACTCAACTGCCGGAACAATTCCGCATTCATCTCAAACTTTGTCATAACTTTATTCTTATTTTGATGCAAAAGTAAGCATAATTCCTAAATGAGAGGCCTTAACATACCTATTTCTCCAAAAAAATCCTCTCAAAGCATTTTTTTATCCAACTAATTCCTATTTTGGCCTCGTCATCCATAATAGTTTGGGTGACAGACATAATGGAAAGACATTGAACTAGTGTTTTATCTGTGGCAAACCGAACTTCGTTGGTCCAGCAATTATTAGTCTCGAGGGGTTCTCACAAGGAACCTATATTCTGAAAGTAGAGAATAAAGATGGAAGGACTGGGTATTTGCGGTTTGTAGTCGCGAAATAACATTGTAGAGACGGTGCATGCACCGTCTCACCAATCTGAATCCTGAATACACCCTAAATATTGGTGTGTTGCAGAGACGGTGCATGCACCGTCTCTACTAACCTGAATCCTGAATATACCTTAATATTTGGTGTATTATAGAGACGGTGCGTGCACCGTCTCTACTATTGGCGTATTGCAAAAGCGGTGCGTGTGCCATCGATTTGGGATGACAAACACCCGGGATAGCGTGCTCAAATTTTCAAGATCTAATAACATTTTCAGGATATTTCCTATCTTTGCAACTTATATTATTGTAAGCCCTGTGTTCAAAAAGATCCTAAATACCTTTGGAACGAAGATGTTGGCCGCTGCGTTCAACTTCCTCATTACCATCATCATCTCACAGACCTTGGGTGACGAGGGCAAGGGGCGGGTTGCCCTGCTGCTGGCCACAATCGCTTTCATCCTGATTTTCTCCGACATCATTTGTGGTGCAAGCATCATTTACCTTGCCCCGCGCCACTCATTCAAGAAGATGCTTGTGGCTTCAACGATATGGGCGGCACTCATTGCCATAGTGATGGGCTTCGCCATCTGGATTTTCTATCCCAAACTGGCGCCCGACTTGGTCGCACATGTGGCCATCCTGTCGTTCATCTCCTCGCTCAGCAACATCAACTTCCGTTTCTTGGTCGGCAAGGAGGAAATCAAGAAGGCCAACTACAACACCCTGCTACAACCTGTGCTGTTGGTGCTCACTTTAACCTTGTATTACATCCTGCTGAAGAAGACAGACATCTACGGCTATGTCATCGCATTGTATGCGGCTTACGGAGGCTCTTTCCTGCTGGGTGTGTGGATGTTACGAAAAGAATATGCCAGCCTGCGCCACGACAAGGACAACGATTACCACGAAGTGCTGAAAGACTTGTTCAAATACGGCTTCCTCAACCAGACCGGACACTTCGTGCAGTTCTTCAACCTGCGACTGAGCTACTACCTTTTGGAACGCTACATCAATGTGGGGCGCGTGGGCGTGTTTTCCAATGCCCTTGGGCTCGCCGAGGCTGTCTGGATCATCAGCAACAGCATTGCCCTCGTGCAATACGCCTGTATCGCCAATGCCAGCGACCGCGCCTATTCACAAAAACTCACCTTGGATTTGAGCAAAATCTGCCTCCTCATCTCCGCCCTGTCTGTCATAGTGCTCTGCCTGCTGCCCTCCGAAGTGTATGTCTTCGTCTTCGGCAAGGACTTCGGCGAAATGACCCAACTCATTCGTATCCTCGCGCCGGGCATTCTATTCTACTGCATTTTCCTCATCCTCGGACACTATTATTCAGGCATTGGGCGTTATCACATGAACACCTTCGCGGCGCTCTGCGGATTGGTTGCCACTTTCGTCTGTGGTTTCACGCTGATACCGCGCTATGATGTTATGGGTGCTGCCGCTACCTCGGCGATTTCCTATACGGTCAATACCGTGTTTCTCCTCGTGTTTTTCATGAAGGAATCGCATTTCAAAGGCGAAGACTTCATTTTGAAGAAAAGCGAAATACAGAACTACATCTCTGGACTTAAACAACAATTCTCGAAACAAAATACAGAAAATGAATAAGATACAGAAATTTACAAAAGCCATCGGGCGCATCATTAGGCATCCTCATCTGCTCAACCTCGTTTTGCAGGACGAAAACAGCAACAAGGAAGATGTCATCCGCAAATACGGCCTTCAGGACGGCCTCCCCGTTGTGGAAATCAACGACCTGTTCTCTGATTTTGAAGAAACCGCCAAACCCTACGCCTATCTCTCTGGAGCCACCATGCCCATCGACATCGCTTTGCTTCGTGCATTGGCGAAACGCTATGAAGTGAAGGACTACTTTGAAATCGGCACTTGGCGCGGCGAGAGTGTGGCAAATTTGGCCGAGGTAGCCAATCATTGCGTCACCTTCAACCTGCCCAAAGAGGATATTGTGAAACTGACTGGCAACCAACAATATGCCGACCTGCACGGTTTCTTCAGCAAAGACTTGAGGAATGTGGAACAGATTTACGGCAACTCCCAGACCTTCAACTTCGGGCCGCATTTGGGCCAATACGACATGGTCTTTGTGGATGGTGACCACCATTACGAAAGCGTGAAGAAAGATACCGAGACCGCCTTCCGCTTGCTGAAAGGCGAACGCAGCATTATCGTGTGGCACGATTACGGCCTCGACCCCGAGACCATCCGCTGGGATGTGATGGGTGCCATCCTCGATGGTGCACCTGCCGAGAAACGCAATCACATCTATCACATCTCCAACACCTTATGCGCCGTTTACCTGCCCGACGACTTCCCCACCCACAAGCTTATGCCCTACGAAACTCCGCATAAGTATTTCGAAATCAACATCAAATCGCATAACTGCTAAACCATGAACATCCTGCACCTGCTGAGTTGGTTTCCCACGCCCGACGACCCCACTTTAGGCAACTTCTGCCTTCGCATGATTGACGCGTTGCCCGAAAATTGCCATTCCGTCATCCTCTCCGTCTGCAACGGCAAGAACATAACTAAATCATACGAAATCAAGGAGATAGCAGGCGCACACCATACCCATGTGCAGATTTACATCCGTCCGCCGAAGAACAATGCCTTGCGCAAACTCAAGATACTTCGGATGTACCAATACGGCCTCAGATACATCAAGAAGCGTTTCTTCAACCCTGACTTAATCCATCTGCATGTCGCCTACCCGCTTGGACAAGTGGCCTTGCTGTGGCGCAAACTCTATGGTTACAAATATGTCCTCACCGAACATTGGACCATCTATCAGCCGCAAAACAAGGATGTACTGGTTGGCAGACTAAAGAAAAAGATTGTCAAGATTGCCAACAACGCCACACTCATCATGCCCGTCAGCCTCGATTTGCAGTACTGCATGGAAAACCACGGGATACACAACCGATTCAAGGTGATTTATAACTTGGTGAATACGGATATGTTTAGGATTTCTAAAAGCGAAGTATCCTCTGCCGCCCAACCCGTAGATTCCCATCGGAAATGCTCTACATTCGACACAGTCAATGACTTAGGCAGAGCGGCAGGACATAACATGCACGGCTCAAAGAAACAGATACTCCACATCTCCACACTGCGCGACGAGGCCAAAAACTTCAGCGGCATTTTGCGCACGATTAAACAGCTGCGCCAACAACGCGACGACTTTGAACTTCATGTCATCCATGACTACGAAGCCCTTGAATTCAAGGCATTTGTGAAAGAGCACCATTTGGAGGATTGTGTCATCTTCCACGGCAAGAAGACCTCCTCCGAGGTGGCCAAAGCCTACCAAAAAGCTGACTTTTTCATGTTGTTTTCCAACTTCGAGAACCTCCCTTGTGTCATCGTAGAGGCATTTGCCAGCGGCGTTCCCGTACTGAGCACCGCCGTGGGCGGCATAGCTGAAATTCTTTCTCCAGAAAGAGGCGTTCTCATCAATTCAGGTGATGAAAACGCCCTGCTGCGAAGCATGAACACACTGTTGGATCATTACCCCGATTATGACCGGCAAGCCATACGAGATTATGCCGTCAGAACTTTTGCTGCGGATAAAATCGGAGGGCAAATCGCTGAGGCATACAAAGAAATCCTGT
The DNA here is from genome assembly GCA_041854745.1 of Candidatus Limimorpha sp. Taxonomy (GTDB): domain Bacteria; phylum Bacteroidota; class Bacteroidia; order Bacteroidales; family F082; genus Limimorpha. Next base: position 76,606 of record JBHACT010000067.1, on the reverse strand, counting down.
GAGCGGAAACTTCGTTACTTCTTCACCAAATTCACTGAAAGAGTCCGTCCTTCTTCGTCCACGAAGCGAACGACATACAGTCCTTCGGCCCAAGTGCTCACATCCACAAGATTGTTTGCGCCCTGATACACAAGTTGTCCATAAACATTGAACACCTTGACTTCCTTTACATTACCCTCAATCATGAAGTTGCTTGTAGCCGGATTGGGATAAAGTGTTGCTGCCGCCAAATGTTCCTCAACCGAAGTTACTTCAACATCAACGGTTCCCATCTCCGATTCGCAAGTCTTACCGTTGCGCTCATAGCTCACCGTCACACCATAACTCCGCGTACCGACAGGTGGATTCGGATCGCCATATTGGAATTGAAACGGATTGTCGACCGTGGCAATCAATTCGCCATCACGGTAGATGTTGTATTGCACAAAATCATCACCGCTCCAAAACCAATCCACCGTTGCGCCGTAGCCTTCGTCTCCGCCCCAAAAATAATACCCTCTCTCTACAAATACAGGATGGCAATCGAGGCCACAATCAATCTCATAATCAACAATTTCGCCTACTTCGGGATAGCTGTTGGAGGCTACAATCAAGTTGTCGTCCCAATCGTAAATTTCGTAAGAAACTTCTTCAAGGCTGCCGTGCGAATAGCAAGTGTTGTCGTAAGTCCAAAAGAAAGTGGCGGTTTGGCCGCTGGGTACAGGCAGGTTCAATGAAGCCGAACCACCGTTCCAAAGGCCCACGCGCCGCGAGACCTTGCCGTCCTCGTCGAGCACGGCGATGAACGACATGTCCCAACCGTTACTGCCGCTGTCGGCCAGTTCAAAACGAAGGTCACATGTGCTGCCCACCATAACCGTGTCGCGCACCACCTTGCTCATACCTGTTTCGTTGACGGCATACACCGTATAATAATATGTGCCGTTTTTGTCCAACTCATCGCGATACCAAAGCTGGTCTTGGGCGATATGATTGAAACATTTCACCACTTCGCCATCGCGCATGATAACCACCGAATCGAGCACCTCTATCGGATCGCCGCCTCGGGTAAGATATGAAGGCGTAATCCGAAGCTCAACATGACGATTAATGGCATCGGAAGTATCTATCTCCAGCGAGACGGCCTGCGGCGCATCAAAATACTCATCGGCAGGATGCAGGTTAAAGATGGCGCTGTGATACCACGGGAAAGAATAGAAAGTGAGATAGAAACCGTCGATGGCATAATAACCGTTGTCGAATCCTGCCCATCCCCAATTCAGGTGGAACATAATAAACTCATCATAGCCGTCAAGCACATAGGCATGACCGCCCACTTCGCCAGAGGATGCGTAATACAGCGGCATTCCCGCATCAAGATTAGCCACCAAATCCTCTTCCCATTGGCATGAAGAATCCTGAGGAATGTGCTGCAAGTCATCACTATATTTGAAATAAGTGCAAAATGCCGGACCGACATCCTCCGAATAGGCACCGCTGGCATTGGGACCGTAGCCCATGTCAACGCTCACACCGGCGTGGTATTCGAGTAAGGCCGTGGCATCCACTTCGGCCTGCGGGCTGGCGAAATCGAGGAAATCGGGCATCAACTCAAACCGATAGATAGCTTCACCGAAATCAGCCTGCTGCCAACCATAATTGCCGTAATAACTGTTGGCATTGTAGCCATGCGAGCCTTCTCCCGAGCGCGGCCATTCCCAGTAACGCATGAGTTGGCTCATGGCATTGGCCACACAACCTGATTTGCAATGGCCGCCGTATACCGAAGAAGGGTCTTCGGGCGCCATATTGTTATAAAGATCGGTCTGGTTCCAAATGGAAGCCATCAAGGGACCAACACTGCGGTTGTTTCTATTTCCAACCATCTTGCCCGTCTTTTCGAGACTCGTCCAATCGGCGACAGCCTGTTCGGTACGCTCGACATTATTGGCATACATCTGACTGAAGCCCGCCTTGTAATTGTCGAAAAAAGTCTTCAAACCATCGGGGAGTTGGGCTGTGAAGTTGCTCTCCGTGGAATAGCCCAAGATGGGTTTGGCGCGGTCGTCTGCCGACACAATGACAAAGCCCTTGGGTTGCACCGCGAAGACATAGAAACAGGCCTGTCCATTGTCGGCATAGGCAGTATAGGTCAACGCAGCCGAAATCGACCTGATTTCCGTATTGACATTCATAAACTTGACGCCCAACATCTTAGCATGATCAACATCAACGGGGTCGGCTTGAAGCCTGCCGAACATTGCGACGAGCAGCAAAAAAAGAAAAAATCTTCTCATATATGAACCTATTTGATTGTTTATAATTCTGCATTCTTTACCAAGACAAACGCGTCTTTGTCCGTTTCCTTCGGCACATAGCCTTGGTCGTAAACGAAACGGTAAACAGCACCCGCCTTGGTGGTATAGATACTCGTAAAATACTTGAAATCAAATCCTTTCTCGGTTAGCTGTTGTCGGCTGGCAAAGCCCTTTCCGTTGGGGTTCAGTTCCATCAAAACATTGTGGTTGCGTGCCAAAATACCGTTGATTTTTCTCACAATATTGATTTGCTTGTGTGTTTTTTCGTAGTTGTAGCTGTTGCGGCATGAGTCGCAGCAGAATTTCTTGTCGATGCGCCCAATGATAGGCTCACTGCAATAGAGGCATTTTCTTTTTCTTTCTTCCATATCCATAAATTTTTTAATGTCAATATTTAGTAAAAACATAACGCAGAATGTTCGCGCCCATTTTCAAGGCTTTTTCGCGGGTTTCCTGCGAGTTGTGATGCACGCGCTGGTCTTCCCAACCGTCGCCGAGGTCGCATTCATAGGTGAATATGCAAACGATTCGGCCATCATAAATCAGAGCGAAAAGCTGTGGCGGCTTGTTGTCGTGCTCGTGGATTTTCGGCAAGCCGTTCGGGAAAGCATAGGGTGCCTTGAAAATCTCATGCGTATGGGGCAGTTCCACGAAATCCAGTTCAGGAAATACCTTTTTCATCTGAGGCTCAATATATTGCCGAAGGCCATAGTTGTCATCAATATGCAGAAAGCCGCCCGCCATCAGGTAATTGCGCAGGTTTTGCGCCTCGGCGGCATCAAAGAGCACATTGCCATGACCTGTCATGTAGACATAAGGATAGTTGAACAAATCAGGGCTGGAAGGTTCCACGGTAGGCACATTCGGATTGATGTCAGTACCCATCTCCTGATTACAGAAACGCACCAAATTGGGCAGCGAAGTCGGGTTGCCATACCAATCCCCTCCCCCACGGTATTTCAACAACGCAATGTTGAGTTGCTGGGCAGAGGCAACGAAAGAAAATGACAACAATATGAAAATCAACAACTTTTTCATCTCATTTGGTTAATAAGTTGTATGGTATGGCAGGCCACAATGGCCGCTGTTTCCGTACGCAACCGTGCTTCGCCCAAGCTGCATGGCACAAAACCGTTCTCCTTGGCCAAAGCCAATTCCTCGGGGCTGAAGTCGCCTTCAGGACCGATAAGCACTAAGGCGTTCTCACCTTTATGATACAAGTCGCAGAGGCAGTCTTTCACATTGTCGTCAATCCAAGCAATAAACTTCTGTCCCTCAAAGGGTTGCTTTACCAATTTATCAAAAGCCACCAAATCCTCCACTTCCGGCAGCCGCGACTTGATACTTTGCTTCATCGCTGCGACCATCACCTTCTGAAAGCGTTCCACTTTGGCTGCACGGCGTTCGGAATGATACGAGGTGAACAGTCGCACCTTGTCGATACCTATTTCAGTGGCTTTCTCCAAAAACCACTCCGTGCGCTCGTTGAGCTTGGTCGGAGCAATGGCGATTTCGAGATTGAAGCCCCAGTGGTCATACCCTTTGCGCTTGTTGCTCAGATTGACGGTGGCCCGCTTGGGCAACGCCTCCACCAACTCGGCATCAAAGAGAGATCCTTCGCCATTGGTGACACAAAAACGCTCGCCCTCGGTCATGCGCAGCACCTTGACACAGTGCTTCGACTCGTCTTCGGGGAGGGTCATCAGGCCTTCTTGAGCGTTAGGTATGTAGAAAACATTCATTTTTATTGTTTTGTGGATACACGCAGGGCGTCTATTGTTTGTGGACACACGCGAAACATCTTTACAGCGGACACACGCAGTGTGTCCTTACATTCGGTTGGGCATTCCTATACCCAACAATTCCGAGGCATTGCGCAACAAGGCGGCCACCATGTCGCAGACTTGCAGACGGAACATGCGGCGATCAGCATCAGGCTCCTTCAGAATGCTGCATTCTTGGTAGAACTGGTTGAATTCCTTGGCAAGGTCGAAGATAAAATTGGCGACCATAGCAGGGCTACGATTTTCCGAAGCCTGATTGAGCACCGTAGGCCAGCCGTACATCATCACAATGATTTCCTTCTCCTTGGGCTGCAAGTCGCCGACTCTCACCGCATTTTCGAGCTTGATGCCCTGTTCCTCGGCCTTGCGCAACACCGAGCAGATACGGGCATGGGTGTATTGCACGAACGGTCCCGTGTTGCCGTTGAAGTCGATGGATTCCTCTGGGTTGAAGAGCATGGTCTTCTTCGGGTCGACCCTGAGGATGAAATACTTCAAGGCGCCCAAACCGATGGTATGATACAGTTTGTCGGAATCTTCGGGCGAAAGCTCCTTGGCCTTACCAAGTTCTTCGGAAACAGCCTTGGCGGTGGCCACCATCTCGTCCATGAGGTCGTCGGCATCGACCACAGTGCCTTCGCGTGACTTCATCTTACCGTGAGGCAACTCGACCATGCCGTAGGACAGGTGTTCAATGTCGTTGCCCCACTCGCGGCCCAAGCGCACCAACACGCGCTTCAGCACATCGAAATGGTAAATCTGCTCATTTCCAACAACATAGATTAGTTTTTCGGGATCGTATTCCTTGACACGCAATTGCGCGGTACCGAGGTCTTGGGTCATATACACCGAGGTGCCATCGCGGCGAAGCAGGAGTTTCTCATCCAAGCCCTCATCACGGAGATCGCACCACACGGAGTTGTCATCACGGCGATAGAGTGCACCCTTATCCAAGCCCTCCTGCACCAGTTCCTTGCCCAAAAGGTAGGTCTGCGATTCGTAGTAAATCTTCTCGAAGGCCACACCCAAACGCTTGTAGGTTACATCGAAACCATCGTACACCCATTGGTTCATCGTCTCCCAAAGAAGGCGCACCTCGGGGTCGTTGGCTTCCCATTTACGCAGCATTTGGCGGGCTTCCTGCATCAGTGCGGATTCGGATTCGGCCTTGGCCTTGGCTTCTTCCTGCTCTTTCTCGTTCAAGGTGGCAAAATCGGCAGGAAGCAAAGTTGCCAACTCCTCTTTATATTTCTTGTCGAACAGCACATAGAAGTCACCAATGAGGTGATCGCCCTTCTTACCTGTTGATTCGGGAGTGCAGCCGTCGCCCCACTTTTGCCATGCCAACATGCTCTTGCAGATATGAATGCCACGGTCATTGACCAGATTGACACGCACCACATTTTTGCCATTAGCCTTCATGATTTCCGACACGCTCCAACCGAGGAGGTTGTTGCGGATATGGCCCAAATGCAAAGGCTTGTTTGTGTTAGGCGAAGAATACTCGACAACCACCGTTTTGCCTTCGATAGGCTTGCGGCCAAACGCACGGTTTTCACGGTTCGCTTTAAAGAAATCCAACCAGAACTTATCGGAAATCAGCAGATTAAGGAAGCCTTTCACCACATTGAACTTGGCGATCATATCAGATTCCTTAACCATCTCGGCACCCATCTCGTTGGCCAGCTGCTCAGGATTGCGGCCCGCCAACTTCACGAAGGGAAACACCACAATAGTCATGTCGCCCTCAAACTCAGGGCGTGTTTTTTGGAAATTCACCTGTTGCACAGGTGGTTCCTGTCCGTATAAAGTTTTGAATGACTTTATGAATAATTGTCTTAATACTTGTTCTAACATACGAATGAAATTAAATGCACAAAAATAGTAAATAAGACTCAAACGGAACGGAAAAGCGGAAAATTTGTTTGTAGAGATCAATTTTTTCAGTTTTTTTTCCACAAATCTACCACCAAAACAAAAACTTTCCTATTTTTGCAGTCCGATGAGATACCAAAACAAACCATCGGAAAAGGTTATCACAACGGAATCAACTGGTTCCAGAGCATCTACTTTTTTTTCATTTGACGGCCAAAGTGTTGGCCGTTTTTTTTTGCCGAACCAACAAATAATACCTATATGCCTATGTCAATTTCACTGAAAAACCGCAGTCTGATTTCCATTAGCGATTACACGCCGGAAGAAATCTGCCATGTTCTCGATATCGCCGAAGGCTTCGAGAAAAACCCACACCAGAACCTGCTGAACGGAGGCATTATCGCCTCGCTGTTTTTCGAGCCCTCCACCCGCACGCGCCTGAGCTTTGAGACTGCCATCCAACTCATGGGCGGCAATGTGATCGGCTTCAGCAGCACCGCTGGAACGAGCATCCAGAAAGGCGAGTCGCTTGCCGACACTATCACCATGGTGGCCAGCTACGCCGACCTCATTGTCATGCGTAACCCCATCGAGGGTTCAGCCCGTTTCGCCTCCGAGGTATCGAAAGTGCCTGTCATCAATGCCGGTGACGGATCCAACCAGCACCCCACCCAGTGCATGCTCGACCTCTACAGTATCCGCAAGACTCAGGGTACCCTTGAGAACCTTGAGATCACCCTCGTCGGCGACCTGAAATATGGCCGCACCGTCCATAGCCTCGTTGAGGCCATGTGCCACTTCAACGCCAAGTTCAACCTTGTCTCGCCAGTCGAGTTGAAGCTGCCGAGCGTCGTCAAGCAGCACATCAAAGACCGCAACCTCGAATACCACCAATACACCGAGTTGGAAGATGCCATCCCCCACTCCGACATCATTTACATGACCCGCATACAGCGCGAGCGCTTCCCCGACCCCGAAGAATACGAGAAGGTAAAGAACTCCTATGTGTTGCGTAATGCCATGCTGGAGAGCTCGAAGCCCAACTGCCGCGTGTTGCACCCGCTGCCGCGTGTCAACGAAATCCAAGTGGATGTTGATGCCAACCCCAAAGCCTACTACTTCCAGCAGGCCCAAAACGGCGTATATGCCCGTCAGGCCCTTATTGCTTTAATCTTGGGGCTAAAGTAATTTCAATATTTATTATTCAAGATTTAAATACAAAATCATGGAAAAAAGAAAAGAACTCGTCGTTTCTGCCATTGAGAATGGCACCGTCATCGACCACATCCCTGCCGACAAAGTATTCCAAGTGGTCAAAATCTTAGGCTTGGAAAAAGTCAGCAACCCCGTGTATTTCGGCACCAATGTGGAAAGCAAGAAATACGGCACCAAGGGCTTCATCAAAATCTCCAACAAATATTTTGCTCCTGAAGATGTGAACAAGATTGCCCTCGTGGCCCCCACCGCCTCCATCATTGAAATTAATGACTTTGAGGTTGTCAATAAGCAGACCGTGGCCATCCCGGAGCGCATTGAGCACATGGTGAAGTGCTTCAACCCCAACTGTGTCACCAACAAAGAGCATGATGTGCCGACCAAGTTCACCGTCGTCAAGGATGCACAGGGCAACATTAAGCTGCACTGCCACTATTGCGAAAAGAACACTACCCAAGACAAACTTGAATTCATCTGATCATGAAAAAGGCAGGAATTACCATTGCCATCATCGCAGGTGTTGTCCTCATCTGGGGATGGGCGGCCTACAACGGGCTCGTCAACAAGCAAGAAAACATGACGAAGGCTTGGGGGCAAGTGGAGAGCGCGTACCAGCGTCGTGCCGATTTGATTCCCAGCCTCGTCGCCGTGGTGAAGAACTACACCGAATATGAACAAAGTACCCTCCTCGCCGTGACGGAAGCCAGAGACAAAGCCGGCAAAGCCACCTTCAACACAGAGAACTTTGACGAAAAAGAATTCGCCAATTTCGAGTCGGTGCAGGAGGAATTGGGCAAGTCGCTGAACCGTCTCATCGTAGCTGTGGAAAACTACCCCGACCTGAAGGCCAGCGACAACTACCTCACCTTTCAGGCACAATTAGCAGGCTCTGAGAACCGCATTCTGACGGAGCGTAATCGTTTCAACGAAGCGGCCAAAACCTACAACCAAAGTGTCCGCCGCTTCCCAAGCAACCTGATTGCCAAGATGTTTGGATTCAAGAAACGGCCTTATTTTGAAGCCGACGAGAATGCCGGCAAAGCACCGGAGACATTTTGAATTGAATGTTTGTAATGATAATCGGGCGAAAATCGAATGGTTTTCGCCCGATTTATTTTTCACTGATGTTGCCATAGGTGCACCCACGAAAGTGGGGCAATGCTGCTACCGTTATTGATGCTCTGGACGGCTAAAACAACAAAAATGCACCAAGTTTGGTGCATTTTTATCAAAAAAGTGCACTTTTTTTGGTGCAAATTTCAAGAAACAAGGGTATCAGCCTTTGCTTCAATTGATTAAGCCTGTGCCGTTGGAGCACCCATACTGAACGGAGCGATACCGCCACCATCGTTGATAGGGCCAAACTGTTGCTCGTATTTGGCGATGTTGTCAGCCAAAGCCTTATACAAGCGCTTGGCATTTACAGGGTTCATAATCACTCTTGAACGCACCTTCGCCTTTGGCGTGCCCGGCATCATCTGGGCAAAGTCAACAATGAACTCGTTGGGCGAATGCGTAATGATGGCCAGATTGGAGTATTTGCCTTCAGCAATCTCGTCGCTGATCTCGATATTCAATTGGTTTTTCTGATTGTTTTCCATAACTTAAGGTATTAAAAAGCGGGGGCAGCCTTTCGGCCGTCCCCGCAATGGTTAACGGATTAGATACCGGCCTTTTCTTGCAGTTCCTCGTACTCATCGCGAGAACCCACAATTAAGTCTTCATATTCGCGCAAACCCGTGCCAGCAGGAATCTTGTGACCGACGATCACATTCTCCTTCATGCCGAGCAAAGAGTCAGACTTGGCAGCAATGGCAGCATTGGTCAACACTTTGGTGGTCTCTTGGAAGGAGGCAGCCGAGATGAAGCTGTCGGTTGCTAAGGCTGCACGGGTAATGCCTTGCAGCACCTGTGTGGCTGTTGCCGGGCGTGCGGGACGCACTTGAGGCAGAGCCAAGTCCTTACGCTTCATGGCAGATTCTTCCTCTCGCAACTTCATGGCCGAAACGATTTCGCCCTTCTGCAACTTCTCGGAAGCACCGTTGTCTTCCACGAAGAACTTGCCGTAGATTTCGTCATTCTCCGCTTGGAAGGTCAGCTTGTTGACCAACTCGCCTTGTAGGAAGCGGGTGTCGCCTGGGTCGATAATCTCGACCTTACGCATCATCTGGCGTACAATGACCTCAAAGTGCTTGTCGTTAATGACCACACCTTGCTGACGGTACACGCTCTGAGCCTCGTTGACGATGTATTCCTGCACCTTCATCGGACCCATGATGGCCAAGATGCTGTTGGGCGTAATGACACCTTCCGAGAGCGGCTGCCCCGCCTTCACAAAGTCGTTCTCCTGAGCGAGAATCTGCTTGGAAGTCGGAATGAGGTAGCGTTTTTCCTCACCCGTCTTGGCAGTAACCACAACCTCACGGTTGCCACGCTTTAATTTCTTCTCAAGGTGGACGATGCCGTCAATTTCGGAAACAACGGCAGGGTCAATAGAGTTACGGGCCTCAAACAGTTCCTGCACACGGGGCAGACCACCAGTGATATCACCGCCGCCAGAAACGTTACGCGGGATACGTACCAGCTGGTCACCAGAGTGGACAGCATCGCCTTCACCAACAATCACATGGGCATCGACAGGCAAGTCGTAAGAAACCAAGGCCTCACCATTCTCATCAACGATGTCGATGAGCGGGTTCTTGGCGCCTCTCTTACCCTCAATGATCACACGCTCAATGAAGCCTGTCTCAGCAATAGTCTCATTACGATAGGTTACACCTTCAATCACATTTTGGAAGCGTACCTTACCGCTATACTCGGAGATGATAGTGGCATTGTAGGGGTCCCACTCGCAAATCTTGTCTCCCTTCTTCACTTGTTGGCCAGCCTTGAAGAACAACTTAGCACCGTATGGTATGATGGTCGTCATCAAGACCACATCCGTATGGTTGTCATGCAACTTTAATTCGGCGGAACGACCAATGACAATCTGATACTTGCCGCCGTCCTTAGCGACCTCAACGGAACGGAGTTCTTCGATTTCGAGGTAGCCGTCATACTTGGCTTCGGTGCTATTGGCCACCAAACCCTTCGAAGCCTTACCACCAGAGTGGAAAGTACGCAGGGTCAGCTGGGTACCTGGCTCACCGATAGACTGTGCGGCGATAACGCCCACAGCCTCACCTTTCTGCACCAACTTGCTCGACGACAGGTTGCGGCCATAGCAGTTGGCACACACGCCGCGCTTCGACTCGCAAGTCAGCACGGAACGAATCTCAACGCTCTCAAGCGGCGATTCGTCGATGGCTTCAGCAAGGGTCTCGTTGAGTTCCTGACCGCTGGCAGCAATGAGTTCACCCGTCTGCGGGTGGAACACATCGTGCAAGGCCACGCGACCGAGAATGCGGTCATACAACAAGGAGTGCTTGCCAGGTTCCTTAATCTCTTCACCACGGCTGATGGTCATACCTCGCAATGTACCGCAGTCCTTCTCCGTGATAATGACATCGTGAGCCACGTCCACAAGACGACGGGTCAAATAACCAGCATCAGCGGTCTTCAGAGCGGTATCGGCCAAACCCTTACGGGCACCGTGGGTGGAGATGAAATACTCCAACACCGACAGACCTTCCTGGAAGTTCGACAGAATTGGGTTCTCGATGATTTCAGAGCCGCCAGAGCCGGCCTTCATAGGCTTGGCCATCAGACCTCTCATACCGCAGAGCTGCGATACCTGAGCCTCGGAGCCACGAGCACCAGAGTGAAGCATCATATATACAGGGTTGAATCCTTGGTCATCGCTCGACAACACCCTCATCACCTCTTGGGTCAGTTTGGCGTTGACATCAGTCCAAAGGTCAACAATCTGGTTGTAACGCTCGTTGGGTCCCATGAAGCCCATCTTCTCAAACTCACGAATTTCAGAGGCCTTGGCATTGGCTTCAGAAATGAGATTGTTCTTCATCTGAGGAACAATGACGTTGCCCAAATTGAACGACAAGCCGCCTTTGTAGGCCTGATAGTAACCCATGTTCTTGATGTCGTCGAGGAACTTGGTTGTGACGGCAGTACCCTGCATGCGCACCATGTCTCCAACGATGGACCGGAGTGACTTCTTGGTCAACAACTCGTTGATGAAGCCGTAATCTTCAGGAACCACTTGGTTGAAGATGACACGGCCCACCGTAGTTTCAACAAGTTTCGGAACAAGTTGGTCGTTCTCACGAATTCTCACTCTCACCTTGATGGCGGCGTGCATGTCGGCACGGCCCTCGTTGTGGGCGATGATTACTTCTTCCGGCGAATAGAACGACATACCCTCACCTTTGACGGGATGTTCGGGTGTGCTCTTACGCGGCTTGGTGATGTAGTACAGACCCAAAACCATGTCTTGCGAAGGCAGCGTGATAGGAGCGCCATTCGAAGGGTTCAGGATGTTGTGGGAAGCAAGCATCAAAATCTGAGCCTCAAGAACAGCAGCGTTGCCCAACGGTACGTGGACAGCCATCTGGTCACCGTCGAAGTCAGCGTTGAATGCCGTACACACTAAGGGGTGCAGACGAATTGCCTTACCTTCTATGAGCTTCGGCTGGAAGGCTTGGATACCCAAACGGTGCAGCGTAGGAGCACGGTTCAGCAGAATCGGATGGCCCTTCAAAATATTTTCGAGAATGTCCCAAACGACGGGATCCTTGCGGTCGACAATCTTCTTGGCCGACTTCACCGTTTTGACAATGCCGCGTTCGATGAGCTTGCGGATTACAAACGGCTTGAACAATTCGGCGGCCATGTCCTTAGGCAGACCGCATTCGTTCATATCCAAGTCGGGACCGACCACGATAACGGAACGGCCAGAGTAGTCAACGCGCTTACCGAGCAGGTTCTGACGGAAACGGCCTTGCTTACCCTTCAAGCTGTCGCTCAAGGATTTCAATGGGCGGTTGGAGTCAGTCTTTACCGCACTCGACTTGCGCGAATTGTCGAACAGCGAGTCAACAGCCTCTTGCAACATACGCTTCTCATTACGCATGATGACATCGGGAGCGTTGATTTCTATCAAGCGTTTCAGACGGTTATTGCGGATGATGACACGACGGTAGAGGTCGTTCAGGTCGGAAGTAGCGAAACGCCCGCCATCCAAGGGGACGAGGGGACGCAACTCCGGCGGAATCACCGGCACCACCTTCACGATCATCCATTCCGGACGGTTCTCGATGTGTGTGTTGGCCTCACGGAAGGCTTCAAACACCTGCAAGCGCTTCAGCAAGTCCTGTTTGCGCTGCTGGGCCTTCACCTCATTGGCTTCGGCACGCAGGCGATTGGCTTCCTCGTCAATATTAAGGCGCGATAACAGGTCATAGATGGCCTCGGCGCCCATCTTAGCGATAAACTTGTTCGGATCGTCTTCCGGCAGATACTGGTTCTCGATCGGAATCATTTCCATAAGGTCGAGATACTCTTCCTCAGTAAGGAACTCCAGCTTTGTCACCTTACGACCGTCGTTGTCGTTCGGAATGGCTTGGCCTTCAAGGATACCGCCTTGAACCACCACATAGCGCTCATAATAGATGATGGCATCGAGCTTCTTGGTAGGGATACCGAGAAGGGCACCGATCTTGTTGGGCAGCGAACGGAAATACCAGATGTGGGCGACAGGCACCACCAATGAGATGTGGCCCATACGATCGCGTCTGACCTTCTTCTCCGTCACCTCCACACCGCAGTGGTCGCAGATGATGTTTTTGTAACGGATTCTCTTGTACTTGCCGCAATGACATTCCCAGTCTTTCACGGGACCGAAAATGCGCTCGCAAAACAGACCATCGCGTTCGGGTTTATAAGTACGGTAGTTGATGGTTTCGGGTTTCAGTACCTCTCCGTGTGAACGGGCAAGAATCGATTCCGGCGAAGCCAAACTCACCGTTATGCTAGCGAAGTTGCTATTTGCTATTATATTAGTTGCCATATTTCTGTTTTTTTATCCTAGCATTATAAAACTCAATTCAAGACTTTGCCTTCCTTGTCCTTGAAGGTAATCTCCAAGCCCAACCCACGCAGTTCGTGGATCAACACATTGAATGACTCAGGAATACCGGGTACGGGCATATTGTCACCCTTGACGATGGATTCGTATGCCTTGGCGCGTCCGTTCACATCGTCCGACTTCACGGTCAGAATTTCTTGAAGCACATTGCTGGCTCCGAAGGCTTCCAAGGCCCAGACTTCCATCTCACCAAAACGCTGGCCACCAAACTGAGCCTTACCGCCCAGAGGCTGCTGCGTAATCAGCGAGTATGGTCCGATGGAACGGGCATGCATCTTGTCGTCGACCATGTGGTGCAACTTCAGCATGTAGATGTAACCCACGGTGGCAGGCTGGTCGAAAGGCTGGCCTGTCTCACCGTCAAAGAGTTGCATACGCCCGTTGTCGGTCAATCCTGCCTTGCGCATGTATTGATTGATTTCTTCAAGCGTAGCACCATCGAAGATAGGCGTAGCGAACTTCAAGCCGAGTTCGTGACCGGCCCAACCGAGAACGGTCTCATAAATCTGACCGAGGTTCATTCGTGAAGGCACGCCCAACGGGTTCAGCACAATATCGACCGGAGTGCCATCGGCGAGGAAAGGCATATCCTCAGCACGAACGATCTTCGAGACGATACCCTTGTTACCGTGACGACCGGCCATCTTGTCACCAATCATCAGCTTACGCTTCTTGGCCACATAAACCTTCGCCATCTGGACGATACCATTCGGCAACTCGTCACCCACGCTGGCCACATATTTCTCGCGGTTGTACCTTCCCTCAATCTCCTTATACTTGACAGTGTAGTTGTCGATGATAGCACCAATCATCTTGTTGGTCTTCTCATCCGATGTCCATTTGTTAGGATTGACCGACAGATAGTCGATGTCGTAGAGGGCTTTAGCCGTAAACTTGGCCTTTTTGGGAATCAAATTCTCCTTGAAATTATTCTGCACGCCAGTAGAAATGCGGCCATTCAGCAAGGTCATCAGTTTTTCCACCAACACATCTTTCAGGGCAACCAACTCCTCATGGCAGGCGGCATCGATACGAGCGATGTCCTCCTTGTCCTTGGCGCGGGCCTTGCGGTCCTTTTGCAGACGCGAGAAAAGTCGCTTGCCAATGACCACACCCTTCATGGAAGGGCCAGCCTTCAGCGAGGCGTTCTTCACATCGCCAGCCTTGTCGCCAAAGATGGCGCGGAGCAGTTTCTCCTCAGGCGTGGGATCCGACTCGCCCTTAGGCGTGATCTTTCCGACGAGGATGTCGCCTTCCTTGACCTCGGCACCCACACGGATGATACCGTGCTCGTCCAAGTCTTTGGTGGCCTCGGTGCTCACATTCGGAATATCGCTGGTCAACTCTTCCAAACCACGCTTCGTGTCGCGCACCTCAAGGGTGAACTCTTCAATGTGGATGGAGGTGAACAGGTCTTCCCTCACGATACGCTCCGAAATCACGATGGCGTCCTCATAGTTATAACCTTTCCAAGGCATGAAAGCCACTTTCAGGTTACGGCCAAGGGCCAAGTCGCCATTCTGCGTAGCGTAGCCTTCCGTCAGGATTTGACCAAAGGTCACTTGGTCGCCACGACGCACGATGGGCTTGATATTAATGCTTGTGTTCTGGTTGGTGCGGGAATACTTCGTAAGATGATAAGTCTTCACATCGTCGTCGAAACTGACCAGACGCTCGTCGTCTGTGCGGTCATACTTGATCGTAATCTTCTTGGAGTCAACGAAGATGACCTCACCCTTGCCTTCGGCAGTGATAAGAACGCGTGAATCCTTGGCAACAGAGCGTTCAATACCGGTGCCCACAATAGGACTTTCGGGATTCATTAATGGTACAGCCTGACGCATCATGTTCGAACCCATCAAAGCACGGTTGGCGTCGTCGTGCTCCAAGAACGGGATCAAAGAAGCGGCGATAGAAGCAATCTGGTTGGGACCCACATCCATCAAACTGATTTCCTCGGGCGAAACAATAGGATAGTCGGCGACAAAGCGTGCCTTGATTTCCTTATCGGTGAACCGCCCCTCTTCATCAACGGGAGTGGTGGCATGGGCGATAATCTTGTCTTCTTCCAACTCGGCGGTCAGATAGATCGGAGGATTCTGGAAATCAACCTTACCGTCATTCACCTCACGGTAAGGCGTCTCGATAAAGCCCAAGTGGTCAATCTTTGCGAACACGCAGAGCGATGAAATCAGACCGATATTGGGGCCTTCAGGGGTTTCGATTGTACACAGACGGCCGTAGTGCGTGTAGTGCACGTCACGGACTTCAAAACCGGCGCGGTCGCGCGACAGACCTCCGGGGCCCAAGGCGGAGATACGACGCTTATGCGTGATTTCCGACAGTGGGTTGGTTTGGTCCATGAATTGCGACAGTTGGTTGGTGCCGAAGAACGAGTTGATGACCGACGACAGTGTCTTTGCATTAATCAGGTCGATAGGCGTAAACACCTCATTGTCACGAACATTTATGCGTTCACGGATGGTGCGTGCCATACGGGCCAAACCCACGCCAAACTGAGCTTGCAACTGCTCGCCCACAGTACGGATACGGCGGTTGCTCAAGTGGTCGATGTCGTCGATTTCAGCTTTACTGCTGAGCAGTTCGACCAAATATTTGATGATGGCGATGATGTCTTCCTTCGTAAGGACTTTGACCTCATCGGGAATGTCGAGGTTGAGTTTGCGGTTGATACGGTAACGGCCAACCAAACCCAAATCATATCTCTTGTCGGAGAAGAACAGTTTCTCGATGATGCCACGCGCCGTCTCTTCATCGGGCGGCTCGGCGTTACGCAATTGGCGGTAGATGTATTCCACAGCCTCTTTCTCCGAGTTGCAGGTATCTTTCTCCAAAGTCTTGAAAATAACAGAATAGTCTGACACTCTGTCATTTTCGTCGCGGGCGGCCTCGCTGTGAAGCAAGATGGTTTTCACACCGCCGTCCACAATTTTCTGAATGTGTTCTTCTTCGAGGGCCACATCACGCTCAATGATGACTTCGTTACGCTCAATGGACACACATTCGCCGGTGTCTTCGTTGACGAAGTCCTCATAGTAAGTGTGAAGCACACGGGCGGCCAATTTGCGGCCCAACACGCGCTTGAGGCCTGCCTTGGAAACCTTCACTTCCTCGGCCAGATTGAAGATGTCTAAGATGTCCTTGTCGCTCTCGAAGCCGATGGCACGAAGCAAAGTGGTGATAGGTAACTTCTTCTTACGGTCGATGTAGGCATACATAACATTGTTGATGTCGGTCGAGAACTCCATCCACGAACCTTTGAACGGGATGATACGGGCCGAATACAACATGGTGCCGTTGGCGTGTTGGCTTTGTCCGAAAAACACGCCGGGCGAACGGTGCAGTTGGGAGACCACAACACGTTCGGCACCGTTGATGACGAAAGTGGCGCGGGGCGTCATGTAGGGAATCATACCCAAATAGACGTCTTGAACGACAGTCTCAAAATCTTCATGTTCCTCGTCGTTGCACGAAAGCTTCAGTTTCGCCTTGAGAGGGACACTATAGGTAAGGCCACGTTCGATGCATTCCTCAATGCTGTAGCGTGGGGCGTCGATGTAATAGTCAAGAAATTCGAGTGTGAAATTGCCTCTGGCGTCATTGATGGGGAAGTTTTCAGAGAAGACCTTGTAAAGGCCTTCATTTTTTCTGTTGTCGGGATTGGTCTCCAGTTGGAAGAAATCCTGAAATGACTGAAGCTGAATATCAAGAAAATCAGGATATTCGAAAGGCTTCTTAATAGACGCGAAGCTAATTCTTTCAGTTGATTTTGTTGCCAAGGTATTATTGTTTTTAGGTAATGATTGGGGGAAAGACGAACAAACGAAAAGAGAAATTTTCGCTTAAAGCGAAAAATCGGCACAAACCTCAGCCCCTGAAAAATGCTTTCGGGACTGAGGTTGAATGCCGTTATTAACGGGAATGAATCCTTATTTCACTTCCACTTCCGCACCAGCCTCTTCAAGTTGGGCCTTCAGAGCGGTAGCTTCGTCTTTAGTCGCACCTTCCTTGATAGCCTTAGGAGCTGCGTCAACCAGTTCCTTAGCTTCCTTCAGGCCGAGGCTGGTGAGTTCCTTCACCAACTTCACGACGGCCAACTTCTGAGCACCAGCGGATTTCAGAATGACATCGAAAGAAGTCTTTTCTTCAGCAGCGGCAGCAGCGCCACCAGCAGCAGGAGCAGCAACAGCAACAGCGGCGGCTGCGGGTTCAATACCGTACTCTTCCTTCAGGATGTTAGCGAGTTCGTTCACTTCCTTCACGGTAAGATTGACTAATTGTTCAGCAAAAGCTTTAAGATCTGCCATTTTTAATTCTATTTAAATTGTTAATACTTTCTTTTAATGGTTTGAATGATTCACATTCGATATTTATTCTGGTCTTTCAGACAAAGTTTCGAGAATACCGCTCAGCTTGTGGCCACCCGACTGCAAGCCGCTGACGATGTTCTTCATCGGCGATTGCAGCAAGGCAATGACATCGGCAATGAGGTCGTTCTTCGACTTGATGTTGCAGAGGGCGTCGAGCATATCGTCGCCGACATAGCAGCACTCCTCGATGAAGGCTCCCTTCAGAATGGGACGGTCACTGGTCTTGCGGAAACTCTTGATCAGCTTGGCGGGAGCGTTGCCGGTCTCGCAAAGCATCAGCGCAGTTGATCCTTTCAGAACATCATACAGGTTTTCATACTCCTTGTCCATCTGCTGCATAGCCTTATGGAGCAATGTGTTCTTCACAACGATCATTTTCACACCACTGTTGAAGCACTGCCTTCTAAGCTGGTTTGTCTTCTCGGCATTGAGGCCAGAGACATCGGTCAGATAGAAATTGGGGCAGGCATTCAATTCACTGAGGATGGAGTCGATGAGGACTTGTTTATCTTCTTTTCTCATTTCAATAACTTCCTTTCAATTTAGTTTGCTACTGATTTGACATCGATCTGCACCCCTGGACTCATCGTGCTAGAGATATAAATGCTCTTCACATATGTACCTTTAGCAGCGGCTGGTTTCAACTTGATAACGGCTTGGATCAGCTCCTTGGCGTTATCAAAAATCTTTTCCGGAGAGAAGTTTACTTTAGCGACTCCAGCATTGATGATGCCGTACTTGTCGACCTTGAAGTCGATCTTACCGGCTTTCACTTCTTGAACAGCCTTTGCGACGTCCATCGTAACAGTACCTGTCTTGGGGTTGGGCATTAAACCACGGGGACCGAGAATACGACCCAGGGCACCCACCTTAGGCATGATGTTAGGAGTGGTGATCACAATGTCAATATCCGTCCAACCGTCCTTGATCTTTTGGATGTACTCATCCAGACCAACGAAATCAGCACCAGCGTCTAAAGCTTCTTGAGCCTTGTCCGGGTCGCAAAGAACCAGAACACGGACGACTTTACCCGTGCCGTGAGGGAGCGTGACCGAACCACGGACCATCTGATTGGCCTTGCGGGGGTCAACACCCAAACGGATGTTCAAGTCAACCGAAGCATCGAATTTGGTGTAGGTGATTTGTTTTACGATATCAACAGCTTCACTCAAGGAGTAACTCTTGCTTTTGTCGAACTTAGCCAAAGCTTCTTTTCTCTGTTTAGTAACTTTTGACATTTAACTAACTTTTTTGTGTTCTACAAATGCACGAAAGATCTTAGTCTTTCTTTAAAGGTGATTCGCCGGTTATCTTCACGCCCATGCTGCGTGCCGTTCCAGCTACCATTGACATGGCGGCCTCAACGGTAAAGCAGTTCATATCCTTCATCTTATTGGTGGCGATTTCTCTCACTTGGTCCCAAGTCAACGAACCGACTTTCGAACGGTTGGGTTCCTTGGAGCCTCCTTTGATCTTCGCAGCCTCGACGATGGAGACGGCCACAGGAGAAGCCTTTACGATGAAATCGAAAGACTTGTCCTTATACACAGTGATGATCACGGGCAACACTTTGCCAGCCTGATCCTGTGTACGCGCGTTGAACTGCTTGCAGAATTCCATGATGTTCACACCCTTCGAACCCAGAGCGGGACCGACGGGCGGGGCGGGATTCGCAGCTCCTCCTTTGATTTGCAATTTAATTAATCCGCTTACTTCTTTTGCCATTTCTAAATCCTTAATTTAAGTGTAATTAGGCAACAATTTAACTCGCACAAACCAGCTTAGCTTTCCAACTTCACTTGGAAGAAACTCAATTCCAACGGCGTCTTGCGACCAAAAATCTTAACAGCCACCTTCAGCTTCTTCTTCTCTTCATTCACCTCTTCGATGATGCCGTTGAAAGTGCTGAAAGGACCATCATTGACAATGACAGACTGCCCCACCATGAATGTGACATCGCTGCCTGCACCCATGCCTTGGAGCTCGTCGACCTTGCCTAAGATTCGTTTCACCTCTTGAGGGCGCAACGGGTCGGGATCGCCATTCGTACCCAGAAAACCAAGTACATTTGGAACATTCTTAATGACATGAACCACCTCGCCAACCAATACGGCCTCCACAAGCACATAGCCCGGCAGGTAGTTGCGCTCTTTGCACACCTTCTTGCCGTTCTTCACCTCGAAGTACTTCTCAGTCGGAATCAAGACCGTAGGGATAAGGTCCTGCAGGTTCAGCATCTTGATTTCGGACTCAAGGTATTCCTTAACCTTTTTCTCCTTACCAGAGATGGCCTTAACCACATACCACTTTCTCTCGTTCGTGTCGCTCATCTTCCAATCAAAATTAAATAGTTAGCCGATAAATGCTCATCAAGATTCAATCCATCTATCAGAACAGTTTATAAAACGCTTCTAACAGATTCTTGAAGGAAATGTCCATCAGGAAAACCACCAAGGCGATTATCAGGGAAGCAATGGACACAACCAAAACGCTACTTCTCAGCTCATGCCAAGTCGGCCAACTGACCTTCTCTTTGAGCTCATTGTAGCACTCCTTAATGTAGTTTATTATTTTCATCTTCTTATTGAACCTTAACAAAAAGCACGGGTGGAAAGGCTCGAACTCTCGACACTCGGTTTTGGAGACCGATGCTCTACCAACTGAGCTACACCCGTAGAATAAGGGTGGGTGTTTGCCCCACCCTTACAACTTTGATTATGTATTAATCGTCAATGATCTCAATTACCTGACCGGAGCCAACGGTACGACCACCTTCACGGATAGCGAAGCGGAGACCCTTGTCCATGGCGATGTCGGCAATCAACTTAACATCAATGGTGACATGGTCGCCGGGCATGACCATTTCCATGCCTTCAGGAAGCGTGATTTCACCGGTAACGTCAGTGGTTCTGAAGTAGAACTGAGGACGATACTTGTTACGGAACGGGGTGTGACGGCCACCTTCTTCCTTGCTCAGGACATAAACCTGACCCTTGAAGTGGTGGTAAGGCTTCACCGAACCGGGCTTGGCAATAACCATACCACGGCGGATTTCGTCCTTGTCGATACCACGGAGCAACAGACCAGCGTTATCGCCAGCTTCACCTTCGTCCAGAAGCTTACGGAACATCTCAACGCCGGTAACAACTGATTTCAGCTTTTCAGCACCCATGCCGAGGATTTCAACGGGGTCGCCCACATGGATGATACCAGTTTCGATACGACCGGTTGCAACAGTACCACGGCCAGTGATGGAAAACACGTCCTCAATAGGCATCAGGAACGGCTTGTCAACAGCACGCTGAGGCTCAGGAATCCAAGTGTCGCAAGCTTCCATCAACTCGTCAATCTTACCAGACCATTTCGGATCATCGTTCAAAGCACCCAAAGCGGAGCCACGGATGATGGGTGTATTGTCGGCATCGAAATCATACTTGCCGAGGAGGTCGCGGACTTCCATCTCAACCAACTCCAGCAACTCTTCATCATCAACAAGGTCGCACTTGTTCAGGAACACCACGAGGCGCGGCACACCAACCTGACGGGCGAGCAGGATGTGCTCACGGGTTTGAGGCATGGGACCGTCGGTGGCGGCAACAACGATGATAGCACCGTCCATCTGGGCAGCACCAGTAACCATGTTCTTCACATAGTCAGCGTGACCAGGGCAGTCAACGTGAGCATAGTGACGATTCTCGGTCTGGTACTCAACGTGAGCGGTGTTGATGGTGATACCTCTTTCCTTCTCTTCCGGAGCGGAGTCGATGGAGTCGAAACTCTTGATCTCTGACAGACCCTTCTTTGCAAGGTGCAGGGTGATAGCAGCGGTCAAAGTGGTCTTGCCGTGGTCAACGTGGCCGATAGTGCCGATGTTGACGTGCGGTTTAGTTCTTTCGAATTTTTCTTTTGCCATTTTACTTTTCTATTTAAGGTTATGAAATCTTATCCACAAAAAATCGAGCCGATGGGGAGAATTGAACTCCCGACCCCTTCCTTACCAAGGAAGTGCTCTACCGCTGAGCTACATCGGCTTGTCTATTCATCTGAGCGGAAGACGGGGCTCGAACCCGCCACCTAAAGCTTGGAAGGCTTTCGCTCTGCCAAATGAGCTACTTCCGCTTGACTTGTGGGGGAGGGTGGACTCGAACCACCGAACGGATTCCCGGACAGATTTACAGTCTGTTGCAATTGCCACTATGCGACTCCCCCAGTTCTAACTGAGCCGGTAGACGGACTCGAACCGCCGACAGGCTGATTACAAATCAGCTACTCTACCAACTGAGTTATACCGGCATGATGTGAAAGAACATTCGGCTTCTTTTGACCGCCCTTCCCTCTTCTGAAAAGGTGTGCAAAAATAGAGACTTTTCTTGAATTGACAATGCTTTTTCTGCATTTTTTTCAAAAAAAATCTTTCTTGTATTATATTGCATTGACAATCAACATTATAAATAATTACATTTTTTGCCTAAAAGAAGCCGACCCTTCTTTTGGGGCCGGCTCTTTGTTTTCAATGGTGTTTTTTTCGGCTTTCCCGAAAGGGTTTATTTGGTGATTTTACCCTTGTATTTCTCCAATTGCCTCTTTAATGCGTCGATGGAGTTGTCGATGGATTCCTCAAAAGTCTTGCTCTGCTTGCTGGCAAACAGGTCGTCGCCACGCAGCACCAGTCGGACATCGGCAATCTTGTTTTCAGGTGTGTCGGTGTTGTCGAGTTTCAGCGAAACCTCGGCACTGATCACCTCACTGTACTTGGCGCAGAGTTTTTCCACTTTCTGCGTAATGAATTCTTCAAGTTTTTGGTCAGCCTTGAAGCGAACTGAATTGATCATAACTTTCATGATGAGCTCCTTTCTTTTTTTCACCCTTTCGGGTGGGCTTGTTTATGGATTTTTTTAAGTTGTTCGATGGTATTATGGGCATAAACCTGCGTAGTGGCCAAGTCTTCGTGCCCGAGCAACTTCTGTATGGCCACAAGACTGGCGCCTTCGTCCAAAAGATGAGTGGCGAAGGTGTGGCGCAGCACATGCGGGCTTTTCTGCTTCAGCGTGGTAACGCCTTCAAGCAAGCGATGCACCTTATTATATACATAGTGCGGCGACATCTCCTCCCCTTTGTCGTTAAGCAACAGCCGGTCGGCTTTGCTCGTAAAGGCTTGGTCGCGCAATGTCTGATATTGGCCTATCAACTGTATCATCTGCCTTGACAACGGAACAATGCGCTCTTTATTGCGTTTGCCGTGAATTTTCAACAGCATTCCAACTTTGTCGACATCAGCGTCATGCAACCTGCGCAGCTCGGCCTGACGCATTCCCGTTTGGTAGAGCAGCTCGAAGATCAAGCAGTCGCGCAAAGAGGGAAAGTCGTCGCCCCCGTCAAACGACACCTTATCAATATCTGCCTCGGCGACGAACTTGACCAAGTTCTTAGGTTGCTTCAGCGCCCTAACGCCCGTCATGGGCGACTTGTCGATAAAGCGCTCGCGGAGACAGTATTTATAAAAACTGCGTAAGGTGGAGAGTTTTCTGTTAATGCTGCGGTTGGCCAGCCCTTGCTCCTTGAGCCTAACCAAATAGGACTTCACTATGAGCACTGTCACTTTGGCAAGGTCGTCCGATTCATACTCATTATGAACATAAATGGCGAACTTCTCCATATCGCGGCGGTAGGCTTTTACCGTGAGCGACGAGAACCGTTTTTCCGCTTCGATGTATTGTATGAACTGGTCGATGAGCATAAGAAAAAACTTCGCCGTAAAATTAGTAAAAATTTACCAATTCACAGCGAAGTTTGCCTAAAAAAATTATTTTCCTAAGCGGGAGAATTACATATTCTCTTCAGCCTGACGGAGTTTCTGCACATAGATGGCCTTCATCAACTGCGCACGCTTGATGACCGAAGGCTTGGTGAACTGCTGACGGGCGCGCAATTCTCTAACAACGCCGGTCTTTTCATACTTTCTCTTGTAGCGCTTCAAAGCTCTGTCGATGCTTTCGCCTTCTTTTACAGGAATAATAATCATTTTAAAACACTTCCTTCTTTTAAATGGTTTGTACTTATTGGATTTAATTTGAGGCTGCAAAAGTACAACTTTTTCTTTTACTGCGACATAATTACTGAAAAAAAACTTTCCCGTCCAGTTTTTTTTATACCTTTGCCACGTAAATATTACAATAGTCATTCTCTTTACAAAACACATCTAACATGAAGAAAATATTGCTCATTTTGTTTGCTGTCATTGGCTTTGGTTTAGCTGCAAGTGCACAAAACAATGCGATTGGTGTTCGCCTTAGCGGTGGTAACCAATGGTACTGTGGAGAAATCTCCTACCAGCGAAGTTTAGGTGCCTCACATCGTATTGAGGCTGATCTGGGTTACAGGTTTGATGATTTTTATAGAATAGGAAATTTGTATTTGGTGGGTGTCTATCAACTGGCGTATGAAATTCCTGCCGTTAAAAATCTCGGGTGGTATTTTGGTTTTGGTCCCAGAGTGGAACTGTTCTCCTATGACAAATCATTTTACTTTTCAGGCGGAGTTGGCGTAGTAGGGCAAATTGGTATGGACTATCATTTCGATGCCATCCCTCTCCAACTTTCATTGGACTTTCGTCCATGCTTATATCTTATCCCTAACGCTGTATTCCGGTGGAAAGACTATGCTTTGGGCATCCGCTACACGTTCTGATTTTGGCACACTTTACCGAAATAATCCAAAAACCGCACCGTTGCGGTTTTTTTGTTGCCATTTTTCCTATCTTTGCAGAAAATAATCCTAATCAATAAGCATATGACTCTCTTAACTATCGGATGGGGCGAAATCCTCATCATCGCGTTAATCGTCCTGCTGCTCTTCGGCGCCAAAAAGATCCCGGAACTGATGAAAGGCATGGGCAAAGGCGTAAAGAGCTTCAAGGAAGGCATGAACGGCGTAGATGAGCCTGAAAACAAAGAGAATAAAGACACAAACCTAACCAAGGAATGAGTGGACGCGAAGTCAGTTCTTTCTGGGACCATTTGGATGTGCTTCGGAAAGTACTGCTCCGCTGCTTGATAGTCTGGGCCATTGGGGCTGTAGCGGCCTTCTGCTTCAAGGAAGCGTTGTTTGGCCTGCTGTTTGCCCCTTCGACGGACGACTTCCTCTTGTATCGAGGCTTGGCTTGGCTCTGTGAACGCACAGGCTGGCAGTCGTTGTGTCCCGGAAGTTTCCAAGCTTCGTTCATCAACACGGAATTGGCGGCGCAGTTCATGACACACATCAAAGTGGCGCTCTGGGCGGGATTGGTGCTGACCTCGCCTTACCTCATCGTGCAGCTTTACGGCTTTGTCGCTCCTGCCCTCTACGACAAGGAGAAACGCCATGCCGCACCTATAATAATATGGGGAACGCTGCTGTTTCTCCTCGGCGTGCTGATGAACTACTTTATCATCTTCCCTTTTTCCTTCCGTTTCCTGAACAATTACCAAGTGTATGCCGAAGTGAAAAATCAAATCTCACTTTCGTCTTACATCTCCACCCTTCTCCTGCTCAGCCTGCTGATGGGCATCCTGTTTGAAATTCCCGTCGTCAACCATCTCTTGGCCAAGGCCGGATTACTACATGCTGACACGCTCAAGAAATACCGCCGGCACGCCATTGTGGGCATCGCCATCGTGGCAGCCGTCATCACTCCAACAGGCGACGCCATGACCCTGACTCTCGTCACCCTGCCCATTTACCTGCTCTATGAAGTGAGCATTTTTATCGTTAAAAGACACGAGAAGTCTATTCGCAAGCCAAAAGACAGCGGATAGCCTGCACCTCTCGTCAAAGAATTTATAACTAGCTCAAAAACAATACACTATGTTACGAAAAATCAGAATCTGCCTTCAAGTAGTCGTGATGGCCTTGGCAACCCTACTGCTACTCGGTATCGGGTTCCATGTGCACCTTTGGGCCGGTTGGGTGGCCAAGATCCAGTTCCTGCCCGCCCTCATGGCCTTGAACTTCGGCGTGTTGGCCCTGCTCATCATCGCCACCTTGCTTTTCGGAAGAATTTATTGCAGCGTTGTATGCCCTTTGGGCATCATGCAGGATTTCTTTTCGTGGATTGGCGGCAAAGTGAAGAAAAACCGATTTGCTTACGCAAAAGAATACAAATGGTTGCGTTATGGTTTCTTGGTCTTTTTCATCACCGCCATAATCATCGGCTTCGCGCCAGTCACCACCTTATTTGCGCCTTACAGCGCTTACGGTCGTGTCGTCAACAGCTTGTTCAAGCCGCTTTATGATATGCTCAACAATTGGCTGGCCAGCATAGATGCCGCAAACGGCCGTTACAACTTCACCGAAGTGCAAATCTGGATGCGCAGCGTGACGACTTTCGTTGTGGCCTTCCTCACCTTATTAATATTGGCTGCGGTGGCGGCGTGGAAAGGCCGCCTTTATTGCAACTCAATTTGCCCTGTGGGCACCATGCTCAGTCTCTTCTCGCGTTTCTCACTGCTGCGCGTCCGCTTCGACAAGGACAAGTGCAAGAACTGTAGTCTCTGCGAAAAGAACTGCAAGGCCCAAGCCATTGATTTCAAAAACGGTACGGTGGACCATTCGCGCTGCGTGGTATGCGGCGACTGCTTGGCCAAATGCAAGTTCGACGCGCTACATTACACCGTTAAGAAGCCCAAAAGAGAGTCAAAAACCGTAGACACCGAGCGCCGCGCCTTCTTGACTGCCACAGCCATAGCCGGCACCACTGCGGCTTTGGCACAAGCTAAGGTGAAAGTGGACGGCGGACTGGCCGTCATCGAAGACAAGAAAGCGCCAAAGCGTCAAACGCAGGTTACGCCCCCCGGCTCGGTCTCGACCCGTCACCTGCAACGCCATTGCACGGCGTGTCAACTCTGCGTAACGAGTTGTCCGAACAATGTGTTGCGCCCCTCCACCGATTTGCTGCACTTCATGCAACCCATCCTATCGTTTGAGCGTGGCTACTGCCGTCCCGAATGCACACGATGCGGCGAAGTATGCCCCGCCGGAGCCATAAAGCCCATCACGCGCGAGAAAAAAACATCCATTCATGTTGGCCACGCCGTGTGGATCAAAGAAAACTGCGTGGTATTGACCGATGGTGTCAGTTGCGGCAACTGCGCGCGCCACTGCCCCACAGGCGCCATCATGATGGTGGACTACAATGGCACCGATGGCACCGTCAAAGTGCCTGCTGTGGATGAGAACAAATGTATAGGCTGCGGTGCCTGCGAGCACCTCTGTCCCGCCCGACCTTTTAGTGCTATCTATGTGGAAGGCAACGAAATGCACCAAATCAGATAGAAGCAGGGACACGCTTTGCGTCATTGCGAAGAACGAAGCGGTCCAGACAGCGAATTTATTCCTCGGATTGTTTCGTCGTTACTCCTCGGAATGACACGAAGTAACGACAGTTCAAATAACAATAAACAAATCAAGAAACAATGGATAGAAGAGACTTCATAAAGCATTTAGGCGGCGCGGCAGTAGCGACCTCGGTGGTACTCTCCGCCTGCCAATCCAACGAAAAAGAGAATCCTATCGTTGGTGATATCATAGACGGACAGGGTGAGATGACTTATCGCACCAACCCCAACTCAGGCGACAAAGTATCCCTGTTGGGTTACGGTATGATGCGCCTACCCGTTGAAGCAGGCGGCACCATGCGCGACCATCCCGACTCCCCCATCGACCAAGAGCTCGTCAACCAAGAGATTGACTATGCCCTTGAGCATGGAATGAATTATTTCGACACCTCGCCAGCCTACTGCAAGGGGCTGTCGGAACGCGCCACCGGCATCGCCTTGGCGCGACATCCGCGCAAGTCGTATTACATTGCCACGAAACTGTCCAATTTCAGCCCTTCCACATGGGACAGGGAAAGCTCAAAGGCCATGTTCGAAAATTCGCTGAAAGAATTGCAAACGGACTATATCGACTACTTGCTGCTGCACAGCATTGGCGGCGAGACCAACGACCTGAGCAGCGAGCAACTTTTCAACGCCCGTTTTATGGACAACGGTATCCTTGACTGGCTCGTGGAGCAAAAGTCGGCGGGCCGCATCCGCAATCTTGGCTTTTCCTATCACGGTGATGTGAGTATCTTCGACATGTTGTTGCAATGGCACGACGAAGGCAGATACCATTGGGATTTCGTCCAAATCCAGATGAACTATGTAGATTGGAATTATGCCAAACGCATCAACGACCGCAACACCAACGCTTCGTATCTTTACAACGAGCTGCACCGCCGTGGCATTCCCGCAGTCATCATGGAGCCCTTGCTCGGAGGGCGGCTGGCCGGACTTCCCGACTTTATCGTGAAACAGATGAAAGAACATGAGCCTGAAACCCCTGTGGCACGCTGGGCTTTCCGCTATGCAGGTACACCTGAGGGAATCCTCACCGTGTTGAGCGGCATGACTTACATGGAACACTTGGAGCAGAATGTGGCGACATACTCACCATTGCGGCCCATTACGCCTGCGGAAAATGAGTTTTTGATGAAAGTAGCTGAGGAATTTGTGGAGTTGAAGACCGTGCCTTGCACCAGTTGCAACTATTGTATGCCCTGCCCCTACGGCCTCAACATTCCCATCATTTTCACCTACTACAATGATTGTATCACGGAAGGCATGATGCCCGCAGGCAACCCGCAAGCCAAGGAATACAAAAAGATGCGACGCGCATTTCTGGTCGGCTACGACAGGAATGTCCCATCTCTGCGCCAAGCCAGCCACTGCATAGGCTGCCAACAATGCGTAGAGCACTGTCCACAAAAAATCGACATCCCGACAGAGTTGCATCGCATCGACGATTATGTCGAACAATTGAAGCAGATGTGATTTTTAACGGCCTCAAAAGCATTGATACAGAAAGAGAAAGGGTAATGAACCGCCCTCGCGCGGCTTAGCGTTTTTATGCGCTTTGACTATTCATTGTCTTTTGCGCAGGCCTGTCCCCACTTGGCTAAAAGCCGGTTCGTTTCCTTTTTGACAGTTTCATCGTCGGTGAAATTCTCCAGCTCAAGAAGGGCGTCACAGGTCTCCTTTCGGCATGGAAAGTCTCGATGGTTTTGGGGGTCGAAATAATGGTCCAAACAGCGCAGCATACGCAGGATGTGTTCATGCTCCTCGCAGAAAAGCACATCCTGAATACTGTCAATACCATCTTCAACATTCATTTCCTCAAGCTTCCCCAAAAGGTCAAGAAACTTTCCGTATGGGCCCGAATGGTCTTCCAAACTTTCTATTTCCTTAATATCGCTACGATAGAAATTGAAGTTGACAATCTGAAGGCTATCTTCGCAGCGACCGAACTCGTGCTCATTATACGCCGAATTGTTGTAGAAGCAAATGCCGTCGAAGACATCACCATTCAGGTCTGTAATCCTAACGCATTGGCCGTCGTATCTTTCCAGATCCATTGCAGTCATTTTTTTGGTTTATTTCACTTTCTCGGCTATCCATCCCAAGAAACTGTTTTCCAGGTGATTGTATCCGTCAAGGTGGGTGTGTACGCCATCATTAACCTCTTGGGGCAATAACGGATATCATGGAGGAACAACCGTGTTTTCATCTTGTTTGGCTTAGGGCTTGACAGCACAAAGATAGGGGAAAAACAATCTCGTTAAACATGACCTTATGTTTTTTTCTCCTCAAAGAAACTTTTCTAACCTAAAAATATGTACTTTTGCGGTTGGAAACAAGACAAAAACGGACAAAAGAAGTAGTACACTAATTGAAAAAGCAACTGCATTAACATAACAATCAATAACTTAAATCATCACAAAATGAAAAAAGTATTAGCAATCGTGGCTCTTGTAGCCGCAATGTTCGTTGCCGGAAATGTGCAGGCACAAACTAACATCAATGTGGGTTATGCTCCTGAGACCTTCGTTTCGGGCAACACCAGCGACAATTACCAAGGTTTCTTTGTCGGATTCACCCAGAACTTTGACTTGACCAAAGGCATTGGTGTGGCCGCCGGTGCCCAATTCCGTATGAATATGGGAAGCGAATCTGCGCTTAATGGTAACATTAAGACCAAAGAAACACAAACCATGATCGACATTCCCGTGATGCTCAACTACGGCATCGACATCAATCGCGACCTCAAGGTTTCACCTTTTGTAGGTCCCATGATAACTTTTGCCCTCACTGGCAACACCAACACCAAAACCTTTTTAGGCAGCACCCAACTAACCGACACAGACATCAACTGGTACGGTGACAATGGTTTCATGAACCGCTTCAACCTCTATGCTGTGTTTGGTGCCAATGTGAAGTTCAGCCAATTCAACCTGTTTGGCGGCTATCGTCTTGGCCTAATCGACCAAGTCAAGAGCGACAATGTTACTTTAAAGACCAATGGTTTATTCATAGGCCTCGGTTACTCCCTGTAATTTGAATCATTATATGAGCAATAAAAAAAGAGGTGAATCACCTCTTTTTTTATTGCTCCATTTTCAATGCCCTCATGGCATTGAGCACAGCCAACACCGTCACCCCCACATCGGCGAAAACGGCCATCCATAGGGTGGCTATGCCGAAAGCGGCCAGCAGCAGCACCAGTACTTTCACACCGATGGCAAACCACACATTTTGCTTGGCAATACGTAATGTGCGCCTTGCGATACGGACGGCGAGGGCAATCTTCGAGGGCTTATCGTCCATCAAGACCACATCGGCAGCTTCAATGGCGGCATCACTGCCGAGACTGCCCATGGCAATAC
The DNA here is from genome assembly GCA_041854745.1 of Candidatus Limimorpha sp. Lineage (GTDB taxonomy): Bacteria > Bacteroidota > Bacteroidia > Bacteroidales > F082 > Limimorpha. The sequence goes on along the minus strand of JBHACT010000067.1, from coordinate 46,262 downwards.
CCACATCGGCACGGGCCAAAACAGGAGCATCATTGATGCCGTCGCCCACAAAAGCAAGTTGCCGTCCCGCTTGCTTTTCTTGGAGTAATTTTTCAACATAATTCACCTTGTCGGCGGGCAAGAGTTCGGCATGGTATTCGGTCAGGCCGAGTTCCCGTGCCACCTCCTCCCCGACTTCCTCACGGTCGCCGGTGAGCATTACGGTGCGGCTTATTCCTAAAGATTTCAACAAGGCAATGGCCTCCGCACTATCCTCCTTGACCTTGTCATTGATGACGATATGACCCGCATACTCACCATCGATAGCGACATGGATGATGGTTCCCGCATGATCGCAGTCGTGCCATTGCGCGCCCACGGCTTCCATCATCTTCACATTGCCCACATAAACCGTCCAGCCTTCCACCTTAGTCTTGATTCCTTGACCGGCAATCTCCTCCACCTCGCTCAACTTGCAGCCATCGGCAGCCTCGTCAGGGAAAGCGTCGCGCAAAGCAGCCCCAATGGGGTGCGTTGAATAATGCTCCGCATGGGCAGCGAGATGCAGCAAGTGACACTCATCGCACTGTTTTGGATGTACCGCAGTAACAGCAAACCTACCATGCGTGAGCGTACCCGTCTTGTCGAAGACCACAGTACCGATCTTGGCCAACACATCCATATAGTTCGCACCCTTGACGAGTATGCCCTTGCGCGAAGCACCGCCAATGCCGCCAAAAAATGTGAGCGGAACGCTGATGACCAAAGCGCAAGGACAGGACACCACGAGGAACATTAAAGCGCGGTAGAGCCATGTGGAAAAAGTGCCGATGAAGTCGCCCGAAAACAACGGAGGCAACAAAGCCAACGCCACCGCAGCGAAAACCACAACAGGCGTATAAACACGGGCAAATCGGGTGATGAAAGTTTCGCTCTTCGACTTGTTTTCGGTGGCGTTTTCCACCAAATGTATAATTTTGGAGACAGTGCTCTCTCCGAAACTCTTCGTGGTGCATACCTTGATAACGCCAGAGAGGTTGAGACAACCCGAAACCACCTCGTCTCCTTCTGCGATTTCGCGAGGCAAACTCTCACCTGTCAACGCAACCGTGTTCATGGTGGTATTGCCTTCGATGACAATGCCGTCCAAAGGCACTTTTCCGCCCGGTTTGATAACGATGGTCTCTCCCACCCCAACTTGCTCAGGGCTCATGCTTTCAACTTTCCCATCGCGTTCCACATGAGCCACATCCGGCCGAATATCCATGAGGTGGGCAATGCTTTCGCGGCTTTTGCCTTCGGCATAGCTTTCGAAAAGCTCTCCTATTTGGAAAAACAATATGACGAAGACCGCTTCAGGAAACTGCGTTTCGGCACCCGGCAGAAAACCGATACAAAGTGCCCCGATGGTGGCGAGTGACATGAGGAAATGCTCGTTGAAGGCCTCGCCGTGCATCAAGCCTTCGGCGGCTTCTTTGAGAGTACCGAAACCGATGAGCAGGTATGGGACCAGATAAATGAGGAGTAGCTGCCAAGTGGACAAGTCGCAGTGTTTTTCAATTATAACCGCCGCAACCAGCAAAACCACCGTGACGGCAATCCTGACGATTTGCCTTTTCAAGCCGCCTTCGCGATGATGATGTCCGTGGTGCTCGTGTGAGCGGCATTCGTGTTCGTGATGATGTGCCATGTTTGTTTTGATTTATGACTGCAAAAGTAACAGAAAAAAAACAACCGATTTTTACCTAATATTGATGAAAATACTGACCGGAAACCACTAATAATGGGGAAGCCCAACCAACTCATCAACAATTATTGCCTCATTATTTTTACTATTTTTGCAGGTTGCATGATGAGATGAAAAATGAACATCGAAGAACTAAGAGACTATTGCCTATCATTAGGCGAGGTGGAAGAAAAGCTGCCCTTCAGCAAATTCAAGGGTGGCGACACCATTCTGGTATTTTATGTTTGCGGCCACATATTCTGCTATTTTAACATCGAGGCTTTCGATGTGGTATCGGTGAAATGCCAGCCTGAGCGGATTCCCGACCTGCTTGAAAGCAGCAATTGTTTCTGCCATCCTTTCAACCTGAGTCCGAAGCACTGGATAGGCATACGAATCAAAGAATGCCATGACGATGACATAATCAGGGAATTGGTGGGCAACTCATTCGAGATTATAAAGAAGAAATACACGAAGCGCCATTAAAACGGTGTTGGCCCGACAGCAAGCTGTCGGGCCAACACCGTTTATAATACTTCGGAATCATTTCCCAAGCAAATGCTCAAACAAGAAGTTGTCAATCTTGTTGAACAGGTGCATGCGGCTTTCCCCGCTGCCGTATTCGTAGGCGCCATAAATGCCGTGGTTTTTGTTGGGATAAATCATCAAATCAAATTGCTTGCCGTTGCTGACCATAGACTTGATGAGCTCCATCGCATTCTGGTAGTGAACATTGTCGTCGCCGCTGCCGTGGCAAAGCAGGTAGTTGCCCTTGATCATTGCCGTGTTGTGAACGGGCGAGTTAAGGTCGTAGCCATCGGGATTTTCCTGCGGCGTGCGCATGAAACGCTCGGTGTAAACATTGTCGTAGTAGCGCCAGTTGGTTACAGGGGCCACCGAAACGGCAGTACTGATGACATCAGCGCCCTTAGTGATACCGTTGGCAGCCATGAAGCCGCCATAGCTCCAACCATAAATACCGATTCTGTCAGCATCCACATAAGGCTGCTTAGCCATATACTTGGCCAAAGTAATCATGTCCTCAGTCTCAAACTTGCCGAGTTGCAGATAGGTCATCTTCTTGAAAACTTCGCCCTGTGCCCCACTACCTCGGTTGTTGATGGACACGCTGATAATACCGTGCTGGGCGAGCAGCTGCAGCCACCAGTAATCGCTGTCGGCCCATGAATTGTTCACCGTCTGGTGGCCAGGACCGCCGTACACATAAATCAGCACAGGGTATTTCTTGGCAGGGTCAAAGTCGGGGGGCAAAATCTGCCAAGCATCCACATCGACTTGGGTGCCGTCAGGCAAGGTGAAAGCCGGGTCGCTGATCTTCATAAGTCTCTTTTCACCCAAGTTGAAAGTTTTCAACTTCTCGGCAAATTCATGGTTGTCCTCCAACACGCGCACCAACTTGCCCTTGTTGGTGTAGAGTTCGAATTGTCTCGGTTGGCTGACACTGGAGTTTATATTGATAAGGTAGCTGAAGTCGTTGCTGAAACGGGCTTGGTTTGTGCCCGGACGATCTATCACCTCGCGCATCTTGCCTTTCAGGTTGACAGCGTAGATTTGACGGTCGACAGGGGTATTCTTCGCTGCTTGGAAATACACTTCCTTGCCATCGAAGCCATATACACGGGTCACATCCCAAAGGCCGTCGGTAAGTTGCTTCACCAAAGTTCCATCCATTCTGTAAAGATAAATGTGGTTGTAGCCGCTTCGCTCAGAGGTCATCAGGAAGGTCTTGCCGTCCTCAAGAAAATGCCAATCATCGGTGATATCGATGTAATAGTCGTTGGACTCGTCATAAAACACGCGGCTTTTGCCCGTGGTGGCATTGGCGGCCAAAATTTCCAAATGGTTCTGATGACGGTTGAGGCGTTGGATGGCCAGCACATTGGCATCTTTCGTCCAAGCGATACGAGGCAGATAGATGTCGGTTTCCGCACCCGTGTCCATCTTCACCGTCGTGCCGCTTTCGAGGTCATAAACATAGATTTCAACGATGGAGTTGTCTTCTCCAGCCTTGGGATACTTGAAGCTGTACCAATCGGGATAAAGGCCCTCAAACTCCTCCATCTGGAACTCGCGCACATGGGTTTCGTCAAACCTCATGAAGGCAATCTTCTTGCTGTCGGGCGACCAACAAAAGCCCTGCGAGAAACTGAATTCCTCCTCGTAAACCCAGTCAGGTGCGCCATTGATGATATGGTTGTAAAGGCCGTCCGCGGTGAATTGCTTTTCTTCCCCTGTCTCCAAATCCTTGATGAACAAGTTGTTGTCGCGCATGAAAGCAACTTTGCTCGCATCGGGCGAGAAAGTGGCCAAACGCTGCTTGCCGTTGTCGGAAAGCGGCTGCAAAGTCTGGGTCGTGAAGTCATAGACATAATAAGTGGCATGGAAAGAGTGACGATAAATACTCTCCATCTCCGTGGCGCACAACATCTTAGCTTCATTTGCACTCAATTCATAATCTTGAAGTCCAATAGGCAACGAATCGGGATACAGGCTGAGGTCGGCAACACCGAACAAAGTGCGTTCCAATTCACCGGTCTGGTAATTGTAGATGTTGAGTTGCCCCTTCTCAAAAGAAGCGAAGGTCTTACCATCCTTCATGGAATTCATACCACGAACGCTCTTGGCATAGAAGGTCGGGCGCATGTAAAGGTCTTCCAAGTCGAAATTTTTCTTCTCTTGGGCCGTAGACGAAAGCGTTCCAAAAACAAGGAACAAACTGACTAATAGGTATTTAAATCTCATAACATATAGATTTGATTGCACAAAGGTAGAATTTTTTTGAAAAAAAGCGGAAAAAATCTTGTCGGTTTCAGAAAAAGCCGTATTTTTGCAGCCGCTAACGGGACGGTAGCTCAGTTGGTTTAGAGCGCATGCTTGACAGGCATGAGGTCACAAGTTCGATCCTTGTTCGCCCCACCTTTTTTTGAGACGCGATTCATCGCGTCTCTTTTATCGGGACGTTAGCCCAGTTGGTTTAGAGCGCTGCCTTCACACGGCAGAGGTCACTGGTTCGAGTCCAGTACGTCCCACAAGGCATTGAAAACCATTCCGTTGGAAACAACGGAATGGAGCAAGTGCCACAGAATTGACACAGATTTTTTATCGCCATTTGTCGCAAGGCAAAAGGAGAAAAAAAAATGTCTGAAACTAATTCGAGATTACAAGTCAACTATATTCCCGCAGTTTTACGACACCAGCCTTCGCATGGATGGTCTGTCGAGTATTATGTCCTCGACGGCAACGGCACCATGCGCCGGATGGTCGTCCGCATGAATGCGCTCAGGAAGCGCTTTCAGCGTACAGCCGACTTCAAGGCTCACTGCAACAAAGTCATTTGTGGCATCAACACAAAGCTGGCGGGTGGTTGGACTCCGTTCGGAGAGCAACAGAACACCAGGCTCTTCACCCCTATCGAGGCGGTGATTGACGATTACCTGAAAGAAAAATCGTCGGAGCTTCGCCCTGATACGGTGATCAATTACAAATCCTTCTGCAAAGTGCTGAAGGAATGGTTGGCCGCTGTCTGCCCCAATGCGCAATGTTCGGCCTTCAATAAGGTGATGGCCGTGCGATTCATGGACTATATAAATAAGGAGAAAGGTTTGTCGGGGAGGTCTTACAATAATCGGCTGAAACAAGCCCGCGCTTTCTTCTCATGGGCTGTCGACAAGTGCTACACGAAGGAGAATCCCTTCGCCACGATGAAGATGAAACGCGAAGAGACGAAGAAGCGCGTGCTTATCCCTGCAAGTTCAAGGGCGAAGATTGCCGCGTACTTCCTTGAAAAAGAGCCCAATTATCTTGTATTGTGTCAATTGGTCTTCAGCGCATTGGTAAGGCCGAAGGAAGCCTGGCGATTGCGGGTGTGCGACATTCATTTGTCCGAGGGCTACATTTACGTGACCTCTGACGAATCGAAGACCCACTATGACCGTATCGCCACGCTGACACCTGCACTCCGTGAAAGCATCGGAAAGATGACGGCCAAAGCCAGCCCGAAGGATTTTCTCTTCGGGACCGGCTACAAAACGGGGAAGAAACAGATTGTGTACAGCCGTTTCAGGAAGGAATGGGACACCATGCGAAAAGAGTTGCATCTTCCTGATGAAATGCAACTCTATAGCCTCAGAGACACAGGAATCAATGAAATGCTCAAATCGGGCATCGACCCGCTCACTGTCATGCAGCACGCGGATCATCACGACCTGAGCATGACCACAAGATATGCCAACCATGTGGACCCGCATTTGGTGGAGACCATTTCAAAGAAGGCACCAGCCTTCTAACCGCGTCATGGGATAGCAGTGAGTATGAGACGAAACCGCCTCTTGTGAGTCGAATATGTCTGAACGTATTAGCCCGACGGCCTTGGCCGGGACGCCCTAATTATCATCAAGGTTCCAGTTGCCAGCCTGCCGGATATGCCGTTGGCGACCACACGTTTCCATCGATAAGGCTGACATAGTGTTGGCCTTCAAATGTCACTTTGTCGCCAGCGTTGTATGCATCATGTGCGCCAGTCGGTTGCACCCACTGCGGCCATTCGTCAAGACTCACTTTAGTCCATAGTGCCGGTGTGAACCTGTCGGGGTCATAGAGGCCGTCACCGTTGACGGTAGGCACAACGGCATTGTTGATGTTGATGCTTATGTGTGTGCGTTTCTCCTCGCACCAACGGAAGTTGGTCTCGCTGTCGATGGTGTTGGTCTTGGTGTAGATGTTGCCCTCCATCGGCCTGATGATAAGGCCACGGTAGTTGGTCGTGATTCCCGCCTGGATCGTCTCGAAAAGGCTGATGATGGGGTCGTCCTCGTTGGTCACATTGCGCACGTTCATGTCAAACTCCATCGTCATCGACGAGTCGGGGGTCAACAGGAACTGGGCAAACGGGTTCAGTTGGATGTTCAGCCTCTCCCCTGCCAGCACACGCAGCACCTTGGTACCGTCTTCGGCGGTGACCCATCCGTCATTGACGAAATCGAAGCCTTGGAAGGTGCTTGGTATCTCGGCGTTGTTGGCTTGCGAATTGAGGATGCGGGCGGGGTTTGACTCCGAGTTGTTTCGCACCTTCGGGTTCAGCACGAATGTCGCTCCGAGGGTCGGCGCAAACGAGTCGGAATTGTCGACCACGATGTTGATGTTGCTGGCGTTCATGCTCTCCAGCATGAAGTTGTGCATGACATCCTCGTCGTCTTTTCGCCACACGCGGAAATAACTGTTGATGTCGTCCGTCGATTCGCTCTCCACTTCAATCGTTGTGGTCAGCGAATGGCGCACACCTGGCACAACGAGACTTTCGAAGGCGAAGTATTCCGTGACGTTCGGGTCGTTGGGGAATGTGGTCGAATAGCTGGTCATGAAGAACTGCACGTTCACGGGGTCGGTGCCAGGCACGATGCTTTCGCCATCGACCACGGGATTGAAAACGGCATAGTCGCAGATCTTGGTCTGCACATAGTTCTTCAACCGGCTGACCACATTCTGGAGCAACAGGAATGGTCTGTCAGGGTAAGCTGCCGTAACGGGGTCTATCACCATGAATCGGTTGACCAGCACTTCGCTTGAAAGCTCTCCGCCAAGGCCGTCATCGCAGGTCAGCCAGGCCGTCACGGTGCGGACTCCATGGACAAATATCTTATAGCTGTCGTCGGCTGCTGGAATCTCATGCACGACTTGCACGCCGTTGTCGGACACGCCCAACAGATATTCGACCGGCAACGGGTTGGCCGCTGCACCTTGGATTTGGATGTGCAGGGTCTTTGCCACGGCGCCATACACCATGTAGTTTGTCGGGAAGCCTGAAACACGGATGTTTTCGGCAAACATCGGCGTGTGCCAAGGCTGGAGGCAGGTCAGCGACAACTGTGTGTAGGTGACGGTGTTGCCGATTTGCACCCATGTGGAGTTGGCCGTCTTTTCCTCGTCGTTCTCGTCCACATAGCGGAACGATGCCCTGACTCTGACCAGTTGGCTGTATTCCTTTGACAGATAGGGTCCGAGATTGATTTGGGTGTATGTCTCGGTATTGCTGTAGTCCGTTGAATTGATGGCGTTGGCCAAGGTGTAGGATTCCCAGGTGTTGCCGTTGTCGAGGCTTCGCTGGATGGTCAGCGTGCCTTTCGAGCCCATATTGAGGCGTTCGCCGTTGGTCACCTTGACCGCATGGAAGCGGAAATTGACATTCAGGGTCGGCTCGGCGACCACGATGTCTGCGGACGGTTCCAAGGTCGTGAACAGATAGGATCCGTAGGAGTCCTGTTCGGTGGAGATGGGGATTTCAACGGTGAACAGAAGGAGGTCGGCATGTTCTTCCTGGTCTTCGTCATACAAGGCCGCTGCAGCTTGCGAAGCGAAGCCTTGGATGAAGTAGAAGCCGTTTTCGTTCTTTTCGCGTGGAATGCGCATGTAGCCGGATTTGCTTGCCAACTGCGCCTTGTTGAACCGCTCCACCTCGCCACGGTTCATGCCAAATTCGGCACCGGGCGGGATTTCGACGCCGTAGATCACTATGGTTTCATCGGTATCGTTTACGCCTCCCCAAGGTTGGTCGAGGCTATGCAACAGGTCACTGCCTGGTATCTTTATTTTCTTTGCCATATCATTTGATTTGTTTTGTTACCATGCTTCGCTCCTGAACCATCCGTCAGAACGGAACCATGCGTCGGTGCTCCATTCCACCTCCACGGTGGGCAGCACGGGACCGACATACACAAGAGTCTTGGGGGCAGCGGAAAACTCTGTCTCGAAATCATACGCCGTGTTATCGGCTTCCGACTCGTCAACGATGTCGGCGATAACCAGGTGGATTTCGGACCCGTCAGACGGCTCGGCTTCCAGTTCGATGTCGAAGCCTGACTCTATGGTCAACTCCAATGCTTCGGCTTCCCCAATCTCGATTTCGTTCTGCCATGGGTTGGTCTCTATTTCGATGCAATCAATCATTCGATGTCCAGATATTCATTCATGAAGCTTTGATGGACTTCGACTTTCACGGGCTTGCCGCAATGCAGCACCACGGAACCATCGCGGCTATAGATCACCATTTCGATGACGATTGTCCCTGAAAGCGATTTCGACAGCTCGTGGTCGATGCGCTTGACGTAAACGCCTTTGTCTGGGTTTTCGATTTCGCCGTTCCGATAGCTGTAGATAATCACTTTTGAGTTTCCTTCCTGGCGCAAACCAAACAGAAGGTCGTATCCTTCAGGAAGGTCTGTCAGCACACCGTCTTGTTTATGCTTGTAGGAGATTGGAAAGGTGTCGCCTGCTGTAATTTCTTCTGGTCTCATGTCTCTTCAATTTCTTCTGGGTTGTCGTTTTCGTTAATGATTTCGTCTCGGTTGTGATGGCTCTTGCCACCGACCTCGATGGTTGTGTTGCCTTTCGTCACTCTTGCCGTACCACCTTTTTCGATGTACTCGGGCAGCTTGACCAGGAAAGTCAACAGTGCGGCTGCTCCCGTTATCTCAGCGATAAACGACAGCACACTGCGGTCGATCACCGCCGTCGGGGGGATGATGAAGGCCGCGATACCTATGCCGATGGAAACTATCATCGCAAGGTGTACATACCAATCGACCGCTTTCAGAATCTTTGCCATGGTTAATTATTTATTGGGTAATACCTAAGTTCCAAGTATTCCAGCGGGCCTTCCGTCTCGAAGTGAACGCTTACGCCCTCCTTGATGTTGATTTGGACAGGGCTTTCATCCTCTCCTGGCGTAAACTCTCCTTCCTTTGAGCCGTTTACGAAGTAATATACTGTTTCCACCTTTTGGCTCTCATCCCAATCAAACAGGATATACAACACATCTGAAGGGATGACCACGGGGTCGGTCGCTCCGTGGCTGAATGTCACAAACACCTTGGTCGTCTCGTCGTGGAGTTCTTCGGTGGCATCCGCTGCCGACTGTGTGAGGCCTCGGCTTCTTTCCTCGCTGGCAAGCTCGATCTCAGTGGCTTCAGACATGATGTAATCGAAAGAGGTTTGTGACAACTGGCCTTTGTCTGACATGGAGAAACTGGCTCCGACAATGACGATTTTCTCGTATGCCTCGGATTCGGCAAAATAGACTGCTGCCTCGCCGCGTTTCGACATCAAGCCATGCACCCAATAGCGTTCACGCCATTCAATCGATAGAGCCTGATTCCACATTCGTATATTCTCTGCATCGTCGATGGGCACGAATTGGAGTCCGTATCTCCCATAGTTGAGGGTCATGTCAGGATTGAGCACGTTGGCACCGTCTGCGATAATAGTGTCAACACCACCCATGGGATTGACAATAAGATAGTAATGCTCTTGGCCGCTACGCTCATGGTAAAGATAACGCTGGTAGGCTATCTCTTCATCGTTACCGTCACACAAAATCAGGTCATAATATCCTTTGAACTGACTCGGTAACATATTCACCATACGGATAAGGCGGCTATACCCCACATTGACGGTGTAGCAGCCCTCGGCACTGTCGGTTTTCACGGTGGCTTCCACGTTGCCACCCGACTTTTTGTAGAAGCGAACCTTCAGCGAGTAGTCGCCATCAAGGTCAAGCCAAGTCAGCCATTCGGGTGACTCGTAATTGGTGCGCTTCTGCGCTGCCTGGTGAGTGAGGAAATTAGAGGCACACCACGACTCCACAGTCTCCGTGGTGTTGACCGCAATGTTGACCACCGTAAAGTTTCCTGTCTGTTGTCCGCCATTGTCTTCTTCTATCTTGAATTGGAACTCCTTGATGAAATCGGCTTGGACGAAATCATTCCCGTCCATTGGCACGGTCGATTTCACATAGTCCTTCACGATGTCGGTCAGGTCTGTAAAGATAACCCCGTTCAAGTTGGGATGGTATCTACAGGTAAAGATTTCCTCCGGCGAGCCGTTTGGATCGATCATCAGCGACATCGTGACGCTGTAGTTGGCGGTCATCACAAACTCTGTCACCTTATTCAGGAAACAAAGGCCATTCGGGTATTGTGTAAGGTTAAGACTCATAATGATGCAAATTTACTTTTGGCTGTATTCTATGGAGTGACAAAAATCAGTAGGCAGCTGCCGTATAGGTGACAGGTGCGGACTGGTTTTCAAAGTCGATATAGAAATAGTCATTGAATGTTCCGTAATGGGTCTGTGCTGATGAATCGTAGTGATACCGCTCCATTTTCACTCTCAAAGTGAAATATCGTATAGCTGCTGGTGAAGTTTCGCCCACGGTGGATGGTGTGTGACCATACAACTTTTCGATGCCGTCAGTAAACACCAACTCATATTCACCTGTTGGTCGCGCAATATATGCAATAGTCGCGTGCATACCGAGGCTCATATCTATCAGTGTCATATACGGGTCATATAGCAGACCATTGTCGTAAGGCTGGCCGTAAAGATTGTCGTAGTGGTTGTAACTTGTTAGAACCAAAGTTGCCCACAAATCATCAATCACTTGGCTACCCGTGTATTCCCATCTGATGCGTGCCGGTGTATTATAGTTGACATCTTCATCATCTACCAATCCATCGCCATCCTTAATCAATAGGAAGTGGCATTCTGAAAGTCCCATCTTTTCACCGATCGGGATAGTGAACGACTTGGGCAATAGCATTCTGCCTCTTAATAATTTCAAAGAAGTCATGTCAAGCATCGACAAGACTGCCTTAGGGAATAGCAGCCTTGCCGCTATTTCAATGAGGCCATTGCGGAGCTGCTTGTTGTATGCCGTCCAAAAAGCAGAATATATGGTAGAAGGCGGTGTTTGTCCGCTGATTGACCAGCAATGGTAATATACCAACGATCCGGACAAATATTGGGTGTCGTTGTCCAATGGTACAACGCCTTGAGTTGTGCCAATCCGTTTTTGATAAACGCTGTTCGGGCCAGCATATACTTCTTGGACGATGATGATAGGTTGCTCCGTATCGGTGGCAGAATCGTTGAATGTGGTGTGCGCATGGGTTCTCTCACCAATATAAGGCGCAAGCATCTTGTTTGCGGCAATCATCGGCGGCATTTCATCAACGGCCGAAAACTCCTCACTTTCATCACTGTTGTGGCGGTCATACTTGAAATAATTCGTGCCTAAGTGAATGAGTTCATCTTTCCCCGTGTTGAAATTGGTGCGTATCTCGTAGAAGTCTCCCGTGGCATAGCGATACACCAGACAATCGTGATATTGGAATGTTCCTCCCGACATTGACCAATAAAGACCTTCATTGATGGGGAAAAAGCCTCCGTATTTTTCAATGAGAGCGTCAAAGGTTTCAGCTGCTGGGGCCGCTCCATCAATGCTCGTTCCGCTCGACAAAACCGTGCGCGAAGGCTTATTGAAAGTGAGTGTCGGTTCGCCTTCCATCATATCACTATAGTCTGCATCCGCATTATCGGCAAGAATGTTGTCCATAGAAATGATATAAACATTCTTGTCGTTTGAGTCGACGCGGATATGCACATGAAACTTTGCCTTCAGCCATTGAAGCAGCTCGGACAATTTGCACGAAGGAACGAGATCTTTGTAATTGATGACTCCGTTGACAATCGTATCTGAACAATTATTCAGTACTACGATTTTGTTTAGCCAGCCGTAAGTGAAGATGTTATAGCCGACAGTATATCCGATTATTGTAAACAAGCGGCGCAACATTCTTCCAAGGTAGATGAACGGAGAAACACCATAACCATCAGGAACGGTCATACTCACATCACCTTCCCTCACTACTCGCTTTTCGTACAATATGCTGTTGCCCGGGGCATCATTGTTGAACTGGAACACCTCCACATCGTTTTCTTTGTACTTTGAGATTGCAACGGGGAAAATCGTGTAGTCAACTCCTTGAACATTGGCGTTGTAAATGTCATTCAGGTAGTTGATTATGTTATTCAATCCGACATGAGTGCTATCTTGATAGCCTGCACCGTTGTTGAACTCAGCGAAGATTTCTTTGATGGTTTTATCCTTGTATCGGCAATAGAGGCTGGAGTTTTCGATGGCAAAACTGACATTATAGCCATCCCGTTCATGTGCCGTGTCAACAATCAGGCGGCCATTCTTGAGAAAGCTGCCGACTTGCAGCGTGGCTGGAATATCAACCATGCTGTCTCCAAAACGATCCAGGCGCTCAATATGGTCCAGGCACTGCCTATTGCGCTTCGTTGATGGCAGTGTTGCCGGAATGGTGGCATCACCATCGTCCGACAAAAATGGGTTGTTGCGTTCCAATTCAAAATTGAAATTGAACGGCAAATTCAATTCTCCTTTTTCAATGATTAGTCTCATAAGGCAGAAGTTTTTTGCTTGAACTTGTTCAACATTTTTTGCTTGCGGTCAAGCTCGGAAAGTGCAACACTGGCATAGATTCCGTGTGACAATTCTTGTTGGAGCTGCTTATTGGTTTGGCTCACTTCTTTCAGCAAGGCAATCAATTCATTATTCATATAATCACCTGCGTTTTGTGGGGGAGTTGTGTAGCCGCCAGCTGCGAAGCCTCGTTGCATCGATCCTGAGCGGCCATGGCTTCCTGCTTTGCGATAACGCTCCAGGTTGGCCACCATCACGGGGTTTTTCCTCACCATCCAATGAGGAATCACATACTCCACACCTTCTTCACCTACAGTGGTTAGTGTGGTATGGCCTTGTGTGTAGCCGCCTTTAGCATAGCCAGTGATGACACGGCTTCCAATCTTGCCGTTGTCAGTCGCTGCTGTGTCGGAAGTGTATTTTGAGCTTGAGGTATTGACACTTGAAGACTTGATGGCATTGCGTTGGGCAATGATTGTGGCTACTTGTGCCGCTGTCGTTCCCGCTATCAATGCCGACACGACCAATGCAGCTGGATATGGCATGTCTGCAAAAGCCCTGGCAATGGCAAGCGCACCATCAGCAATCGTTTTGGCTATGTTGATAGCCATCTCGGCGTCAGCATATTTCTTTTGGATTTCCAGCTTGCGCTTTTCATAGGCGGTCTCAATTGCTTCGCGTTGTTCTGCATTGTTTCCAGCCGCCGTCAATTGCGCCTGATAATTGGCTTCAGCATGGGCAAGTTCTGCATCTTGCAACGAAGAAACAAAATTGGAAGCTTCGGACATGACTGTGTTGACCATCTGAAGGTAGGCGGAGACACCGTCTAACTTTTCTTGCAAATCCTCGTCTGCGTATTTTTTACGGAGTCGCTTAACGGCTTCCTCGTATTCCTGTTCTGAAAGGATTTTAGCCTGGTGCAATTCGTCAAGTCGGGCCAACTCAGCGGCCAACTCGTTTTGCCTTGCCTCTGAGGGTGAAAGAAGCGAAGCCTTGACCTTCTCCCCTTCCTCCATCAGCTTTTCCAGCTTCTTTTGTTCCTCCTCGAATTTTGCTTGTTCTTCTTTTCTTCGGTTTTCGTCTTCTTTGGCAAGGCGTTCTATTTCTTTCTGCGCCAGTTTTTGCGACTCGATTTCCCAATCAAGCATAGAAGACAAATAGCCGGTCTCATCTTCTCCGAACGATTTGGCCAGGTTTAGTTTTTCTTCGAGGTATTTATACCTGATATCGCGCATTTGTTCCTCGTATTCCTCGGCTGTAATCTCTCTATTGACATAGCTTTGCTTTATCACATTCTCTTCTGCGCGTTGTTGTTTTTCCAAATCTTTCAAAGCTTGGGTAAACGCTGCATTGTTTTCCTTCGGCTTTCCTTCTGGTATCGTTGGTTTGTTCCCATTCACCTTATTGCTGATTATCTGAAGGTCTTGACCTGCCTCGTTGATCATGTTCACTATTACTTGTTCCTCTTCCTTCAGTTCTCGCAACTGCTGAAAATGATTTTCATCATCATGGAACACATTCCTTGTCGGCCTATTATTCTCATCATAGGTTACCATAATTTCGTGCCATTCGCCTGTCAAATCTTTGAATGTCTGTGGAACATTTTCTTCCATCCACTTTTTAACCTCATATTGTTTTGAGGCGTTCTCAGCCAATTTGTTTTGCAGGGCTTGTGCTTTAGCCATCCTCATCATGGTATTCACATAATTGTCAAGGGCATCAATATTGTTGTTGATAAGCGTGCCCTCTTCGGTCAAGTCAGCATGATAATCCGGCACTATTTCTCTTAATTCCTCAATGGCCGCTTTCCTATTGTCATAAGAAGTTGTGACATCTTCTATAATTCTTCGCAACGCCTGAACCCTTGCGGCCTCTTCGCTGGTCACTTCTGAGATTTCCTTCTGTAAATCTTTCTCATATTTCTGAATCCGAGTCAATTCCTTTGTCTCTTTATTAAGGTGCATTATTGCAATCACCAATCCTGATATTGCCGCCGCGACCAATCCAAAGATGGTCGTTTTCATTACTGCACTCATCGCCGCCCAAGCTGCCGTGGCTGCTTGGATATTTCCTGTCAGTAATGCTGTTGCAGCGGAAAGAGCCAATTTACCCGCTTTAAGTGTTGCATTCCATGCGACAACTACTTTTTGCCATATTACCTGCAACTTGAATGCAACCGTCAAAGCTGCTACTGTAATAAGCACCGCTTTAATTTCCTTGCCGTATGATGCCAAGGCCTTGACAAGATAGGTGACTGCCTTGGTCGATTTCAGCATAATAGGATTAAGACTTTGTCCAAGGGCGATTGAAGCATTCTTGAACTCTTTCCGAGCCTTCTCTAACTGTGCCTGAAGGTTATTGTTCTTTGTGGCATATTCTTGGCTAACGGAAGTCGCCTTAGAAAACTCCATATTTGCCAAGGCTTGAGCTTCTGTCACGGCGTCAATATTCGTTGCCATGGCAGCTAACACGCTGACCGCCCTTGCCCCATCGAGGCCCATATCCTTAAATATGGGAACGAGCGAGGCAAAGCCATCCTTATCCTTCAGCGACTTCAACACAGTGATGATGGCCTGGTTGGCATCGTTGGCCAACAAATCCGTGAACTCCTTCACCTGCATGTTGGCATATTCGGCAAACTTGGCAGGATCCTCGTAGAGTTTCATCACAAACTTTTGGAAAGCCGTGGCCGCCATCTCAACCTTCATGGCTGACTGGTCTAAACCGGATGCAAAGCCGATGATGTTGGCTGCGCTGATATTGGTCTGAGCCGACACACCTGCAAGGCGCTGGGTGAAGTCCACAATATATGCTTCACTTGCCGTGGATGCTTGACCAACGGCATTGATGGATGAAGCAATACTCAGCAACGCTTTTTCAATGCCCATCTTTTGGGTATAGCCCAAAACATCGGCAATTTTACCGATGTTACGGATGGCACCTTCTCCCAAGTCTTCGCCCAAGGCTACTTGAATCTGATCGGCTGCCCTCACGAAGCCAAGGATATTCTCTTTGCCTTTGATACCCAACTTTCCGGCATCACGGGCAAGCAGAAGCAGCTGTTCTCGGCTGGTGCGGGTGTCAATCTTCATCAGTTCCTTATCCAAGTCCTCTACTTCATCGTGTAGAAGACCGGTTGTCTTCATAACATCTGCGTAGACATCATCCAACTTGGCGGCATCCTCGGCACATTGACGGAATGAGGTACTGACTGAAGTCAAGGCCTTGGCGGTCATTGTGATGGCACCCCAATAATGATTGTAGATGCCAATCCAATCCTTAAAGGTTTTTTTCGACTTTGTAGTTTCGGCAGTCACTGCCTTGAAGCCATCTCTCAAATCATTGAGGCGGGTCTTCACCATCTTCAGATCGTGAGTGGCAGCAATAAACTCTTTTGTGCCAGGTGTCAGCTTCTTGATTTGCGCCTCCAATTCCTTGCTTGCCTTATACAAGTCATTCATCGAGGCCGAATTGAGATTCTTCAAGGTATCGCGGAAAGTCTTCAGCTTCTTTTCGGCCTTGTCGGCTTCCTTCGTGGCTTTTGCTATCCCTTCCTCGACATCTCTGATGGCTTTGTTGTCTCGCTTTCCCTCTGGAACGGCAAGCAGCTCTTCCAACTTCTTTTTGCCTTTATCAATGGCTTCAGTCCATTCCTCGAATGATTTTCTCGCTGGCTCCATGTTCATCGACACGGTCGCACTCGCTTCTTCTGTTATTTTTGCCATGGTTCTATAATATTGGGAATGTTATGTCTTTGTCTTCAAACACCATCATTTCCTCCACCGCCTTTTGGCCAAGTTCCTCAGCCAGCATGTGCAGCAGCTTTCGGAATTGGTTGTACCAAATCTTGTTGTACCAATGCTTCGGACGGCGGTGAGGTCCTTTCTTGCTGAGGAAGTCAAGGTTGCCGCCGTTGCCACGGTCATAGCCACGGCCAACACCGGCATCCACATACCAGCCATAGAAATGGAAGGTGTAGACAATCTTCTGAAGGTCGCCGTTGGCATCGAGGTAGACATGATGGGCAAACGAACGGTAAAGCTCTCCACTTCCGTGAATCTTCACCTTATTCATTTGCTCCTGCCACCGCTCGATGGTGTATTGGGCAAACTTCTCATAGTCGATATTGAGGTCAATTTCTTGGGGCATAGCTCAAATCCTCGCAGGCTCTGAAATTGACAAACACCTCAAAACCGACATAATCACCGGCTTCGCGGGCGTAGCCGTTGATTTCATTGTTCTCAATCCAACCTTTCATCTGCTTATCCTCGTAGTGGTTGATAAGGATGGAATACAGTCTTTTGAAGCGGTCTAAGCAACGGTCGCTCACTTCCTGGGCATCTTCCGTCTCGGCCACTTTCTCCATGATCCAAATGCTCTGGGTGGTTTCATGGAAGCCTCCGTCGTTGTGCAGGCTCAGTGTGTGCCGCTCGGCATGTTCCAGCAAGATGCACAAAGGGAGATTCTTGTTTTGGATGATTTGGATGGCTCCATCCATGCCCGCACGGGCTTCAAGGATGTACTCTTTTCTGTCGATGCCGTCAATATCGGGACGGCCATTGACGAAAAGGATGGATTTCAGGTAATTCAGACTCAGCATAATGGTATATTTTGGGCAAAAGTAGCCCACCCGAAATCCTTATGAGTGACAAAAAAGGCAGACCCCACAGCGTGAAGTCTGCCTATTCGGAACGATGCAGCGGATTATTTCTTCTTGTCGTCCTTAGCACCTATGGCGACAAAGAACACCACTGCTACAATAAACCAAAATATGCTGAATGGCTCAAACATGATTACTCCTTTCCGCTGCAAAGTTAATCAATTCTCTGAGGCCTGCAACTCCTTGATGAAGGATTGCATTTCTTCGGCCATTTGCCTTGCCTTTTCCTGCAATTCAGAAACCCCTGCCGTGAAATCGCAAAGCTTGGTGATAATCTCCATGTGTGTCATGCTGCACCTCCTCTCTTCCCCATGGCCGACACTCGGCGTTCAAACTTTTCGATGGCTTTGTGATAGTCACAACCTGGCGCGTGCTCATTGTCGGGGATGTACTGCCCCATGAGGTCACAATAGCGGGTGTTCTCGCCGTCACGGGTCTTCCTGATGGTCATGTGGTCGCAGTTGTCGCAGGTAGGCTCGGCTGGTTTCCGTTTGCGCTCGGTAACGAGATAACCCTTGGCCATGGCCGTGAGCCTGATTCTGCGTTCATCGCGTGGGGTCTTGGCTTCTACCACTTCGTTGTGTTTGGCGTGGCAGTCCTTGATGATGACCAGGATAACTGTCTTTGGTGCCGTCTCTCCGGCTGTCATTCTTGGATTTTGCATGTTGTAGACATTTAAGTTGTTGGCAACAGAAAGCGGTCGCCGTTTCGCTGTCTACAACATGACTGTCTACCACGAAGGGGACTTGATGTTACGAAAGGCGACCGCAGAGGTCTTACTCGAAGAGGGCAATAAAAAAAGCCCTGCGATGTATCGTTGGGCTGTTTCCGCCGCCCCTGCGAGATAGACTAACTATCATGTTGTAGACGCTGCAAATATACGGCGACTTTTTGAATGTGCAAGCGAAAAACAAAAAAAATGCAGGGTTGCAACCTTGCAACCCACAAAAAACCCTCCCCAATTCGGGCGAATTGAGGAGGAAAACTATATAAAGACTATGAAAAAAATGAGTAACCGCTAATCTACATCGTTCCAACCGTTCAGCTGGGCGAGGTGCTCCAATTCGGCCTCGGCAGCTTCGCGGGTGCAACTTTGCAGTCGGTAGGTGTCAGGCAGGTCAATTTCAAGCTGTGAAGCCACAGCCGGTGTCAGTGGTATATGTTCGTCAGCCTCCACGTTCAGCACCTGGATGGCGAAGCCGTTGAGACATTCACGGACATAGAATCTATACTTTTGGTAGTTGGGGTCGATGTACTTCATTTGGGGAAGAGTTTTCGGATGATGATAAGTAGTGCCAGGAGCAAAACCACGGCAGCGGCAACGGCCACGATAAGCACCGTGCCGTTGTCCTGCCTGGTCTCTGTTTTTTTATCTTCTTGACGGGTCGCAGCATCATCGGTTTTAAAGACCGAGCTGCTGTCGGTAAGCGAATTGGAATGAGTGCTTGCTTCGGCCTCCGTGGTGATCTCAATCGATTTCACCGCTCCAACCCCGCCACCAACGCTTCCCGTCGGGGATGCGTTTCCTGGGCAGGTGGCGGATGGAGCAGCGGGAGTTAAGGACTCCTTGCCGGTATTAGGCATCTCAGGACCTTGAGGCTCGTAAAACTCAATCTTTATGTGCTGCCTTTCGGCAATGGTGCTGCTAAGGCTGTCAAGCCTACGCAGCACCACGCCTATCTCTTCAGCGTGTCGGTACGATTCCGACGCTTTTCTTTCCAAGTTCGTCCGACAACTGGAGAGAAAAACAACCATAAACCAAAAAATTATGTTCAGAAAGTATTTCATTTGATGTATTGGGAATAGGCCGCGCCTGCATCAAAGCAGGGACAGGCTTTGTTGGCATAGTCACGGTGGCCGCTCACCTTCTTGATCGATGGGAAGCACACCTTCAGGCTTCTGATGAGTTGCACCATTGCAGCCTGTTGTTTCAGTGTGCGCGTGTCTTTGGGCTTGCCGTTCAACAGACCGCCCACATAGCAGATGCCGATGGTGGTCTTGTTGTGGTTGGTGGTGTGTGCACCGGCTTGGTCGATGGGTCGGCCAACCTCAATGGTTCCATCGATGTCAATCACATAGTGATAGCCGATGTCCTTCCATCCGTTACCATTGGGAGGCGGCGCAGTGTGCCATTTCTTAATGTCGGCGGCCTTGAAGTTTTGGCCTGCCTCAGTTGCGCTGCAATGCACAATGATTTCGTCTATCGGTCTCATAGTCTCCACCTCCCAATATCTTTACCGGCACGGACGGCCACAAAAGCCATGACAATATCAAACACAATCATCAGCCCCAGCATGACCAGGAACACGATGAACGCCCAACGGCAACCTTCCACAGCTGCCCAACCGAGGGCAAACAGCACGATCTTCAAGAGTGCTTCAATGATAAGTAACAGAGGCATAATTCTTCGGGGTTTATGTGAACAAATAGATTATTGCTATGGCAACGATGGTGATGACCACGGTGGCGGCAATGGCACACCCAGTGCCGTTCGGGGTTCTGTATTCCTCCCTCATTGCCCTTGGTGCTTCCTGATGTCGAGCCTGACACGGTCCTTCTCCGTAATCCCAAAACAATACGACACGCCCACAGAGGCAGTCGGCATCATCAGCCAGGCTTTATGATTCTCCGTAAAGTTGCAATCCAATTCCGTGAACAGGATCCAGTGTGTGTTGAAATTGTATTTGGCACCCAGTCCGGCATCGGCGGCGAAACCCAGCACGGGTTTCATCGATGGATTCACCGACATGCCGACATCCACGAAGCCATAAAGCCAGCGGACAAAATCGTACGACACGCCCATCATGACGAATCCGGCACGGTCGAAGCCCTTCACGGGTATAAAACCGTTGATGCCGCCAACGAGTCGAAGGTTGCAGTCTTCGGTCAGTCGTTTGCCAGCCATGATGCCGATGCCGACATTCGATCCATCTTGGTAGGCATAATGGACCATGGCACTGAGACTGCAATTCGACGGAAAGCCGTACTTGAAGCCTTCATCATACGGATGGCTTCTCTGAGCGTTGGCCGACACGGCTAAGAAGGCCAACAGAAAAAAAGTCAGTAACTTCTTCATAACATTGTGTGTTTAGTGATTATGTTGATTTAATTGAGCTGTCGAAGCCAGCGGTTTCCCGCTGGTACAAGGTTCTCCGGGGACTTTGATTGTGAACAACACTATATTACTGCGCCAATAATCTCAGCAACAAACTGAAAGGGGGCTCTCTCCCCACGCCTGTCCTTTTCAGGCGGTCTTGGTTAAGTGATTGATGTTGTTAATGCGACACACGGCATCCCTACCGGTGAAGGAACTGGTGCAAAATTGGCAATTGCCATTTTAATCCGAGTGACAAAATTCATCGTGGTGATGGCAGTAGGGGCAAACACCCCAATACCGC
Source organism: Candidatus Limimorpha sp. (assembly GCA_041854745.1). Taxonomy (GTDB): domain Bacteria; phylum Bacteroidota; class Bacteroidia; order Bacteroidales; family F082; genus Limimorpha. Next base: position 25,197 of record JBHACT010000067.1, on the reverse strand, counting down.
CTTTCGTCATACACTTCGCCACAATTCGGGCAAACATGGGGAATCTCATGGTTCATGGCTTCAGCTTCTTAAGTTCGGCATCGCGGCGTTTCAGTTTATCGATCTTGCTGTCCAAGGCCGAAAGAACATCGTGCAGGCGGGCATCGTCTATCTTCTCATTGTCCTGAGGGCGGTCGTCATTCAGCAGCAGGTGCATCTCCTGAAGATTCTTGAAGGGGTTGAACCCGCCACCACTGCCCTCGCTTTTGGCAAACACATTAGGGTACATCGGGCCAATTATCCCCATCACATAATTCCACCACAGCTTCAGCACGATGGCTTCGGCTTCGTCAATTTCATGCGCTTCGTCGCCCAGCTTCGGCAGGATGATGTCGAAATGACCCAAGTCGTGGTCGTCTTCATACAGCCGAAATTGCGTGTCGGCCTCAAACCAGTCGCCAAACGAGATGTCTCGCAAGTAGTCATCGCGTTTCGATGGGTTGGGAATCACGTCCGGCACAGTGTCAATCAGCCACCGCAGGCGTTCGCAGAAATCCACAATCTCATAGTCCTGCAGCCTGAAGTCTTGGCCGTCGTCGGTGACAAACTTGTTATCCTCATCCGCATAACGGCGTATGCCGGTCAACTGGCAAAGCAACACAAAGAGCCGTTCCGATTCGGTCAGGTGAAGCAACGAAACCTTCACCACCATCCGGAATTGGTCGGCGGTCAGCTCGCCCCATTTTGTCGGTGCAGTCAGGTTGATGTTCATAGCAGGTTGGCTACAGTGCCCTCGCCGAGATGGAACGGGCTGGGCAGTTCATAACAATCCGATGCAACAAACTCTGGGAACGAAGACTCATGCCGAAGCATCCAGTTCCGTGCGTCTATGGCGAAGAGGGTTGCATTGTCTGCGTTGGTCACTTCGGCCAGCACTGCCAGCCTCAACCAACGCAGCACTATCCTTTGGATGGCTTGAAGTTCATCGGTCCTATAGCCACTCAACAGAGCATCAATTTGTTCGATAGAGACATATCTGGCCACCGTGGTACGCAAGGCGATATTCATCTTCGGCTGCAAGTCGTAGAATTCCGCCCAGCGTTGCACGGGGACAGTGCTTGTGTTTTGCCGCATGATGCCCATCGTGGGAATGAAGGCATCGGTCAGGAACTCGAATTGAGGCGTATCGCGCCAATCCTCATAAGGCGACGGATCATTTTCGTCGTGAACACTGTTTTTAATAAGGTAGTTCACCAATGAATCACAGTCCGAATTGATACGCTCGTTCAAGCTCTGAATGAGCCTTTCCACCCTTTGCAGGCTGGCGGGACTCAGCTTGTCGTTATTCTGCACCACGAAACCTGCCTCGCTTCGCTGCAAGTCCGATTCGCCAACGCTGTTCAGGTAGGCAAGCTCGCTTATCACGCGGCCAACCAATCCACGGAGCTTCTCATGGGGGTCGTTTTGGCCGATGTCTGAGCCTGGTTCCAATGCGGTCTCAAGCTGTTCGCCAATGATTTTGTCCGTCACCCATTCCTGGGCGCGGGCAAGGAACGATGAAAAACGGCTCTCCATCGCTTCGTCCAGCTTCAGGTTGAACGAAAGCAGGTGCCGTTTCATCTCCGATGTGGTCTTTACAATCATGCTGCTGTGTTTTGGGTTTCCTTCTTGCCGCTCTTGGCCTCATCGAGCGTGGTGAAGGTGTATTCTGATAAGGTCAATACATAATCCGTAGGCCAATTATTGATTTTCTTGATGGCGGCAAACGGGCGCATGGCGCGGTCGATCATCGGCTTCGATAGAGCCTGCTTCATCAGGAAAATCTCACGGATATTGGAGCCGGATAGGCTGTTGGAGTTCTTTCCCGGAACGGCACCGATTAAGCTGGGGTGGACGCCCATGGCGTAGCTCACCACGTTGGCACCGGTTTCGTAATCCACTAAATATTCGCCACCCTGCACATCGTTGTCAACCTTTTCGATGGTGAAGTATTTCTCGGTGGCCACGTTGTTTCCGGTCGGGATGGTCTTGGCCAACGATGCCAACGCCTTGCCTGCATTCTCCTCACCCGTCAGCGTGTCGTTAATCTCCTTCACCAGCTTCTGCTTCAGTTCGTCACAGGCTTGCTGGTCGTTGGGGTCGATGCCTGCCTGCTTCGCCTTCGCGTCAAGATAGGTGTTGGTGATGTAGATGATATGCTTCACGCCAAGGTTGTGTTTCAAAATCGCCTTCTTCAACTCTGGGATGCTGGCCAAATGATCATACCAGCCTGAGCGGAAAATGCTGTACCAATTCGGATAGGAATAGTACGGTCTGCCAGGGCTGGCAAGGTAGATGGGATAGCAAAGCCGCTCAGGGGCATTCTTGCCTTGCAGGTGGCTCTTGATGTCGAGCACGTCGTCAAACTCATCGATGACATACGAAAACTCCATGTCCTCTTTGCTTGGAGTCATGTCCCACTTCGAGCAATAGGCATGGTTCAGAATCAGCCCCGTGTCGGGGTCAATCTGCCAGCGGCTGAACATCGCTTCCCTATGGACGATGCTGTAGATGCCATCGTGGTCCTTGGTCGGCAGCAACACGGGGAAGGCATTGGCGAAGTGCGACAAATCGGTCAACACCTCCTGATAATACATCGATATGTCACTGCGTTGGCACCAGTCATATTCTTCGCCGGCATGGATGTCGAGTCGGTCCACCACCTTGCCGCCGATGATGTTGCCGTTTTTGTCAAGCACTTGCTCACGCGGATTGTCGCTATACACCAGCTTTTGAAGCTTCGGGCCCAGTCCGTAGCAGGCGCGCCAGTTGAAATCCGCGTTGGCACCCACCACTTCCACCTTTTCGATTTTGTCCATCACATGCTGAGGGAGCAAATTCGACACGCCCCAGGGCGCAATGGTCACGCCGTCGATGTTCATCGGCTGCAGCTGCCTCTCATCGATGAAGGCAGATCGGCTGGGTAGCATCAGGATGGCTTGAGCCTCCTTCGCATACAGCACATCGTCCATCAGCCAAACGAGGCCATTCCCTTCCTGGCTGTCCTGTTTCTTGAATTGCTTGTCGCTCATATAAAGACCTCCTCTCCATTGAACTCGGTAATGGCATCGATGTCCACCGTCCTGATTTTGCCGCTCGGGATGCACACGATGTTGAAGCACCGTTTCTTTGAATACATGCCATCCTTCGGCTTGTCTGTGTCCTCTTCGTTTCTGTTGGTCAGTTCCGCTTCAGGCACATGCACGATATGCCCGTCTTTGGCATACCAAGTGATGGAAAAGCGTTTTTGAATCTGCACCAACTCGAAAATCTTTGAATTATGGATTCTACTCATAACAAAATGAATTTGAGGCAAAGATACTCCCCTCATTTCGCGTCCAAGTGACAAAAAAAATCGCCGCCTTGCAAGGTTCAGCCGCCGCAAGGCGGCGATTTTTTTTATATACAAGCCATTCCAAACTTGAAATTTTCAACTTGTTGAAAATTAGACCGTTTTTCCAACCGCTTTTTTCAAAAAGCGGTTTGCTGTCTGCGAAGACCCACGTGCCGCCCTGCGGAGGTGGTGACAATTGGCTCATCGGTTTTGCGTTATATGCGCGGGGTCGCCGTCGCGCGGGCGGGGGTTATGGACACAAAAAAAAGCGCGGGCAATTGCCTGCGCTTTGTCTCCGTCTGCCTTGGCTCAATACATCATCTCACCATTATCACGGAATGAATAATAACGGCCTGCGCCCATAACGATATGGTCTTGAAATTGAATGTCCATCAGTTTGCAGGCTGCAACCAATTTCTTAGTGAGAAGGCGGTCTTCCTCGCTTGGCCTCGGGTTTCCGCTTGGGTGGTTGTGGCATAATACCACCGCCGTGGCCATGCAGCCCAACGCGCCCATCATCATCACGCGGGGGTCGACTATAACGTGGGTCATGCCTCCCTCACTTAGTTTCAAATAACCCTTGACGCGGTTGTCCTGGTTCAAATAAAGGGCGTAGGCGGTTTCATAAATGCCTTGCGTTTCGGGGTCATAGAGGGCGCAAAACTCGGAAAATGCGTCTCGGCTGTCCTTGATTTGCTTGCACTCTCTTTGGGTGGGTTTGCTCTTGAGTGTGTACTCTTTTACAAATGTCTGTTTCATTGCTTTGTGGGTTTTAAATGTTAGGGTATAATCTTATTAAATCGGGTCGGGTTTGTGAGTTGGTCGCGGCTGCATAGGCGAAGACTATACCGCCACCAATGGCGCGGACTGCGGCGGCGGCGGTTGTACCTGTGGCCACAACATTGTCAATAATGATGACGCGTTTTCCGCTTGGGATGGGTTGGGATAGATAAAAGCCTAATTTCTTGGGGCTTGGCTTGCGGCCTTGCTTCTTTAGGCTGTAGAGTGTTTCGCGGGGTGTGCCTTTCAGATAGTCGCAAACTTCGGCGGCGGTCGCCTTGGCCAACATTCGGCAAAGTTCAAGCGTATAAGTGGCCGCTCCCGTGTGTGAAGGCATGGGAACGAGTGCCGCATTACTCGGGATGTACTGCACCATTGCGGCGGCTGCCTTAAAGATTGCCCATCTTTCGCCGTTCTTCATCGCGTGGGCTGTCTCATTGCGGCGGTCGGCTCTATAGTTGCCAGTTGCATAGAAAAGAACTCTTGAATTATTCTTTTTGGCTTGAGCCGTAACTTTTTTATATGATTCATTCACTTCCAGCATTTTTTTTAATCATTCCCCCTGGAATCACCGTGTAACTTTTGCTGCTGAAAGAGAGTAGGCGTTAGCAAATCAAGACCAGCTCGAAAAATACTACCCATAGGGATGGAGATTTTTCAAGAGATGCTTTGTATAGTCTTGATTTAGCAGAGAACGCCGCAACTACCTTTGCAGCATAAAGTAGCACGGAAGAGTTATAGGGGGAATACCGCTGAAAGTGCTGGAACTGTGAATACCGCTAAAAGAATATAGAAAATGATTTTTGCTTTTTGAAAACAATAAAAGTGGGCGCAACGGCTCGGGAGTTAATAAGATGCGGCCTTGGCCGCTCCTCTTAGGGTTGGGATGAAGAGGCTGGCGGGCTGAGGGACGATGCCGTTGCGCCCACTGATCTTATTAGAAGTCGCTGGAAGCACAAAAAGCAAAAATCAAGCCCATCGATAGGAACTGCCATTATAGGGCATGGTTAAACAACCTAACAAATTCGTGTCGTAGGCATCCGTCGCGTCGGTCCTGAGTTCGTAAGGTAATGAAGAGTTGGTTTCCAAGGATTTCTCCTGGCTCTTGTCTTTGCGGAAACCTTTCTCTCCTATCTTGACTTCGGCCAATTGGATTGCCTGGATCAATTCGGTATTGTTGTCATAGTTCAGCACTGCTATAAGGTCTTCACCACCTTGAAAACAGTTATTTATAATAAGGTGCTTTTTATCGTGGCTCATGGGAGTGCCAAGATAGACGGAATTCACCTTCCATCCTGCCTGACGGAACTCTTCACACACTATGTCATAGGCTGAGTGTCCTGTTTCAACATAGTTGGTGGCAATCGCTGTGGAGTCGTAGTAATAGACCACGGTCTTATTGCGGTGAGGCTTGTAATACTCGACAAACTTTTCAATACATTCACGCAAGCGGTTGTTATACTTGGTGTAGAATGATTTCAATGTCTTATGCAGCTTTCCTTGAACCTGAGCGGCAACGAGCCATGTGATTTGGGCGTTGTAGTCAAATGCTATGGCAATAGGCTTGTCTAATTCCAGATCTGTATCGAGGAGACAGTCATATTGCTGGCTGCGGTAATCATTCAGCTTGGAATTGTCATTTGCAATGTAGGTGTTGTTCTTCAGGCTGAAGTTTTGGTAGAACTTGCCCTCAACCTCCGTTATTCGCTTGCATAGTATAGAGGTCCTGAATACCATAGGTGTAAGGTTGCGCTTGCACCGCTTGACATAATCGATGCCAACCAAGGCAATATTGTCGAATATAGGCCTCTCAACGTAATAGAAAGCGTTGTTTCTTAGTATGTTTATCCGATTGTTGATGTAGTTCAGTTCCCGGATGGTGTAGGTCGTCATTTGTGCCTGCAACAGTTGTTGTCGGCGAGTTTCCAGACGGATGATAAGGTCGCACAGTTCCTTGTCATACTCTTTTTCATACTTGAAGAGCCACATTCCTTCCTTACTGGCTGGCATGTCTGAAAAATAGTGAACGCCATACGCATGAGGAAATTTTGACGGGTCGCCAAAGTACCTTTTTGAGCCACCAAGGGCAGGAAGCACCTCGTTGGCCATCTTTTCATAATCAAGACCTTTGGCTTCATCGCAGACCATCCAATGAACCGTTAATGAGTTGGCGGACATGACCACTTCTTGTGAAACGATTATCATTATTGTCCCGTTGGCGAACCACACGACATTTGACAAATCGTTCAGCAAAAATAATGGCTTGGCAAATCCAAGTTTCTTGTCTGGCGCATGGCCAATCACATAGTGCACGTCACGGATCCAACCGAAATCCTCCAAGGCCATCAAGGCACTTGGCAAGGTGCGGGAATGGGCTTGACGGAAAGACTTCGCATAATATACACCGGTGCTTCCTGGCATTTCCAACACACAAGTCATAATGGTGTCTGCCACTGGGTATGACTTTCCCCAACGGCGTGAGGCGAATAGAACTGAACTTCTCGCCATGCACAGGTGATAATCCATTTGGCCTTTATGCAGGTAGACTTTCTTCATCTTTCACTTCCTCATATTCAACATCTTCAGCAAATCTCTTGATATATTTGTCAGCCAGTTCCTTATCCTTTGAGGTATATTTGACACCGATGTCGTTGGGGTCGAAGGTAATTTGGACACTATCGATGTGGAGATATTTTTGTGCATCAAGTAGTTCACCCTCGTCTTTATCAAGTCGGAAAATGAATCCGATAGTTTTGGCAAGCTTACGTTTTTCAGCGGCGAGTTGGAAGTCCCTTGCATTGGCTGCATCGTTGGATTCCTTGACCAATATTTCGGCTTTATGTTTGATCCAATTCTTATGTGATGTTGGCACATCTCCAAGGAATTGTTTGGTCAAGGCTATGATATTGTATGCCTGGCTGACTGTAATTTCGTAAGTTTCCACCAGCCTATCCCTAACTTCTTTGTCGTCCATCCAGGGGTCGGCAATCTGCATAGCATAGCAGTCCCGCACTTGAATAATGAGGTTCCTTGAGGATTGGGGTAGCTTTTCAAATTCCTCAACTCCGTCCTGCAAGTGCTTACGTAATAATTCTAAAGAGTCTTCACGCATTTTCGCTATATATTTGTTCTGCCAAGTGCTGCAGCATTTCCTTATTGGCTTCGGGACTGCCCGAAACGGCGTATCTCCGTGCATCGAAACGGAGCATGATCATTGTTTTGAGTTGGCCGCGATGATAGGCAATGGCCAGCGGGTCGGCAGGGTGTAGTTTGATGATTTTTGCCAATTCTTCCGGTGATTTCCCGATGAAATAGGCAATATCCTGGATCTTCATGAAAAGCGAGGCCAGCTCAAAAACCTTTTGGTCTTCATCTAACGCGGAAAGCCTGTCGAAGAATTTCTCCGACATCGGCTTTGAGTCGTTCGAGTTCTGCGGGTCGGTCTGTTTTGTAGAAGCACTCATTGCGGTAGTTTTGTGTTGCGTTGGCCGAGGTTATCACGGCCAGTTCATATTGTTTTCCAATGGCAAGATAAGCTTTGGCGTGGCTGTCGGAGAGATAGATTTCGTTGGCAACGCTTTCAAGCTGGTTAAGCAGCTGCCGGTGTCGGATCATCACATCGCGGTCGAGGATTACAGTCACTTTGGCAATCTCCATTTCCTCCTTCAGCTTCATCAACTGCCTCAGCCATCCGTCGGTGACGCTGTAGGAGAGGACTGTTATCTCAGCCCCCTTGCCCACCATGGCCACGATTTGCTTCAGCATATTCATGGAGTTTTGGCGGGCAATCCTTACGCTGTTGACTTCAATTTTCTCAACCATATATGAAAGCAGCCGAGGCTTGCCCCGGCTGCTTGCTTGTTTCAGATGCTGATACCTCGTTCTTTCAGCCGTTGCAGCGTTTCATCAGTGATGGGAATGCTGTTGCTCAGGAGCTTTTCCACACGGCGTTGCACATCCAGCTTCATCTTATCCGTCCAGGTTTCCTTCTTCAGGGCGTTGGTGATGTAGGAACGGTCGTTGCCGGGGTTGTAGGCTGGCTTTTCCTGTGCGGCTGGCTCGGCTTCAGCAGCCAAACGCGCCTTCTCTTCGTCGAAGAGTTTCCAACGTGCCTGTATGGATTCGCGGTGCGCGAACACTTGTTGACGCCAGTCGGCACGGCCAGCATCGCTGTTGGCTTGCTTCATCTGGGCGTGGCAATACTGCAACTCCTTGTATTCGTCGCGGTTTTTCAGCCACAACTCTTTGAGCGTTGGAGGCAGCTTGTCGGGGTCTTCGCGTTCATGGCGGTTCAGGTCCAGGTAGGTGACAGTGTCGTCATCAGCGTCGTCGTTGCCCTCATTTTGGGAACTTTCTTCCGTTTTTGGCTCAATCGTTTCCACTTTCGGCGCGTTTGTTTCCGCTGTTGCCGTTTTTGTTTCCACTTCTTCCATGCCTGGCAATGGGCGCAGGTTAGGAATGTGAGCCAAACGATTCAGTTCGTTACGGAGGTGCTGACGGTCGCGGCGCACCGTGATGAAGGTGTTCACGCCACGGTTGGCACTGTAGCGAAGCAACACGGTTACTCCCTCATCGAAGGAGTAGTCGGGATGCTCTTGGAGGAATTCTAATACTTTATTCATGGCAATCGGTATTAGGCTGCTGGCGTGAACTCATCGGTGCCGCAATTCAGTGTACCATCAGCCAAAACGATGTCACCGGAATAAATAGGCATCATCTTGTGGTTGGGGCACGAAGCCTCGAAGGTGATACCCTTGCTGCTGCCTGCCGTGTTGCCGGTGGTGGCGTTGGGGTTCACGTTACAACGATAATGCTTGTCGCCGATGACTCTGTAAGCGCCATCATGCCAAGCAATGAAGACGCCATCACCATTGACCACGGCGTTGGCCAACACTGCAGCGGGTCCTGTCAGTTTTGGGAAACGGTAGGTCAATTTGTTCATGAACAGCTTGCTGTCGGCTTCGCCGGTTGCTTCCGAAGTCACCTCACCTTCGCCCTGGGTGTTGTAGATTCTAATCCACTTCGCTCCAGTCTTCAGGGTGAAGTTGCCCGTGTAACCGATGTATGCGGACTCTGATTCGGCATCCGCAAGATTGTCAGTGATGGTTGGCCACGAAACGATGTCGTCAGCCGCGATGAAATAGACATACTTACCAATGCCAGAGCCATTGACTTGACCAATGCCGAAAGGCACATTGGCAAGCGCCAAGGCGAGGACAATGGTTGCTCCAGTTCTAACAATTTTCTTCATGATTGATTCTTTTTAGTGGGTTAATGGATTGGGAGCGGCAGGGCTTGCGAGCCGCTCCCGTTCATTTAGTTAGAGTCGTCTTCCCTCTACGAGAATACGCATTTCAGGTCGACGGCGAGGTCAATGTCATCAGTCGCGTTCACGAATCGCAGCTTACCGGTGAGGGTGGCCGCTGAATCACTGGTGAAGGTGACGGTGCAGGTCTTACCGCCTTCGGCGTTGGCTTGGGCAGCGGTAATGCTTTCGACATTGCAGCTGATGCCCGTGCCGCTCACGGTGACAGTGGTGGCCGAAGTCAGGTTGTAGCCTTGGAAGTCGATGGTGGCAGTCTTGGCGGTGCCATGAGTGCCGGTAACGCTCACTTCCTCTTCGCTGACGGTAGCATACACCGAATCATCGTTGATGGTGTAGGATGCCGTCATCAGGAAGCGTTGGTCGACGCTGGTAAAGTTGACACCCATCCAGCAGTCCGTAAACATCTGAACGGTCTTGATGTTGTTGCCAGCGCGGAGGATGAAGTCGCCAGTGGCGTTTTCACCCGTACCGATGCCATCAATACCGACACGCATGTTCTTCTTACCATCGGTCAGGATGATGTAGCCCATGCCATCCATGCCGTAGCAGCTGACCAGCTTGCACTTCTTTTCAGTGCCAAACAGGTATTGCTGAACACCGTCGGTGTTCATGTTGGCATTGTTGTAGTTCTGGTTGCGATACCACTCATCGTAGAAGGTCAAGATTTGGTCCTCAAGGAACATTTCGGCTTTCTTGATCTTCTTGTTACGGCGCTTCCAAATCATCTTCAGCTTCACGCCAGCGTTGTACTGGTTGATGCCGCCAAGCTGCGTCAGGTTGCCAGCCGTGAGGCCGATGGCACCGGAGGTACGCTGCTTGCGGATGATCGTGGCAAAGCCGTCGAAATTGCTCAGGGTGTCGGTGGCTTCCTCGTTCTCTTCACCTTTCCAGATGCAGGGGTTGAGGTTCTCGGAAATCACAGCCATCTTCGCGGTGGCAATCTTCTTCACCATAGCCTGGGTAATCATCGGGATTTTGTCCAAAGGCTTGGAATAAATCGTCGTCATCAGCGACTCGGGGTCAAACTCCGATTCATACTGAAGGTGTTTGGTCTCCAAGACACAGGCTTTCAGAGGAGCCGCGTCACTCGGATTCCACGGGGTCTTATAGGGTTTGTAGTTGCCCTCTTCATCGATTACGCCTTGGATTTCCTTGCCTCTGAGCTGGGTCACGACGTTCATGTGCTGGATGGAGTCGTGAATCATCACCATAGGCATGGCAAGGCAGGTTTCCTTGTAGCGGATGCCGCTCTGGGCAAGCGCTTCATTGAGTTGGATCTTAGTAGCCATAGAGTTCCTTCATTACTTGTTTGCAATAATCTTCCGGATTGTCGTTGTCGCCTTCCGTTGCGACGGGATCCCCGTTGTGTGCTCCCTGGGCGGGCGGGGTAGGTTTCTTGTTTAGTTCCTCGATGGTGGCCTTGAGGCTGGCGATTTCGGTCGCTTGTGCCTGGTTGGCCGTCTTCGTGGAAGCATTCTCTTCTTTCAGTCGGGCAATTTCAGCCGTTTGGTCAGCAATGGTCTTGTCCTTGGTTTGCACAAGGGCTTTCTCCGTTGCAATGGCGGCATCCACATTGTCCAGCTGCTCTTGGTTCAGGTCAACTGTGCCTTCAACCATTTCAAGGTTGGCACAACCTGGTACTGCTTGCAGGTGTTCTAATCCTTCCATTTTTTGAATATTGATGTTAGACAATTCTACGACTTTGGCAACGGCAGCATCGAAATTGCCAATGCTGTCGATGAGGGTGCCAAGGACTTCCTTGGCCATATAGGTGCGTCCCGTCAGTTGGTCGTCGGTGGTGGCTGGTCGGTTGTTCCTGATGTCGGCCTTGAACTTTTCGTTGGTCGGGTTCAAGACACGATTCTTGATCAGCGAGAAGTCGCCTTCCAAGGCTGATTCAAACTCTCCGTTTTTGTCTTCAGAACCATCGGCATAGATACGGAGGTGCAATCTGCCTTCCGGATCTGTGGCTTTCTTCGGGAAGTCGGCAATCTGAATCATGGTGCCGATACAGCCAATGCGGTTGTCGTCGCGGTTGGCCATGATGTGTTTGCAATAGCTGCCGGCATACATTGCAGCCGAGCACATGAAGCCGTCAACGAATGCGACGACCGGCTTTTGGCACGACTGGATGGCTTCGGCCAAATCGGGAACGGAGTTGGCCGCGCCACCGCCGCTGTCGATACGGAGAATGTGACCTACAACGGCTTTGTCGGCGTCAGCTTCACGAAGCAAGCTGGCCAAGGTGCGTGTGCCTACCAAGCCACAACCGGCATCGTCACGAAGCATGGTGCCTTCGAGATTCAGCAGATTGACCTTTCGGCCTCGCGGGATGGCTGACGAATGGCGGTGATCGATGGAAGCCTGGACTTCATCGCTTTCGGGCGCAAACTCCAAGCCCATCATCAAGCCATTGAGCACTTGTCTGTTGGCAGCCGCCGTTTGCGGTTCCAGCATCCAAGGCTCACGGAATATGGTGTTGAAAAGAGACAGTTTTGGCATAATTGCATTTTTAGTGGTGCAAAAATACCCTACGCGCTGGCATGGGCTGTGACTGATTATTACTTCAAGAGGCGGGTTTTGCTCCTGTAGCTGACCGTTATGGCCACTTCGCGGGTGTCGAGACCCTGATAGCGGTCGGAGATGACGAGGTAGGCCGGATAGCTCTTTGTGCCTATCGTGTAGCGGTTACCGTCAACGGCCAAGGCATACACCACTACGGGACGATTGGCATATTTACGAGCCAATTCAATATCAACATCTTTCCTGACCACGAAGGAAAGGTTTTGCTCGAAGCTGGTGCCGTTTTCGTCCAACACCATTTCTTCTGTGAGGTCGGAGGCCTTTTGGTCGATGCTCTTGAACCAATGGGAGCCGTCAAGATAGATGTCGGGGACAGACCTTTCTTGCTGTTCCTCTTGTTGGGCCCACTGGTCGTTCACCTCGTTTTGCTCCTTGAAGCCGATTCGATAGATTCCTACTTTGCTCATTTTACCAATTTTTTCAGTGATATGAAATCGTGTGATTTTTCTATTTACCCATGTGATTTTTCAGTGACACGAAATCGTGTAATTTTCAGTGTATAGCTGGGGATTTCTTGTATTTGTCGACATCCTTCTGATACCTTATCCATGCCTGTCGCCGTGCCTCGATCATCTTTTCATCGAAGTCAATGTGATAGGAGTTGAAGAAAGCCACGATGCCCGATGTGACCTGAATGCGCTTCTCCGTTTCGGAGTTCTCATTGTCGACATGCTGCTTTTCGACCCAACCTGTGAGGAAGGCATTGAATTCGGCATTATATGAGCGCTTGAAGAAACGTCGCACGCGGTCAAGTCCGGCTTTGGTGATGTGGTCGCGGAAAAGGGTGTCGCAGTAGTACACCTTGCCACTACGGGCCTCATACACCTTGCGAAGGTCGGGCAGCTCTATCTGGATTTTGTGGAAGCCTTCTGGAATCGGCTCCAGTTCCCAGTCGTCAGGCTCAAGGCAAAGATGTGGCTTGATGATGTTCATCAGCGTGGAATCGCGTTCAAGCCTAACGATGTCGCTCTGCAACGGCATGGTGATGTACTTATAGATGTCTTCCTTCACGGTTATGGTCAGCAATCGGTCTTTCATCGGGCAAAGGTATTAGGGTTGGTATTAATGGCGGCGACTTGTATTAATGTAGTTCTCTGAAAGAAGTGTAGTTTTTTCCTCGTTTCCCTCGTTTTTATAGTTTTCAGTTGATTTTCAGCGGTTTGCGCTGTTTTTTTAACCTCGTTCCATCTCGTTATATCTCGTTTTCCTTGTATTAATAACGATAAAAACGATAAAAACGAAAAAATAACAATAAAAAGTAACCCATTGAAAATTAAAGTTTTGAAGAAACAAAAACGAGAAAAACGAGAAAAACGATGGTTTTTTGAATTTCCGTTTTTGTTTTTGTGGAAAACTGTCCAAAAAAAAGACCCGTCAGCGGGTGTGTGTGTTAGGTGTATCATGGTCGCAGGGAGTTTTAGAATGGGTCTTCATTGGTTTGTTCGGTCGGTTCGGGTGTAGTCAAAGCTTCCCACTGTTCGGTGGTGAAAAACTTGTCGCTGTGTAGGATATAGCACATGCCGTTGGCGTTGAAGTTTGTGCTGGGGTCGGTGAAATACCTGAAATCGCGTGCGTTGACGGTGCGCTCTATGCCATGGTCTTCCATTGCCGCCTTGATGCGTCCCGCGTCAATCTGTTTGTAGCCATGATTGCCCAACAGCATGATAAGGATTTTGTTGTCGATGAATAGGCGCGTCTTTCGTTGCCATGCGAATTGCTCTGTGATGACCTCACACAATCCTTTCCATATCTTGGGCTGTGTCCTTTCCTGGATCTTCTTCAAGGCATCGGTGGCATAATCGGAAGGGTCGAACCAGAGGCGGGTGCGTTCGGCATAGAACATGGTGCGGTTTTTCAGGTAGTGCAAGAATGCCGGTATCTCCGTCTCCATCCTCTCGGCCATGTGAGGGTCGCGGGTGTCAGGGTTGATGCTGCCAACGCGGATGATCCAATAGCGGGTGTCCTCGATTTCAATCTTCAGGAAGTTGGTTTCGTCATTGGAACACATGATCAGCTTTGCGAAGTTGGGCACCTCACCCGCCTCCTTGCCTTTCTTCTCGATAGGTATGCTGCTGTTGGTGGCAATCATCTTCAGTCGGTTGACCACTGTAGGTTTGTCGGTGTCGATGAACGATTCATCCACGCCGATAATGAGCTTGCCAGCCCATGAGCCGTTGAACTTGGAACTGATGCGTTCACTGTCGAGGATACGCATATTCTCTTTGAAGATGGACCGCAATAGGTTGAGGAATGTCGTTTTACCTGTGGCTTGTTCACGGCTAACCAAGCAAAGGATGGGTAGGTGCTGCGTGGGATGCAGGTAAATCATCTGAAGGTAGTCCAATGCCATTTCGTAGAAGGTCTCACCTTTCAGGTTCTTATAATCGAAGATGTGGTGCAGCAGTGTGTTGATGGTGCGCCACTCGCCAGGCTGAGGTTCATGGCTGACGGGGCAATAGCGGTTATATAGCACACTGGTGTAGCCATCCTTTGAGCTGTGGATGGTCTGCCGATACTTGGCCGGGTCGTTCTCTGGTATGTTGGTGAAGGCATCGTATTTCGGAATCAGCTTGATGAACTCCTTGGGGTTGCTGTAGTCGTTCTTGATGGTGTCGGCTGACCACTGCACCAGGTTCAACTCCGTCTGGCCGTTGGGAGCCTTCTCCACGATGGTCTTGTAGTATTCGGTCCCGACACGGATATAGTGCTTTTCCTGCCCTGCCCATGAGCGTACAGCCGTGAGTACGGTGTTGCCGTCCTTGTCTGTCTTTTCGGTGGTGTAGTATAGGATGCCGTTATAGACGAAATCGTGGTTCTTCACCTGGTCGACAAACATGTTGCAGAAGTCGTTCACGTTGGAGAGGCCGAAGATCTGCTTCATCTTGTAAGACGACAATCCGCTAATTTGGTAGGTGTAGATATATTCGCGGTCGGGCATACCGCTGGTGAACGACTGAAGCTCACGAAGGATGGCCGATGTGTCGTTGGATGGCTCCAACAGCAAATCGTCGATGCCTTTTTGGTTGCACCTGGGGCTGACATGGGCGAAATAGAGCTGCACATTGTAGGGTTTCAGCAGTTCGTTGAACACATTCAAGGCCACGTAGAATGAGTTAAGGCGTTTGCTCAGGTCCTTGCCTTCCTCCCACTCCACTTCAAGACAGTCTTTGTCGAAAATCAGCACCACATTCTGCACCTTGCAGGTTTGGATCACGTCGATGATGTAGGGGTGCATCTTGGTTTTGTCGGCACTCTTGAAGTTGTGGATGCCGCCTATGCCGATGGTGGGCTGCTTCATCATTGAGAGGCTGAAAGCCTTGAACTCGCCTTCCACCACATAGAGAGTCTTCAGCTCCTTCTTTTTCTTGTAGGCATCAATGATGGCTGGGGTGCTGAAGGGAATCATTTCAGTGCCTTTGGCCTGCACGTATTTTGGCCCGTCGCCTGGGTTTGACTTTCGGATGCGGCTGAATCGGCGCGTCTGGCTATTGCCGTGGTTGTAGTATTCCACCTCACCTGCCGGTGTCAGGTAGTTGATGGCGATGTCGGTACCAATCACCTTGCCATCCTTATCCTTGACGGGATGCTCGGTGAAGAACTGGAAATCCACGAAGTGGCCAGGGTCTTCAGCGGCCACTTTCATGGTGTTTTCTTTCTCGGTGATATGGTATTTCGCCAATCGTTCTTTAAGGTAGTTCATGGCTTACTCCTTATAATGTTCGGGTTTAACGAGGTGGCCATCAGCATACCAACGGCTGGTGTCGACCAGGTTATCCGGGTCGCTGACGGGCTTAATCTTGAAATAGAAGTTGCCGATATGCTCTTCAAGGCCGCGTTCGACGATGACAAGTTCCTTGCCTCTGAAGGCTTCCACGGGGAAGGCTTTCGAGCCAAGAACCGTCTCGCCAATGGCGAAGGGGATTTCCTTGCGGTAATGCCTCATGTATTGCTCAGGCGTGACACGCAAGATCAGTTTCTTATAGCCATATTCGGGATGGATGCCACAACAATTCTTGGCTTTCTTACCGCTGCCACAAGGGCAGGGGTCGTTGCGTCCAACCTTATCCTTACGGTATAAGGTAGGGCTTTCGGCATCGTCGCCAACCAGCTGCTGCTGCACATCGTGCCTCTTTTTGTATTTGATTTCGTCTCTTTCGTCTTTATTCATGGCTTACGGGGTTTGTAGTGTTCAAAATATTGTTCAAGTTCAAGGTCAAACACACGGCTTTGAAGCTCATAAATCTTCCGTTGCATTTGGAAGATTTGATCATCCGTTTCGCGCTTGTAATTTTCAAGCATTTTCCTTGTGTTCTCGCAAAATTGCATAGCTTACTCGAATGCTTCGTGATTGAAAATTTCTCTTGGTTTGATTCGAAGACGGCGGGCGGATTCCCTGAGCGTTTCGGCCATTTCGAGGGCATTCACTCGGTCGTCCATCGACTTCATGTATTCGGCATAGAAGCGGCATTTCACAGCTTCCTTGTCAAGTCTTTCGGCCAGCAGGTCGTTGGTGGCGTTGGTGATGTGTTCAAATGTGGTCATGGTTTATTCTCCTTTCATGCTCTAATACATTTAGCAAGTGCTTCGACCAACGCCTTGGCCATGTTGACTTCGACAGCGTTGCCGATATACTTTTTCTGCTCGGATTGGGTCCCGATGAGGATGTAATCGCTCGGGAATCCCATGATTCGTTTCAGTTCATCGACCTTCAGCATTCGCATACAAATGTCAACGATGCCATACATGGCCATGAACTCTTTGATAAGGCGCGTCATCGGCGAGTCGTCTTCATAGATGGCTATGCCGATGCCTTCTTTGGTCGTTATGAGGTAAGGCGGCATTTTGTCCATGTGTGCAATCAAAGTGAAGCACGGCTTGTCGATGCTGCCACCTGCCGACTTGAATTGCGGATTCATCAGGTACTGACGCACCGAAACAAGTTTCTGTTTCGGGGTGGTCATCACTGCTGGGTTAGGCTCGTCGAGGCTCGAAAGCTGCCCGCCACCGCTGTACTCGTTTTGGTAAAACTTGGTCGTGACCAAGGCAAAACGATCGTTAGTGGTGACAGTGGGCGCTGGCTCGTCAACGGAACGGTTGTAGCCGTTGCCGAAATAGGCCGTGACGAAGCTGTGATGATCCTTGCAGGTCACGCTTCCAGCAGGCTGTTCTACGCTGATATTCTTGCTTTCGGGGTCTCCGCTGAAATGCTTCGACAGGAACTGCACCTTGGCCAAACCGAGTCGGTTTTGGCAAGCCACGGTCGGACATGGGTCGTCGATGCCAGGCGCGACATACTTGTTCGCCTGATTCATCGAGTTGTACTTTACTAAAAATGCCTCCTTGCCGCCTGCCACGAATTTGACCAACCCTGCATAGATGCGTTCCAAGGTCTTTTCGCAAAGTGGCTTCTGACGGCCAAAGATGCTCGTGCCTTCATCGTCGAGGTCGAGCACCTCGCGGACCGGTTTCCACTTGTGGTACATTATTTCGCCGAATACCTCCAAGCCATTATTGTCGTTGCGGGCGTGAGTGGGAACGGGAAACACGATGGGCAACCCATATTTGCCGAAGATGGCAAAGAAGCGCTTGCGGCTGGTGTAGGCACCGAAGTTGGCGGCATTGAGGATTCGGTAATCGAAGTAATATCCGTAGTCGCGCACATGGTTCACCCAGGCCATAAAGCTGCGGCCACGGTCGCGGCTGACGGGGTGTCCGTTTTCGTCAACATCGCCCCAAGACATGAACTCTTCGACATTCTCAATTTGAATGTAGTCAGGCTTGAGAATTTTGATGTAACGAAACAGATGTTCGGCAAGGGTGCGGCTGTCTGCATCCCTTGGCAAACCGCCTTTGGCCTTGCTGAAATTGGTGCATTCGAGCGAAGCCCAAAGCACCACCTTGGCGCGTGGGTATTGCTTGCGGCTTTTCCCCAATTGAGCGACCAACGGTGTGAGATTGAGGGTTCTGATGTCTTCTGTGAAGTGAAGTGCATCAGGATGGTTGGCGGCGTGGCTTGCAATTGCATTGGCATCGTGATTGACGCAAGCAATCACCTTGGCGCATTTCTCGCCGCCA
Organism: Candidatus Limimorpha sp.; assembly: GCA_041854745.1. GTDB lineage: Bacteria > Bacteroidota > Bacteroidia > Bacteroidales > F082 > Limimorpha. The sequence goes on along the minus strand of JBHACT010000067.1, from coordinate 7,081 downwards.
AACCGAGCAGCTTCAACGCCCGTGGTCGTGCCACCGGCACCGCAAAAGAGGTCTATGTATAGGAGTTTAATCATTGTCTTTGTAGGTTTGGAATCGTTTCTCTTGTGCTTCAAAATAGAGTTTGTCGATTTCGATACCGACGAAATCGAAGCCAAGTTGATAGGCGGCAATCCTGCAGGAGCCGGAGCCGAGGTGCGTGTCAAGAATGGTGTTGCCAGGCTTGCAGAACTCCTGCATCAACCAGGTGTAGAGTTTCACGGGCTTTTGTGTCGGGTGAATCTTCTTTTCACAGTTGTTGCCTCCACGGGTGCTGAATCGAAACAGCTTTGCTGGAGCATTGAAACTGGTCCAGGCGATTTCAACCTGCGAGAAATTCTTCCAAGGTTGAATCTTATCCCAAGCCACGATGCAGCGGCACGGAGGCAGCATGAAATAGTTTGCGCCAAAGATGATTTGGTTTTTGCTGACGCGAAACAACTCGTCGAAGTATTCTTTCGTAGGTGGCTGCATGTCCCAATCACAGTTCATGGTGTTCAAAACACGGTTCTTCAGTTTGCCGCCGCCTTTGTCGAAGCGGGATTTTCGGCAAAGTGTGGCCGTGCTTTGATACTTGCCGTAACCGCCCATATTCATATTGGGCGCGTTGATGCCATACGGCGGGTCAACGATGGCAATGTCGAAGGCATTGTCTTCGAGTGAGGCCATATAGGCCATGCAGTCCATATTATATACGGCGTTCATCATGACTATTCCGTTCTATTTCAATTACTCTTTCGACAAAATCATCATCGTTCGGGCAAACTCCCCACTTTTCGCAGGGATAGTCATTGGTCATTTCACATTCGATGCAGGTTATCATTTCTCGTTCGGTGTTGGGATAGGCATCCAGTGTGTGACATCGGTATCTCCAACTCCAAATCCGGCATCGACACAAAACCAACTATTAGTCTCTTTGATGTAACAAGCCCTTGTGACTGCTCCGTTTTTGCAGAGGATTAGAACGCGGTTGGAAAACGGTCTATCTTCAACTTGTGGCAGTTCGTCACTTACCGAAATCCAAAGGTTTTCGAGGGTGAATCTGATACCACCATTGAAGCCTACGGTGAAGGTCTTTCCCCATTGGCGGCCTCGGTTGCCGATGTAGGTGATTTGCTCCTGGGCGAGTTTCAGTATTCTTTCTTGCTGATTCATTCCTCTGCCTCCCTCTTTTCGATTTCTTCAATGAGGACATCGGTAATATCTATTGCGGCAATTGCTATCGCTTGTTTGAAATTCAATCCTATCTCTTCGGCTTCTGCTTTTAGGTTATCAAACAATACTCTGTTGGACAATATGCCTTGTAAGGCTTGCCCCGCATATTGGTAGCGGTATTCTTTTTTTTGTGTGATGGTCATTTTGCGTCGGTTTTATATTCAGTATTACAATACTCACATTTGTTGCCATGCAGCGGTGCACCGCATTGGGAACATACACGAGGTGTCAATTCCTTTTTCCTTACAACTGGTGGCGGCGTTAGTTTTCCCATGGCGTTATTGTTCAATGCCTCCTGGCATGTTGTGGATGGAATAATACCCTTTGAGGCCGTCGATGCGTTCCTCGGGTGTGCATGGGGCTTGGAAGCACTCTTCCGAACGGTTGAGGATGCACAATTTGCAGTTGTGCGCCCATGAGTCGTCTTTGGTCGGGTAGAACTTCGTCAATCCCCAGGTCTCCGAGGTGAAGTGCATCTGCGTGTCGTTTTCGCCTATAAGGGCAAGTTGTTCGCGTTGTGGCATGGTCAGTCCTTATTATAGGTGTCAATCAGGTAACGGACAATGCCATCGATGGTTAACTTATAGCTTGTCAAGCCAACGAAGAATCGGCCTGACATATCGAAGCAACTATGCTTCGGTTTCAGTCGGCAGGATTGGTAGAAGTTCAGCAGCTCTCCGTTTTTGGCAATGAAGGCTTTGCCGCTCTTGTACCAGCCGTATTTATAGGTGTCACCATCTATAAAGGCGCTATACATTGTATCGACTTTATCAAGGTTGAGTTTCATTGTTTTTCTCTTTTGAAGTGTTCGATTACTTTTTCTGCGAAGTCATCGTCGTTGGGACATGCCCCGTATTCTTCGCATGGATATTCGTTGAGGATTTCGCACTCGATGCAGTGGATCATTGTTGGTCTCCTTTCACGAGTTCAAAGGTGTAGGCAATCATCCAAGGATTGGCCGCGTTATCGAGTACCATCCTCAATTTCTTGCAGAGGGAATAATATGCTGCCTCGGGGTACTCGAATAATGTTGGCCCAACCGTGTTTTTCTTTTTGCGATGGAGATAGAGGTTTGGCACATAATACCAGCCCATGATTGGGTCCATCATTATGCCTTCCTTCAAGCAATCTTCGCCGGAAATGCTGCGAAGCCGTTCAATCTTGCGGTCGGTGAAGAGGATTCGAGTGGGCATCAAGTCTGCGCGGACAAACATTTTATTGTTCCAACCCTTTGCATCTTGGATCAAATCTCCGAGAATGGCATCTTCAGTATGCCAATCTGATGGATTTTTCTTCGCTTCCCACCTCTTCCTACACTCTTCCCAAACCTCTTTATACGACTCCGCCACGGCCACAGTCTCTCCGACCTCATATTGAGCATATCTGTCGAGGATGACATGTTCGCGCAAATCCCAGTCGAAAGCCAGGTCAAGATATTCTTCGTCGGCTTCGCTCAATGGCAAAACGCGGCGCGTCATGGTCTTGAGGCCTTTCTTGACGGCTTGGGTGAGACCGTAGGTGTTATTGAACATGATCTTTTTCATCGTTCTTCTTTTCTGTCATGAAATATGCGGCTATTGAAAGTAGTACCTGCTTGAAGGGTGGATTTTGCTTGGCGAAAGAGCCAAGCATTTCAAGCATGTTTTCAAAGGTGGCTTCGGCGCTTCCCACCATGATGTGTTTTTTGTTGATTGCGATTACGATGTACTCGTTGCAACCGTTGAGTTTGGCTTCACGGAGCCAACTCTTGATTTCTGCGATTTTCTCTTTATCCATAATGGTTTGATTTTGAGGGTTAGGTTATTCGGTGATTTCGACTTGGAAGTTGTCTTTGAGGTATTCAACCAAGGCATCATGGTAAAGGCCTTGAGGCTTGCGGTACTCCAGCATCCAGGCTCTTACGGTCTGAATAGAGTTGTGGCATTTGTCGGCTAATTCGAGAAGAATCTTGTTTCGGTTGGCCACGGGTTGTGACTCCCAAAACGCCCTTAGTTTCACTTTTTTCATTGCTTTAAGATTTTTATTTGTATTTTCGTTTGTGTTTTCGTTTGCAAAAGTAGAAAATTTTCTATCTATGCAGACATATTTCTTGAATTTAGAATACGTCTAAATTATAAAAATATGGATTACAACGATTTAATGATTCTACTAAAGCAGAAGGATGTGCAATTGGATGATTTGTGCAAAGAAGTCAACATTACATCCGATGGATTAAGGAAAGGTATAAAGAACAATTCATTGGCTTTAAGATTTATAAAGCCTCTTTGCTATGCCTTGGGTATAAGCCCCAACGAATTTTTCGGTTGGGAAGATTCAAATTCTATCTCTGGTGTATATGCCTCCAATATTTCAGGCATTAACACCCAAAATTCTAACGAGGCCATAAAAGCTCTGAAGGACCAGCTAAAGGAGAAGGACAAGCAGATCAATCGGTTATTGGGTATAATTGAAAGGAACAAATTCAAATGAGCAATAACATCAATTTCGTGGCTCTCGACTTTGAGACAGCCACATCAAGTAGAGCTTCCGCCTGTGAGGTGGGATTGACCTTTGTGGAATCAGGTGAAATCAAGTTTTCCGACTCATGGCTTATTCAGCCGCCATTGAACATGTTCGACGACATGAACATCAGCATCCACGGCATCAATCCCTCGGACACGGCTAATGCGCCCAGCTTTGCAGAACAATGGGATAAGCTTTCCTCTTGTCTTGATGGGAAAACTGTCGTGGCCCATTATGCACCTTTCGACATGGGCGTGATACGTGAGGAGTGCCAATCGAACAGATTGCCATATCCGAAGTTTCGCTTTGTGTGTTCCTGTGCTTTGTCGCGTTTCGTGGTGCCAGGTTTGTACAGCTATAGTCTTGAACCTCTATGCCATCATTTTGGCATCGAAACTGACATCTATCACCGTGCCTTTGACGATTCAAAAATGGCAGCGGAACTGATGCTGGCCTTATGCGAAAAAGCCAAGGTGGATAGCATTGATGAATTGCTGGAAAAGTACAGTTATCGCTACGGCTCGTTTGAAACCGACTTATACAAGCCATTCCACCGCATAAGAGACTATTCCAACAAGCCTAATCTAGACCAGTTCGCCAAGGAGTACCAAGCGGATGAAGCTGGCTTCGACGATGAGAATCCTTTCTATGACAAAGAGGTGGTTTTCACCGGCAAGATGTACCGTCCGCGTCAGGACATGATGCGTATAGTAATGGACATCGGTGGACGCACCAAAGACAATTTGACCAAGACAACGGACTTCCTTGTCGTTGGCCAACAGGACTTCCGAATTGTGGGAGAGGATGGCATGTCGGGCAAGCAAGAGAAAGCCATCAAGATGATAGAGAAAGGTGCTCCGCTTCAGGTGCTGTCCGAGGCCGAATTCATGATGATGATTGGGGTATAAAACCCGCCACAAAATTGACACAAAACGAAGGATAAAACGCTAAACCAAGGATAAACAACTAATTGAGCGACAAAGGCATTAGGAAATCGGAAATCAGGCGGGGTGGTCACTGGTTCGAGTCCAGTACGTCCCACACAAAGCGAGCAGAATTGATTGCCCGCTTTTTTTTATTTGCACAGGTCACACTAATTCCCTATCTTTGCCGTTCCAAATAACGAGCAATTTTATTCAAAACAGATATGATGCAAAACAATATCGTACCCCAAGATTTGGTAAAGAAACACTTTGCAGAGAGCGCCCTGCCCTGCATAGGCAAGGCGGGCATCCGCGAAATCAACAAATTAGCCCGCGACATTGAGTCTGCAAGCGGCAAGAAATTCATCCACATGGAGATTGGCAACCCCGGGCTGCCTGCCGCCCGCGTTGGCGTAGAAGCCCAAATCAAGGCCCTGCAAGATGGCGTGGCCGCCAACTATCCGCCCATCGACGGTACTCCTATTTTGAAAAACGAAGCCTCGCGCTTCATCAAGAACTTCCTTGACCTTGATGTGGATGCCGCCAACTGCATCCCGACCGTCGGTTCCATGCAAGGCGGTTTTGCCTCCTTCATGATCGCCAATCACACAAACGCCAAGAAGGACACCGTGCTTTTCATCGACCCGGGCTTCCCCGTACACAAGTTCCAGAACAAAGTATTGGGCATCCCTATGGAGCATTTTGACATCTACGAATACCGTGGCGAGAAACTGCGCGGCAAATTGGAAGAAGTGCTGAGCAAGGGCAATATCCACAGCATGCTCTATTCCAACCCCAACAACCCGACATGGGTCTGTCTCACCACTGAGGAATTACGCATTATCGGTGAACTGGCCAACAAGTACGATGTCATCGTCATGGAAGACCTCGCCTATTTCGGCATGGACTTCCGCAAGGACTACAGCCGTCCGGGCGTAGCACCTTTCCAACCCACCGTGGGCAAATACACCGACAACTACATCCTGATGATTTCCAGCTCGAAAGCCTTCAGCTATGCTGGCGAGCGTTGCGCCATCCTCGCCATCAGCAACAAGCTGGCCGCACGACACTATCCCGACCTGAAAGCCTTCTGTGGACAGGAAATCTTCCTGAGAGCCATCCTCTTCGGTGCCTTGCACCCATTGAGCTCGGGCACCTCGCACTCCGCCCAGTACGCTTTGGCCGCCGTGATGAAAGCTGTCAACGATGGCACCTATTGCTACCGCGACGATGTGCTGGAATACGGTCGTAAAGCCAAATTGATGAAGAAAGCTTTCATCGACAACGGCTTTTACATCACCTACGACGAAGACTGCGGAGAACCCATCGCCGACGGTTTCTATTTCACCTTCTGTTATCCGGGCTTCACAGGCTCCGACTTAGTGGAAGAAATGCTCTACTATGGCATCTCTGGCATTTCGTTGGACACCTGCGGCAGCACCAAGCAAGGCATCCGCGCATGCACCTCACTCATCCAACGGGAGGAGATACCCGTACTGTCCGAAAGACTGGCCATGTTCGCCAAGGACCACCCAGTGAAATAACCACTGCCGTGGACTGCTTCCCGTAACCCATTGTCGTGGACTGCGTCCCGCAGTCCACCATCGTAAACCATGTCCCGAGTCCACCATCGCAGACCATGCCCCACTGTCGGAAAAAAACAGATGATTTTACTGCTTTCCAATCTGCGGGGACGCAGGTTGTAACAATGAGGACTTAAGTTCAACATAGAGTTGCAAGTGTGAAAACGGGGGTGCGCTCTTCACTGGCCTTCAAATTGCTGGTGTGAAGGGTTGGGGGTGCCCCCTAAGCCACAGTCGAGAACAGCAACACAAAAAAAGAGGAAGGGAAACTGGGGTCTCCCAGAATGATTTTACTGCTTTCCAATCTGCGGGGACGCAGATTGTAACAATGAGGATGCCATTTTTGTCGTCCTCATTTCTTTTTTTGTATGTTTGCATTCTCAAAACCCATAAAATGCAAGAGGAGAATAAAACACATTCAAACGATGAGGCAAATGACAATGACGAAAAGCCAATCTACGATAACGCAGATTGCGACAATAATTCATATTTCGACAGCAGCGATTTCGAGCATTTAGAGTGGGGAACACATCTCCCACACTGGCACCAAGACGGCAAATATGTGTTTGTCACCTTCCGTTTGTACGACTCTTTGCCACAAGAAAAACTTCAACATCTTCGCGACGAGAAAGAAAGCTGGCTGAAATACCATCCTCAACCATGGAACGAAGAAGTGACAAAAGAGCTGAATTCAAGTTACAAATGCAACTTTTTTGATTAAACATTGGTTTGATTTTGCAAAGTTAGCGAAAAAGTATTCGATGGGTGTCAAAAATCCGAGTTTTTTTCTTGGTCTGTTGTTTAACTTGTTCTGAATCATTT
>JBHACT010000066.1:0-14139 GCA_041854745.1 Candidatus Limimorpha sp. | reverse complement strand
TATGCTTCGGCTGCGGCGCAAAGGTAAACAAACAACTGTCGCTTCCGACGTTTGACCCTGATTTTTCAGCCTGCAATTTGACCCATTGAACAACAACACTCGTTTTTCAGCCTGCAAAATGACCTATACGCCGAAAATTTTCATGAAAAGGGAAGAATGTCCAAGTACGATGCAGCCTTCAAAGCCAAAGTAGCTCTTGAGACTCTAAAGTCGCATAAAAAAAGGCAGATTACTTGCAATTATGCGAGGAAAGGTGTATTACGGACTACGCCGAATTTTCGATTTCCATGCTGGGCGCAATCCTAAAGCCTTTTTTCATCTTTTATGTTTTTATGGCTTGCCTTATCGCTTTATTTTTTACCTTTGCAGAATCTTTGTTGCTTGCACTTTTGTGTGGCAATGGGGTGAAAAAAACCTTAATTGTTTAGTTACAATTTAAAGAATATCAATTAAATACAACAACATGAAAGAAAAAAAGAGACTCTTTGAGGAATTTCCGCCCGTGAGCACACAGGAATGGGAAGCGGTCATCGAGAAAGACCTCAAAGGTGCTGATTACAACAAAAAGCTGGTTTATCGCACGGCCGAAGGTTTCCAAGTGAAGCCATACTACCGTGCCGAGGACCTTGCCATAATCCCATGGACAGGTCTGCAACCTGACGAGTTCCCTTATGTCCGCGGCAACAAAGCCGAAGGCAACACTTGGCTTGTTCGTCAGGACATCACCGTGAATGATGTGCGCGAAGCCAACAAGGTGGCCCTCAACGCCATTAGTCGTGGTGCCAACAGTATCGGTTTTAAGCTGGAGTACGACAAGGCCTACGATGTCAACACCATTTCGACCTTGATCAACGGTATCGATCAGAAAGCGGTGGAGATCAACCTCTACAACAGCAAGTATCATTTGCCACTGCTGGAAATGCTGTCGAAGGTGCCGGGTATTAAAGGCTCGCTCAACTACGATCCTTTGACCCGTTACCTGCGGCGCGGCGTATGGTATGTGACCGAGAACACCGACATGGAGTTGGCCTATATCATGGTGAAGGCCGAAATGCCCGGTTTCCACACCATCGGTGTCAACGGCCATGTGTTCACCAATGCCGGTTCGACCATCGTGCAGGAGATGGCCTTCAGTTTGGCCGTGGGTGCCGAATACCTCGACAAGCTGACAGAGAAAGGCCTCTCCATCAACGAGATTGCGCCTAAGATACGCTTCAACCTTGCCGTTGGGCAGAATTATTTCATGGAACTCGCCAAGATGCGCGCCTACCGGCTCTTGTGGGCCAATATCGTGAAGGCATACGGAGGCGAGGAAGACAATTCGACCGCCAAAATGCACATCCACGCCACCAACGCCGAACTCGGCATGAGTTTGTACGACGCTTATGTCAACATGCTGCGCACCACAACGGGCACCATGTCGGCCGTGTTGGGCGGTGTCGATTCGTTCACCGTCATGCCTTTCGATGTGCCGTTTGAGTTGCCCACCGACTTCGCCGACCGTATCGCCCGCAACCAGCAGCTCATCCTCAAGGAAGAGGCCCACTTCGACAAGGTTGCCGACCCCGCCGCTGGCTCCTATTACATCGAGAACCTCACTGAAAGTCTGGCTGCCGCAGCTTGGGAACTGTTCAACAAGATCCAAGACGAAGGTGGTTTTCTTGAAGCCGTCCGAAAGGGCATGATTCAAAACCTTATCAAGGAAAGCGCTGCTAAGAAGTTCAGCAATGTGGCTACACGCCGTGAGACCATTTTGGGCACGAACCAGTTCCCGAACTTCACCGAATCCGTGAAGTCCGCTCCCGAGGCTTGGGTCTTCGAGGCTGACGATCGTCGCGACGAGAAGGCTGAGGTTGAGACCATCGTCACTTTCCGTGCCGCACAACAGTTCGAGAAGTTGCGTTATGCCACCGATGTCTATGCCCAAGACCACAAACGCCCTGTGGCGTGGATGTTCACCTACGGCAACCTTGCCATGCGCAAGGCTCGTGCCAACTTCGCGTCCAACTTCTTCGCCTGTGCCGGCATTCAAGTCGTCGACAACCCGGGCTTCAAGACCTTGGACGAAGGCATTGCTGCCGTCCGAAAGGAGAAACCTGAGATTGTGGTTGTCTGCTCCTCCGACGAGGAATATGGAGAAGGCAAGGCCCTCCAGATCTTCGAGGCCTTGAAGAATGAGGCCATCGTGGTGCTTGCCGGTAATCCTGAAGGCACCGTCGACATCCTCAAAGAGGCCGGCTTGAAGTATTTCATCCATGTCAAGAGCAATGTGCTTGAGACCTTGCAGGATTTCCAAAAGCAATTAGGTATAACAAAATGATGAAAGGATAAAACAATGAAACCTAATTATAAAGACATCAATATCAACGCTATACCTAAGCATGAAGGTCTTGTTCTGCCGAATGGTGAGCCTTGGGAAACCTCTGAACACATCATGGTGAAGCCTGCCTACACCGAGAAAGACCTCGAAAGCATGGAACACCTCAACTATGCCGCTGGCATTGTCCCCTTCCTTCGTGGACCTTACTCGACGATGTATGTGATGCGTCCTTGGACCATCCGCCAGTACGCCGGCTTCTCCACTGCTGAGGAGTCGAATGCTTTTTACCGCCGCAATATCGCTGCTGGTCAGAAGGGACTGTCCGTGGCCTTCGACTTGGCCACCCACCGTGGCTACGACGCCGACCACGAGCGCGTCATGGGCGATGTGGGTAAGGCAGGTGTGAGTATCTGCTCAGTCGAAGACATGAAGGTGCTGTTTGACCAGATTCCGCTAAACAAAATGTCCGTCTCCATGACCATGAACGGCGCTGTGTTGCCGATTTTGGCCTTCTACATTGTTGCGGCTTTGGAGCAGGGTGCCCGGTACGAAGAACTGCAAGGTACCATCCAGAACGACATTCTGAAGGAATTCATGGTGCGTAACACCTATATCTATCCGCCTGAGTTCTCCATGCGAATCATTGCTGACATCTTTGAGTTCACCTCGCAGAACATGCCAAAGTTCAACAGCATTTCCATCTCGGGCTACCACATGCAGGAAGCCGGTGCCACCTCCGACATTGAGATGGCCTACACCTTGGCCGACGGTTGGGACTACCTCCGCACGGGTGTCAAGGCGGGCTTGGACATCGACGCCTTTGCGCCGCGTCTGTCTTTCTTCTGGTGCTCGGGCATGAACCACTTCATGGAGATTGCCAAAATGCGTGCCGCCCGTATGATTTGGGCCAAGATTGTGAGCACCTTCAACCCGAAGAATACCAAGTCGTTGGCCCTGCGTACCCACACGCAGACCTCAGGTTGGTCGCTCACCGAGCAAGACCCGTTCAACAATGTGGCCCGTACTTGTATCGAGGCTATGGCTGCCGCTTTGGGGCACACCCAGTCGCTGCACACCAACGCCCTGGACGAAGCCATCGCCCTGCCGACCGACTTCAGTGCCCGTATCGCCCGTAACACCCAGATCTACATTCAGGAAGAGACCAATGTCTGCCGTGTCGTCGACCCGTGGGCAGGCTCCTATTATGTGGAGTCGCTGACCAGAGACCTTTATGAGCGTGCTTGGGGTCACATCCAAGAGGTGGAAGCCATGGGCGGCATGGCCAAGGCTATCGACACTGGCTTGCCGAAAATGCGTATCGAGGAAGCCGCTGCCCGCAAACAAGCTAAAATTGACTCGGGCCGCGAAACCATCGTCGGAATCAATAAATTCCGCCTCGACCACGAAGACCCGATTGAGACCTTGGAGGTCGATAACACGGCCGTCCGTGAGTCGCAGATCAAGCGCTTGAAGGAACTTCGTGCCAACCGCAACGAGGCCGATGTGCAGCGTTGCCTTGACGCTATCACCAAGTGTGCCGAGACCAAGGAAGGCAACTTGCTGGCTCTTGCCATCGAGGCGGCCAAGTGCCGCGCCACCTTGGGCGAAATCTCCATGGCTTGCGAGAAGGTCGCAGGCCGATATAAGGCTGTCATCCGTTCAATCTCAGGAGTATATTCTATGGAAACGAAAAACGATGCAAGATTTGCCGAGGCGGTGGCCAAGGCCGATGAATTTGCCAAGCTGGAGGGTCGTCGTCCGCGTATCATGATTGCCAAGATGGGTCAGGACGGCCACGACCGTGGCGCCAAGGTGGTTGCCACGGGCTATGCCGACATTGGCTTTGATGTCGATGTCGGGCCGCTGTTCCAAACGCCCGCCGAGGCTGCCAAGCAGGCCGTTGAAAACGATGTCCACATCATGGGCGTGAGTTCGCTGGCCGCCGGTCACAAGACCCTTGTGCCTCAGGTCATCGCTGAGCTTGAGAAGCTGGGTCGTCCTGACATCATGGTCACCGTAGGTGGCGTGATTCCCGCGCAGGACTACCAGTTCCTCTACGATTCTGGTGCCGTGGCCATCTTTGGTCCCGGAACGGTCATCAGCGATTCGGCTATTAAGATGCTGGATCTGCTGATAGCAGCAAGGAAAGTTTAAAGCTATATGAATAAACAATGGGGTGCAGTTCAAAATTTTGCACCCCATTGTTTATTCTGCAAATCCTTTCACGACTTTTTCCGTCATCCGTTGCACTGTCCATTCGTCCAAGGGCACGGCTCCGATGGAACGGTAAAAAGCCAATGAAGGTGCGTTCCAGTCGAGGCAAATCCATTCCATGCGACCGCAATTGCGTTCCACGGCGATGTTGGCCAGATATTTAAGGAGCGCTTTCCCGTAGCCTAAACCTCGTTTCTCCGGGATGATGAATAAGTCTTCCAGATAAAGTCCCTTGCGGCCCACAAAGGTCGAAAAATTGTGGAAAAACAGGGCGAAGCCAATAACCACATCATCTTCTTCGGCGAAGGCCACCTCAGCAGCTTTCTCAACGAAGATGGAATTGTAAATAGTGGCCTCGTCGGCAACAACTTCATCGGAGCATTTCTCATAGACGGCCAATTTCTTGATAAATTCAAGAATCAAACCGGCTTCGTTTTCTTTTGCGGGACGGATAGTGAAATTACTCATGGTAAATGTATCATTCGGAATAGCGCAAAGCGCGTGGATTACTTGTTTTTGTTCTTTGTGATAGCAACTACAGCTTCTTCAGCCACTTCCACTGGAAAATGAGCATATAAAACACTCCAATGGAGATGGCGGCATCGGCGAGGTTGAAGATGGGGCGGAAGAAGATGAAGTGTCCGTCGGGACCGAAAAAGAAATTCGGCAGCCAAGCGGCATTTTCTTTGGTTACATCGATGATGGGGAAGTAGAGCATGTCAACTACTTGGCCATGTAGCCAGCCGGCATAACCGCCTCCGTCGGAGGGGAAGAGGGTTGCGACTTGGGCAAAGCTGCTCTCGCTGAAAATGCGTCCAAAAAACACGCTGTCGATGATGTTGCCTATGGCACCTGCCGTGATAAGGGCGATGCCGAACAACACACCGAACTTCGTGCCTTTCTTCGACTGGTTGACCAATATCCAAAACAAGGCAATGATGGCGATGATCCTAAAGAGGCTCAAGGCCAGCTTCCAAAATCCGCCTCCACTAAGCCAACCGAAGGCCATGCCGTTGTTTTCGACAAACAGCAGCTTGAACCAACTTCCGATGACAGGAATCTCCTCGCCCAAGGTCATATTCGTCTTGACCCAAATCTTGAGGATTTGGTCAAGCACCAGCACGATAACAATCACCAGAAACGACCAAATTAGGCCGCGGTTACCTTGCTTTTTCACTTTCTCTTTAGTTTAGCGTCTAAGCAGCGTGTGGTGATGGGCACGCAGCGCAGTCTTTCCTTGGGTATGAGTTTTCCGGTCTCGCAGCACACACCGTAAGTCTTGTTTTCGATACGCATAAGTGCGAGTTCGAGGTTATGGATGTACTTCTCCTGACGGGCCGCGAGTTTGGCATTTTCTTCTTTCTGCGCCACGGCATAACCGTCTTCCAACACTTTGAAAGTAGGGGCCGTGTCGTCGGTGCTGTGCTCTCCACCGGAGAGGTTGGCCTGCAAGGTCTCTAAACTGGCTTTTGCCTGTTCGAGCTTTTCCAGTATCAGGTTTTTGAATTCCTCAAGGTCTTCATCGGAATAACGCACTTGAGATGTTTTCTTGTTGTCGTCCATGATTGTATGTATTTATGGTGTTTGTAGAGACGCGATTCATCGCGTCTCAATGCGATGAATCGTGTCTCAATGCGATGAATCGCGTCTCTACAAACATGATTATCGTTTTTGAATTTTTATTTTTACATTAATGCCCTCTACCAGTTCCTCAGCCTCAACGCCATCCAAGGCATCCGCCTCGGTGATACAGGCTAAGGTCTCGTTGCAGATGTAGTCGCCGAACTGTTTCACGGCGGCATCGGTTTTTTCGTTCTTCTCGATGAGGAGTTCGATACGGTCGGTAACTTCAAAGCCGCCGGTCTTACGGAGGTTCTGCACACGGTTGACGATCTCGCGGGCAAGGCCTTCCTGCATCAAGGTATCGGTGATGGTCATATCCAAGGCCACGGTGAGATCGTCCTGCGATGTGACTGCCCAGCCCGGGATGTCCTGTGTCGAGATGAGGGCATCTTCGAGGGTCAGCTCGATGTCAATGCCGTCCACATCCAAGTGAATGCCGTTGTTCTTTTCGAATTGATGGATTTCGTCCTGTGTCATGTTGGTGAAGTAGGCTTGGATTTGCTTCATCTGCTTGCCGTATTTCTTGCCCAAGGTCTTGAAGTTGGGTTTCACATTTTTCACCAAGATGTTGTTGTCGGGCGAGAGGAACTCGATTTCCTTGATGTTGACCTCGCTCATGATGAGGTGCGACACCTTCTCGATTTGTGTCTTCATCGTCTCACTGGCGACGGGAATCATAATCTTAGACAGGGGTTGGCGCACGCGGATGTTGGCTTTCTTACGCAGCGAGAGCACGAGCGATGAGATGAGCTGTGCGGCTTCCATGCGCTCCTCCAAGGCCTTGTCGATGAGGCTTTGGTTGGCGATGGGGAAGTCGGTCAGGTGCACAGACTCGGCTTTGTTGTGCCCCGTGACATTGTTCAAGTCGCGGTAGAGTTGTTCGCTGAAAAACGGTGCGATGGGTGAGGCCAGACAGGCCACCGTCTCAAGGCAGGTGTATAGGGTCTGATAGGCCGACAGTTTATCTTGGTTGTCTTCGCTCTTCCAGAAACGGCGGCGCGACAAGCGCACGAACCAGTTGCTGAGGTGGGCATCAACGAAATCGGCGATGGCACGGCCTGCACGGGTAGGCTCATAGCTGCTGTAGGCATCATCGACATTGAGGATCAGGGAGTTGAGCTCGGATAGTATCCATCGGTCGATTTCAGGACGCTCCTCGATGTTGATGTCGGCTTTTTTGTAGTCGAACTGGTCGATGTTGGCATACAAGGCGAAGAAAGCGTAAGTGTTGTACAAGGTTCCGAAGAACTTGCGGCGTACCTCGTCCACTCCGGCTTCGTCAAATTTCAGGTTGTCCCAAGGCTGCGAGTTGGTGATCATGTACCATCGCACGGCATCGGCACCGTAGCTCTGGATGGCACCGAAGGGGTCGATGGCATTGCCGAGGCGTTTCGACATCTTGTTGCCGTTCTTGTCGAGAACCAATCCGTTGGAAATCACATTCTTATAGGCAATGCTGTCAAAGCACATCGTGGCGATGGCGTGCAGTGTGAAGAACCAGCCACGGGTTTGATCGACACCCTCGGCGATGAAATCGGCGGGGAACACATCCTTGCCTAACTGGCCTTTCTTGCCCATGTAGTGGTATTGTGCGTAAGGCATGGCTCCCGAATCGAACCACACATCGATGAGGTCGGGCTCGCGGAACATCTTCTTGCCGCTGTTGGAGACCAGCACCACGCTGTCGATGTAAGGGCGGTGCAGGTCAAAATTATCGTAATTGTTTGATTCGTAAGGATTTTCTTTCATAAATCCCGCCTTGATGGACTTTTCAATCTCGGCGCGGAGTTCTTCGACACTGCCGATACAAATCTCTTCCTTGCCGTCTTCGGTGCGCCAAATCGGGAGCGGTGTGCCCCAGTAGCGCGAGCGCGAGAGGTTCCAATCAACGAGGTTCTCCAACCAGTTGCCGAAACGGCCGCTGCCGGTGGTTTCAGGCTTCCAGTTGATGGTCTTGTTGAGTTCTATCATACGGTCTTTCAAGACCGTGGTCTTGATGAACCAGCTGTCGAGAGGATAGTAGAGCACGGGTTTGTCGGTGCGCCAGCAGTGCGGGTAGTTGTGGGTGTGCTTCTCGCTCTTGAAGAGCTTGCCTGCTTCTTTCAGCATGACCACGATGTCGACGTCCAAAGATTTGTCTTTCTCGGTCTTGGTGGGGTCGTAGGCGTTCTTTACGAACTGGCCGGCGAAGGGGCGGTAGGCCTCCACATCCACGCAATTTTTGACGAACTCGGGGTCAAGGTCTTCGATGTGCCAGAACTTGCCTGTGCGGTCGACCATGGGCTGGGCTTTGCCGTCCTTGTCAATCATCTGTAGGGGCGGGATACCGGCGGCGGCGGCCACGCGCTTGTCGTCGGCGCCGAAGGTCGGCGCGATGTGAACAATACCTGTACCATCTTCGGTGGTGACATAGTCTCCAAGGACGATGCGGAATGCGCCTTCTCCCGGATTGACCCACGGAATCAGCTGCTCGTATTCGATGCCGACAAGCTCTGTGCCTTTATATTCTTTGACGATTTCGGGAGCCTCTTTGAACATCGTTTCGACCAAGGCTTTGGCCATGATGATTTGGCAAGGCTGATTGGTATAAGGATGCACGGTCTTCAGTAGTACATAGTCGATGTTCGGACCGACACAGAGAGCGGTGTTGCTCGGCAAGGTCCAAGGCGTGGTTGTCCAAGCGATGGCATAGGTGTTTTCTTGCCCTTTCAATTTGAATAAGGCAACACAAGTGAGGTCTTTTACATCGCGGTAGCAGCCGGGCATGTTCAGTTCGTGCGAGCTGAGGCCGGTGCCGGCAGCGGGCGAGTAGGGCTGAATGGTATAGCCCTTATAGAGTAAGCCCTTGTTATACAGGTCTTTCAGAAGGAACCACAAGGTCTCGATGTAGTCGTTGGTGAAAGTGATGTAAGGGTCATTCAGGTTGACCCAGTAGCCCATCTTGCGGGTGAGGTCATCCCACAAGTCCTTGTATTTCATCACCTCCTCGCGGCAGGCGCGGTTGTAGTCGTCGACGCTGATCTTCTTGCCGATGTCTTCCTTGGTGATTTCGAGTTTCTTCTCCACGCCGAGTTCGACCGGCAGGCCGTGGGTGTCCCAGCCAGCCTTGCGGACAACATGCTTGCCTTTCAGGGTCTGGTAGCGGCACACCACATCTTTGATAGAGCGGGCCATCACATGATGGATACCCGGAACGCCGTTGGCACTCGGCGGGCCCTCGAAAAACACGAAAGCGTTATCCTTATCGCGGTTGTCGAGGCTCTTTTGAAAAGTGTCGTTTGCTTCCCAATAACGGCGCATTTCATCCGCTGTCTCGGTGAGATTCAGTTGTTTATATTCCTTGTAGTTGTTTTTCATAAAACAGGGTTCTGTATATTTAAAGGTGCAAAAGTACAAAAATTCCATCAATTGGCACAAAAAAGTCAGCAACCGAAGCCGCCGACTCTCAAAAATAATTAGAAGTCGCTTAAAGTAGGGGCAAAACAGCGTCTTATGCCGTCCGTTCTGCGCAAAACGCCGTCAAAGCTCTCAGCGCGGTGAGGATCTTGGAGTCTTCAAACCCTTCCAAGGCTTGTTCGGTTTTGGCCCGATAGACAGGCAATAACGCTTGTGCTTTGGTAGTATTTTCGTCATCAAGGAGGTCGTCGCGCAGTTGGAAGAGAATGCCGAAGTTGATGCCGAAGTCTGAAATCTGTCGGATTTGCTCGGAAGTGGCACCGACAGAAAGGGCACCTGCCACGCAGCACGATCGCATCAGCAGGGCGGTTTTGCGGGTGATGATGTCTATATATTCTCCGTTTGGGCAGCCATTCGGACGCCGAAGCGGTGCATTTTGCATGAGTTCTCCCTCGCTCATTGCGGTGGCGGTGCGGAGCATTTCTTGCAGGATGGCATGGTCGCCGGCTTGGCTGAGGAGCAGCATGGCTTTGGCCAAGAGGTAGTCGCCGGCGAGCACAGCCGAGTGGTTGCCGAAGTATGACTTCACCGAAGCATGGCCACGGCGTTGTTCGGCATCGTCCACCACATCGTCGTGGATGAGTGTGGCCGAGTGCACCATCTCCATGAAGGTGGCGGCCCGCAATGTTTGCTCGTTGATGGCGCCAAAATGCTTTGCGGAAAGCAGCACTAACATAGGGCGCAGACGCTTGCCCTTGGTTTCCAACATATACTGCATGATGGCGTGCATAGGCTCGGTTTCGGCCTTCAGTGTCTGCCCGAAAAAGGCCTCAAACTGCCGCAACTCGGCAGCGATAGGGCGGATGATGTCGTTCAAACTTTTCACGCGGCAAAGGTAGTGATTTATTGGTTGGCAAAGGATTGTGCTTTGCAAATGCCGAAATTAAAACTGGGTGGATTTTTTACAAAACTCATTCAATCCGCTGCCTCTTGTGTACAATCTTGTTCCCGCCAAGGCGCGTGAGGCTCCAAAGGAACTCCCGCAACTCTTCCATGCCCTCGTTCTCGCCGTCTCCTCGGAAGATGACGTGGTACTTGCCGCCGATGTTGGCTTCGAGTGAATAAAAGATAGAGTGATTTTCAATGTCTGTCGTAAAGACTTTGTCTTTCAGATCAATATCTTTTACCCTTTGCAAGAATTGTTCAAATGACTGAGAACTAATAGTACTCACATCGAAGCAAACCGCGTTCTTTTTATTATCTTTATTGTAATAATAACTACAGAACAACATGGCAGATCCATCATCCTGCACTTCAATTCGTACTGAATAAGGGTCATAGTCATATATATACGAAAGGCTTGTCCATGTGAAACGATACACATCATTAGGATATTTGTTGTACAAAACAGGTTCATTCAGACACTGCAAAAGCCAAGAAAACCACCTCGATAGATATTTTGCAAAGTCATTGCCAGTCCGAGAGACCTTCTTCGGAAAATGGTTTCCGTATTCTTGTAGATCAGGTCTCAATTTAGTCTCTTCTCTGCCAATTGGGAAAAGTTTTAGTATTTCGGATAACTCTGTTGGCATAGGAACATAATTAAAATCTTTTACTTCAACTGACATCTTGGGCAGTTTTATTGGTGCTTTGCTGCTGAGCAAGCAATCCATATTTACATTGGCAATACAATCATTGCTTTGACGGATGGTTATGAAAGTGCGTTCTGTCTGGATAATATTTTCAAAGAAAAGAATCTGTACATTTCCATTTTCACATAAATATGGCTGCGATAGACCTTCGTCGGTCTTTAAATATACGTTCCCACAATACCCAGAGCCATCATCTAAGTACTTGATTTCCAATGTGAGCTTCTTTACGTCTTGTGAGTATGCCAATGAATAGACTACGATAAATAGTAATGTGATTATTCTATTGTTTTTCATTTTTATTTACTTTAATAGTAATGCAAATACTTAATTGGTTCTTCTAATGTTGATTTCAAAGTCTTATAGTCAGTAATTTGATAATAGCGTTAATCATTTTGTTTCATTATTGTCTCTCCATGTGAATGTGTTATACCCGCCATAATAGCATATTTACAATCGGTAGTTCCTTCTTGCCTTGGAATACAAATTAGTTTATGGAGTTCATAGTAAAATTTTATCCTATCCCCCGCCAAATGCAGCGCATGGTTCAATCCGGCGCAGATGAGGCCGTTGCAAACGCCGTTCCGGAAGTGGCTGCCGGCCATCGAGGCGGAAATACCGCCTGAGAGACCGTCAGAAGGCACGGAATCATGTACGAATTTGGCGTTAAGCTTGTATGGGGAATTCATTAAATGCATTGTTTTTTTATTCAATCCGTTGACTACGATACAGACGGTTCCTTTTTAGCCCAGTATACTTCCATAGCATATCATTAATTTTGTTCAATACAGAGTCTTGGCTCGCATTTCGAAAGACAACCTTATACGAATCGTTTTTATACATTTCAAAAATAAAAGTTCCTTTGGGACCATCTAAAGCATCAGCTTCGATAGTAAAATCCATGCCCCAATAATCTTCTAATTGCATTAATTCATTAAACTTGCCTATTTCATAATCCTCCAATGGTATTACATCACAATATAATGGAGAATTTTCACAATCAGAAGTATATCTATAACTAACATACATAATTGCCTTGCCTTGTTCTTGTATTTCAATACGCATTGAATAGGTGTCGTATATATATAAATAATCCTTGTTAATCCATGATAGACGATAAACCTCATAAGGAAAACCGTTGCATATAACAGGTTCATCTAGCCTCATCAAATAATAACTATACAAACCATTTTTATATTCTGAGCTTTTTATTGCCAATAGTGATGCGATACTATCAAGCTCATGGTCATTTGGATGATGATCTATAATGCCATCACCCAATTCAAAAAGCTCAAAGCCGTTTTGATATTCATTTCTAACATAGTTATAGAATGACTCTTTTGGGCATAGAAACAGTTTGGAAGGGAAATACCATCGAGCAAAACCGAAATGCTCTATTAATTCCTGCTCAAAGAAACCGTTTATCATCTTGATAGAGGCCCCTGTGGTATTGCGGTCATTCTGGATTCTATCTTTTTCACCATCAGTCAATAATCGGTTTTCCATAACACGTACTTTTATCTTTGGCATACTAATCTCACCATTATATAACAACATTCTATCGAGAGAAATTCTTGAAACAAGGTCTTCGTCTTGGCGAATTACAATAAACATGTTAGTGAAGTCATCATCTTCATCAAGGTAAAAACGTGCAATTCCTTGATGCGTTGTACATGTGTGATACATGATTGTGTCGCACTTTGACAAATATACATTATGCACTGGGAGTGCTTGGCCATTGTTCAATGTAAAATAAAATGATAATATCCTATGAGGTTGAGCTTTCCCAAGCAGACAAATCAACATAAACAGAAAAAGAAATAATGTTTTTTTCATCGTGGTATTTTGTTTGAATGTTTTACAAATGTACAAATGGAAAATCCATCATCTTTTATCTTAGCTGTATTTTCCCGTTGGAGCACATGTTTCCATTTATTATTATAATCCTTCAACCTATGCGTAGTACCATCTCCTCCGTCCCCCGCCAAATGCAAAGCGTGATTCAGCCCGGCGCATATCAATCCGTTGCATACGCCGTCCCAGAAGTAGCCGACGGCACGGCTGAACATGGGCTGCTTCGCAATGGTGCCATGCCATGATGAGTAGGGATTGCGGAGGTTGCCCCAAGCGTTGAGGTTCTGCTCCCGCTCTACAAGCCCGGCCTCATTGACGGGGGGAGTCCAGCTGGCGCAGTAATGCGGCGTTTCGTATGTGCTCTGTGTCCTCAAAACAGGCTTGCTTTTGGTGGCAAAGGTAATGTTTTTTGCAAGTTCGCAACAGGAGTGCATTAGAAAAGTTTCGGGCGGCAGCCTTGGCCGCCGCCCGAAACGACAGTGCTTCATTCAATCCGCTGCCTCTTGTGCACAATCTTGTTCTCGCCAAGGCTGGTGAGATTCCAAAAGAATTGCCGTATTTCATCCATGCCCTCGTCCTCGCCGTCGCCTCGGAAGCTTCCGAGGATGCCTATTTTATTGCATCCACCATGTTCCTTAGTCTTTCTTTGTGACTTAATAATCTTTCGTTTTTGGGATATAATTCTATACATGAATCCAAAACCTTATTCGCAAAGGCATATCCTTTGGCAATTTCTATGAATGCAAGGTAGTCGTCAATAATCATTACATCTGTTTCATCTTTAGATAATCGTCTTTGATAATAGTTTGTGGCACTTTTGTACACAGAATCAACTGCTAAAGTGTCTCCTAATGAATAATATGCCCCTATCATCAAAGAATACGCATAAGATCTGTTTTTGTTGGCATTCAACATTTTTTCTGTTACATGTATTATTGATTTATAATCACTATTGTCCGATAAAAAATAATCCAAAGTGCAGGGATAAAAATAAATTTTCATCCCTTACACTTTTTTAGTAGTTTTGTGTTTACCACAACGCAATACTACAATGAACAAAAATACACATTTTTTCGGACAATC
>JBHACT010000065.1:0-22125 GCA_041854745.1 Candidatus Limimorpha sp. | reverse complement strand
AGCCGAACCGAAACTTTGAACCAATTGAGCAAAAACGGTCAGATTCTCTTCTCTCAGTTCGTTATTGGTATAAGCGCCGTTTGCCACGATGTAGCCCACAATTTGCCGCATAATCTCTTTTTGCGTTTCGGTAAGCGGACGCTGTATTTGTCCGCACCAAAGCTCGAAACGTTGCGAAGCAAAGGCGTGAAGCGACCTGAGTTCGGGTATCAGCCTAAAAGCATAACGCACCAGTTGAATAAGATTGGTCAGGCTTTCACGCTCGGTTTGGGTTTGCAGTTTTATTACCTTGCCGTCTTCAATAATCGAGTAAGAATTCCAAAGACGCAAAGGGGCAAAGCGAGTGTCAGCCGAGAGCAGCTTGTCTTTTAAATCTGTAAGCAGGGCGTATGTAATGGGTTCATTGGTATTGTTGTAGATAATGCGAAGAGCCTCTATCTCATCGCGATGTGCCTCAATATACTCCTCAAACGCTCTGGTAGAGGCTTTGGCTTCTTCTTGCGAAAAACCCTTAAAAACAGTCTCATCTTCGCCCGGATTGAGTATTATCAAAAAGCCTTTATACAACTTTATAAGGCACTCTCTGGCTGCAGGGTTGTTTGCCAATGGTGCAACCAAAGCTTTACGCTCCGAATTGGGTGCATTGACATTTTCAAAATTGGGTAAGTCGGCATTTACCAACGCATTGAAGATTTTTGTCGATAGGTCGTACATTGTTACTTTGGCAATATCGGCAAACTCAGCGCGGTGTTTATCCTTGCTTTTGGCATTTATACGCGAAATGCGACTCGCCAGTAGATTGAGGTAGTCGTCCGAGAGATATCCGTGTGTAATCTGCTCAAGGAGCTGTTCCAATGTGGGATTGGTGCTGCCACCATTATCGCCTATCGTAGGGAAATATTTTTCGCTCTCGGTAACGCCAACGGCATCGACCAAAAAGAACAACTCTTTACTTATGGCATTTGGGGTAACATTGCGAAGTTGCTCGTCGCCAATAGTACGCACGCCACGCCCTTTCATCTGTGTATATAAAGGCGATGAGTGTACATCACGCATAAACAGAAGTATCTCCAACGGCTTAACATCTGTACCTGTGGCTACCAAATTGACGGTAACGGCTATCCTAAACGTCGCTTCGTTTCTAAAGCGACGTATCAACTCCAAGCTGTCGCCTGCCGAGTAGGTTATTTTTTGCACAAAATCGGCTGATTGGTTTGGAAAAACCTCTTTGACTATTTCGACTATCCGCCCTGCATGTGCATCGTCTTTGGCAAAAATCAAAGTCTTAGGCGTATAAGCAAAATTGGGGTCGCGGTCGGGAAACAAATCCGAATAGATTGAACTTTTGAACTCTTCTAAAACTAAGCGGATTTGAGCAGGATTTACAACAGAACGGTCTAAATCTGTCTTGCCATAATCAACCAAGCTCTCGTTTACAACACTGTGCGTTTCGCCTGTGTATCGGGTAACCTCTGTTGTCTTTTCGTTTTCCGCTATTGCTCCACCCTTTTCACTCGCCTTTGTTTTGATACGAAACACGCGGTAATTGACATTGATACCGTCTGCAATGGACTTCTCCAAAGTGTAATTGATGATGCAATTGTTGTCGAAAAAAGCCAAGGTTTCGGGTGCAGGAGTAGCCGTAAGACCTAACTTACGAGCAGTGCCGAAATAGTTGAGAACCTTCTGCCATCTGCCGTAAATAGAGCGGTGGCACTCATCTACGATAATCAAATCGAAGTAGTCGGGCGGTAACTTTAGGTCGTCGCCAAGCGTTATTGCAGTATCGTCATCGTCAAAATCGTCTTGCTCGTCATCATCGTCAATCTCTTTGCCTGTAAGGATAGCAAAAAGGCGTTGGATAGTAGAAATTACCACATTGGTTTCGGGCGGTATATGTGGCGATTTCAGTCGTTCCACAGCGAAAATGGTATTGAACGGCTCGCCTGTTTCCGTTAGGCGAAAAGCCCCAAACTCTCCTTCTGCCTGTTTTCCTAAATTATTTCGGTCAACTAAAAACAGAATGCGTCGCATCGGCGTGTAGCTCAACAGACGATAAGCTGCCATACAAGCGGTAAAGGTTTTGCCTGCACCTGTTGCCAATACCATCAAAGCTCGCTCTTTACCCTGTCGAAAACTTTTCTCCAACTCCGTAACTGCTTCAAATTGACATAGCCGCAATCCTTTGGGCGAAAGATAAGGTAAGCCTGCAAATTCATTTTCGATACCCGCCATTTTTGCCACCTCTTTTGGGGTGTGCATCTGCGACAATGGTTGATATGTCGATTTACTATCCCGTATATCTCTAAACAGTAACTCTTTGCCGTTGGAAATATAGACAAATGGCAGTGGTTTTTGCCAACATTGATACCAGCCGAGAAGATTATGTGCGTAGTTTTCAGCCTGCTTTTGCACAGCCTCCGACAGCGTGGAGTCGGCTCGCTTTGCTTCGATAACGCCAACGGCTCTGCCTTCAATAAAGAGCAGGTAGTCGGCTTCGAGACTACCCTTCAAAATCCCTTCGGCAACAGCCACAGCCGCCAATGTGGGCGAGTAGTGCTTCCTATCAACTACCTCCCAACCGGCATTTTGTAGCTTTCGGTCAATATCAATTCTGGCTTTTTCTTCAGGCGTCATATCCATTTAGATTACTCCACTTATCTCCCGATAATTTTACATTATCAAAACGACTTGCAAATGTAAGAATTATTATCTGAATATCACGGATTAAGGAAATAAATAAAACAACCTTATTCGGTGTTATTCACCACTTCAAGGCTTGCACGACATTGGTGATTTCCTCCTTTGCAAAGCCTATCGGAAACACGTGAACGGGTTTCAGACCGCAAAGGGTGTGTTCGGCTTGAAAACGCTTCTCGCCACCGCCCGTGATGTTGAGCATGACCACATCGTCTGTTTTCACCGTTCCTTGCTTGATGGCTTGCTGCAATGAGGCTGTAGCCACAGCAGCGGCATGATAGATGTCGACGCCCTCGGCTTCCTCAAACAAAGCCTTGGCGGCATTGGCTTC
Organism: Candidatus Limimorpha sp.; assembly: GCA_041854745.1. Classification (GTDB taxonomy): domain Bacteria; phylum Bacteroidota; class Bacteroidia; order Bacteroidales; family F082; genus Limimorpha. The sequence goes on along the minus strand of JBHACT010000065.1, from coordinate 19,094 downwards.
GTCGTTGCTGACAGCGAGGATGTCGCCGTTCGTATCTTTCAACGCATCGTAGAGACCTCCTGCAAGGCTGTAGGGCGGCTTGCGATTGGAAAGCACAGGAGCGCAGATTTCGGCAGCATCCTTGCGCGCTTGGTCGGCATCGTAAGGCAACAGGGGGCGTGAGTCGGCACGCCATGCGTCGTACATCGGCACGAAAGGCTTGTTTTGCGAGACCATCAGGCGGGCTTTGTTGGTGCCAAATCGACCGTCACCAATGAAGCGCAGGTTGGCTTCCCAAGCAGCGATGGCGCCTGTGCCGCTGCCCACAGCTTGGAAGTAAAAGTCGGGCGTGCGGCCAATAAAAGTCGTGGCCGACATCATCGTAGTGCTCATGCCGTCGCGGCGGGCGATGTTTTTGGCACCGCCTTCGGCCAAGTAGCCGTCCATTTCACAAACCACATTCGAGAGATTGATGGCATCGAAATAATCGCTACCCGACTCGGTACAGATGAGCTTCACACAATCGTTGAGCGGCTTTTCGAACCACAAAGCGTTGATATTGTCCTGCGGCACACAGAGCAGCAGCTTGATACCGTTTTCGGAGCACACCTTGGCAAAGGCACGGGCCGTGTTGCCGGCAGAAGCGACAACCAGCACCTTGTCCTGTAAGCCCTCACCCAAACGGGCACACACTGAATAGGCCTCCATTTCCTTGAAAGAGCATGTGGTCATGCGGGCATGGCGCTCCGGCCAGTAGCCGTTAAAGGTGATGTAAAGATTGTTCAGGCCCAAACGCTTGGCTAAGCCTTCACTTTTATAAGTAATAGGCTCAGAAGGATTGTTGAGCATGGTCTTGATGGGAAGCCAGTCGGCATAACGGTACAAGCCCAAGTCCTTTCCTTGCTTCACATGGAGTTGTTTCTTTTCGTACACGGGGCGCACCATGCTGGGCGAGGCACATTCCTTGTCGTCGAGGGTCCAGCCTTGGTCATTGAAGACACGACCGGTCGCCACGGATTGCAGTTGGTATTGCGTAGGCGTAAAGTTCATCTTTTTGTGTTTTGGGAATTATCGCACAAAAATACAAAAAGTAAGCATACTGATAGTAAACATATTTACCATTTTTGTTTCGCTACAAACTTTCTTCGGTTTGAGGGCATACATTGCGCCCAATCTTCCAAGCAATCAACAAAAAAGGCGGCAACTTGTTGCCGCCTTTGGGTTAGACATGTGAGAACTTAGTTCTCCAAGGCACTGCCTTTCAGTGTCGTGTAGTTGATACGGAAAGCGCCCACCTTACGGAGTTCCTGCTTCACATCGGTAACGACACCCATACGGGTATCTTTATGCACCTTCAAAGCCGTAGTCAGCAAGGGGATGTCGGCAGGATTGCGGGTGTCGCGTTCCTTTTGGATCCAGTCGGCGATGTCGGCTGGGGTGGCGAAAGCGTCGTCCAATTGGATACGCGATTCGCTACCGAGTTTGCTGTCGCGCGGGGCGCCGATGTAGATGGAGCTCACCAATGCCTTACGCTCGAGTTTTTGAATCTCTGTTGCCTTGGGCAAGGGTGATGACTTCACCTTGAGTTCGACATCACGCATCGTAGTAGTGATCATGAAGAAGAATATCAACATGTAGACAATGTCGGGCAATGAAGAGGTGCTCACTTGCGGCACTTCCTTTTTCCCCTCTTTTCTGAATTTTCCCATATTTATATCCTCCTTTACTTTTTATAGTCAACAGGCTCGGCCTCACTGACACGCACAGGCACGGCCTCGTTGAGGGCCTTGGTTTGATCATCGTTGAGTTGGTCGACAGACTTGTTCCAAGTTCTTTTCGCCAAGTCCGCCTTCATTTCGTTGAAGGCGCGAGCCAACTCATTTTGCACACTGATATACATAGCATACGAAGTACCGCGGTCGTTCTGGAGTGAGATAACACCCTTCGAAACGAGGATATCGCCAATACCTTCACCGAAGGTTTTGGTTTCCACTTCAGGAGCGGTTTCGTCGCCAGGACGCGGGGTCATGAATTCTTTGGCGAGGTCCTTCAGCATGGAAATGTCTGAAGGACGGTTATTGACCAACAACCTATCGCTCTTGTTTACCATTACATTCATCACATTTCTTTCCTTGACCTTGACATCTTCGATGTTTTCCTCAACGGGAGGAGGCAGACGACGGGTGATACCGTAGTCCACATCCATCGAGGTGGTCATCAGGAAGAAACACAGCAGCAAGAATGCTATGTCAGCCTGCGAACTCGAATTGATTTCTGGAACTTTTCTTGCCATGATGAACTGTATTACTTTTTAATTGCCTTATAAACGACTGAGAACAGGATTGAAAGAAGTGCAACGCCAAGAGTGACATAGAAGAAATTAAGGCCAAGTTCGACCCGTCCGTGGGTTTTGCCCGAGTAGGTGAGTCCTCCTCCGGCTTCGTATGGGACATCGAAAGCGCCTTTCGACATGATGTAAGCTACAACTGCAATAATAGCAAATGCAATGACGGCAATCAGCAGTGTCTTTCCTCTGACGCCTTTTACGGCGGAAGTAAAGATGACTGAAATCAATGCAATGACAATACCAAGTACAATCAAGATGTAGCCCCAATTCAGGAATAAGTTGGTGCGGCCTGCATTCGCGAGGTCAAGGTAGAAATAAACTGCCAAGCCCACGGTGATCAAAGCCAACAAGCCAAATACCCATTTACCGATGTATGAAAGCTTACCGTTCATGATTAATACTCATTTATTTGTTGTTGTACTTAGCAAGGATGTCCATAAACGAGATGGAAGCGTCTTCCATGTCGTTGACAATACTTTCAATCTTAGAAGCGATGAAGTTGAAGAAAATCTGAAGGATGATAGCGGCGATCAGACCGAACACGGTTGTCAACAGAGCGACCTTCATACCGGAGGCCACAATCTGGGGGCTCATGTCACCGGCAGCGGCGATGTCGTCGAAGGCCGTGATCATACCGATAACCGTACCCATGAAACCGAACATGGGAGCCAAGCTGATGCAAAGACCAATCCAGCTCAATCCGCTTTCAAGCTTACCGCCGGCTACGGAACCGTAGGAAACGATGGCCTTTTCGACTTCGTCTAATGACTGGCCGTCCTGATAACGGATGAGGCCTTGGGTGAAGATGCTTGCCACAGGGCCACGGGTGTCCTTGCAGAGCTGCTTGGCGCCTTCAACATCGCCATTCTTCATCTTGGCTTCAACACCGGCCAAAAGTATCTTGGAGTTGGCAGTGGCTAAGGTCAGGTAGATGATTCTCTCAATGGAGATGGCCATACCGATGAGGAGGATGACCAACACAATACCCATGAAGCCAGGGCCACCATCGATGAATTGCTTCTTGATGGATTCACGGAAAGTCGTAGGCTCGGCTGCATCGGTAGTGGCAGGAGTAAGATCTTCTGTGGTCTCCACTGCGGCAGGAGCGGCTTCGGTTTGTTCAGGAGCAACGGTTTGTTCCGTCTGCTCGGTTTGTGCTTGCTCTACTTGAGCAACAACGAGATTGCTGATGCCAAAAGTCATAAGGCCAGCAACCATGAGGAAAGCAATTAATTTTTTCATAGTTTAGCGTGAATGTTTTAATTATTACTGTTATGAATTACTTGTTCTGATTAAACTATCGTTATCTTTCCGCGGAGAGAGCGGGATTCGAACCCGCGGTACCCTTTTGGAGTACACACACTTTCCAGGCGTGCTCCTTAAACCACTCGGACATCTCTCCAATACCTTCCCAAACCCCTCAAACCCTATCCAAAATCGTTGCCAAAAGTACACATTTTTTCATTTGGCAAACAAAAATATTTCATTTTTTATTGCAACATTTTTCCAATTGCTTGACTTATAGCCTCAAAGGGTCATCTCACCTCGTATGGAATTTTGCATGATTTCGAGGATTCTTGCCTTCGGAAGCCTCTCACCGATGAGATACATGAGCTTTGCGACAGCAGCTTCCGTGGTCATATCGTGACCGCTGACGACACCGATACGGGCCATGTCGAGGCTGGTTTCGTATCGTCCCATCTCCACCGAGCCTGCCTTGCACTGTGTGATGTTGAGGATGAGCAGCCCGCCGTCGATGGCTTCCTTAAGGGCATTGAGGAACCACCCCGCTGTGGTGGCGTTGCCCGAACCGAAGGTCTCCAGCACCAGAGCGCTCAGGTGGGGCATTTTCAGCACATGGCGCACAAAGTCCTCCGAAATGCCGGGGAAGAGCTTCAAGATACCAACATTGCGGTCCATGCTGGTGTGCACCTTAAGTTTCTTGAAGTTGGGCTTGAGGATACGCTCCTTATTATATTTAATGTGCACGCCCACATCGGCCAAGTTAGGATAGTTGGACGAGATGAAAGCGTTGAAGTTTTCGGCATTGAACTTGGTGGCTCGGTTGCCGCGCAGCAGCTGGTTCTGGAAGAAGATGCTCACTTCGGGGACGATCGAGGTCTCTTCATCCTTGGCAGCGGCAATCTCAATGGCGGCAAGGAAGTTCTCTCGACCGTCGCTACGCACCATGCCCATAGGCAGCTGCGATCCGGTCAGTACGACAGGTTTGTTCAGGTTTTCAAGCATGAAACTCAACGCCGAGGCGGTGTAGGCCATCGTGTCGGAGCCGTGCAACACCACAAAGCCGTCGTAATGCTCATACTCCTCTCCTATCTTCGTTGCCAACCTGACCCAAAAATCGGGCGACATGTTTGAAGAGTCGATGAGCGGGTCGAAGCTGTAGAAGTCGATCTGATAGCCAAAGTTCTTCAACACAGGCAGATGGGTATAGATGTTGTCGAAATCAAACGGCACCAATGCACCCGTCGCGGGGTCTTGCATCATGCCGATGGTGCCGCCGGTATAGAGCACCAAGATGGATAATTCTTCGTTGCTTTGCATAATGAATGCGTTTTTTGCGCCCGCAAAAGTAGGGCTTTTTTCGCTTGCTTTTCAAAAAGCGTTATTTTTGCGACATGAAAACCATCGCCCGTATCCAAACCGACTTCCCCACCAAGTTTGGTATCCCACGGCAGAGTGGCGTTATTGCCTCGCTGCAAGGGCGTATCGTATTTGAGCCCGAATACCGCAACATTGAGGCGGTGCGCGGCTTGGAGGACTTCTCGCACATCTGGCTGCTGTGGCAGTTTTCGGGAGCCGTGCGCGACACATGGTCACCTACCGTGCGCCCGCCGCGCTTGGGCGGCAATGTGCGCAAAGGCGTGTTTGCCACACGATCGCCATTCCGCCCCAACCCTATCGGACTGTCATCGGTCAAACTTGAGCAAATCGAAATCAACCCAAAACTTGGACCCATACTCCATGTGTCGGGTGCCGACCTGATGGACGGCACACCCATCTACGACATCAAGCCTTACATCGCCTACACCGACAGCCACCCTGAGGCTGTCAGCGGATTTGCCTCAACGCCTGCGGAATACCTTTTGGAAGTGGATTTCCCTAAAGAATTGCTGAATAAAGTTCCTGTAAATCAGCGTGAAAGTCTTATCAAGGTGCTCGCCCACGACCCACGACCGCAATACCAAAACGCCCCAGAACGTGTGTATGGTTTGGCTTTCGGAGGGATGGAAGTGAAGTTTAGAGTGGAGGAAAAACGACTTACTGTATTGGAAATCGAATAATTACATTATTTCACGGATGTAATCTTCACAATCGGCTTCAAGCTGGCTGAACGGGACGAAACATCCCTGCTTTTCAACCGCACGGCTGTCGCCGAATGAAATCGACATCGCGCACCAAGCAGAGGTTGGCGACCAACGTGACACCATCAAGAACACATACAGCAAATAACATTTGAAGGCATGGATACGCTCCCCTCTCGGGTTGGATATGACATGCCTTCAAAACCTGTATGATTATTTGATTTTCTTTACAGCAGTTTGTAAAATCTTATCGCCCTGACTCTTGTCATAGACATAAACCATCAGGTAACACTCCTCGGCGTTGTAGTCGGGATCAATCCCTGTGCTGTAATTGAAATAGAAGGAGTCGTTGGGATTAGCATGGTTTGTTTCAAAAGCCTCACCATTGGCACCATTGAGGGTGCCACGAAACACATTGCGGAACACATAATCGCTGTTGACCCCACCTGGGGTGATTTGCCAGCCCACGATATGGTCTTCAACCAAACACACCGTCAAGTAATACTGCCCCTCCATTTCGGCCAATGCAACCGCTCTGGCCTGCACTTCCAACTGACGGTTTGTTGCGTCATAGTGGGGGGTTACCACGATCTCGAATGACTGTGCTTCGTCCAAAGCGGCAATCACCGGGGCATCAATTTGTTCTACAAACAGGGTATTGCCTTGTGTCAGGGCGACATGGTCGACGGCGAACAAAGGATTGGAATTGTTGTTGCCATACCATTCGGTACCCTCGTCGGTGAGGAAATCGGGGAACTGCCCAAAAGGTTGGGCCAAAGAACCGGCATGGACACCCATGACGAACACGCGGTCTTCGCCCAACTGATGTTGCAGGTTGTGGGCGTATTCGGCTGCCGCCGGGCAGTTGACGCAACGGGCTCCCGTAAAGTCCTTGATGAGCACCGTTTTTCCAGTGGGCACCACTTCACCGCCTTCCACGATGACCGTTACCGTATAGACTGCCGTGGTACCATTCACTGCCGTCACGGTATAAGTTACAGGATTGGTGAAGTCTTGCGCCTCACCTGAAGCAGGGCTGACCGTAGCACCTTCCGACACCGCTATGGTCGGGACAAGCTGGGTAACATCCGTGCCTTCCGGCATTTGAAGCATCACAGTTTTGTTGAACTCATTGATTACGCCTTCCACGCCATCGACAGTGAACGAGAGTATGCTTTTCTCATTTTCGATGTCGTGTACGGCCGCCGTTACCATATACTGTGCCGTGGTGCCGTTCATGGCCGTAACGGTATAATAGACGGGATTGGTGAAATCTTGTGCCACACCCGATTCAGGCGCTACCGTGGCGTAAGTCGAAATGGCGATGGTCGGTGTCAGATGGCTTACATCGGTTCCTTCCGGAAAATCAAGCACCACCGTTTTGGAGTCTTGGTCGATGAAGCCTACAACGGTATCCACCGCAAAACTCAAGATGGCCTTCTCGTTTTCGGCGCCTTGTATATAAGGTTCTTTCTCCACATCGCAGGCATTCATGCCAAACATGATGGCCAACAATGCTGTACCTATTTTAAGTATTCCTTTCATTGTTTTCATTATTAAGCAATTACACATCGTTTAAAAACTCGTTGAAACGGTCAGCGACACGCCGCTTGAGGCGGGCACGGTGCGGCACACGCCGCCCACACAAACCACGCCTTCGCTTTGGCGCCCTGCACTCAGCATGATGCGGGTGGCATCACGGATATAGGTAACCGTACCAGTGAAGTAGTGGTCGCGGTATTCCTCAACGGGGTTGCCATAGTTCCACTTGTCGGAGATGGAGAACGACCAGCGCGGGCTGATGGAATATTCGACAAGAGCCGCAGCCCAGTCACCACGCTTCTGGTAGTCTTTCTTCTCGCTTTCCTCGTACTCATAGCCCTTGCGGACTTCGTTTTCCCACAGGCCCTGCACCTCGACACGCAGGCTCTGGCGCTTGTTGATTCTGTAAGTTACATCCATGAAGCCGATGTTGGCTTTCACAACGGGAGCACCGGCATGTCCTTCGATGGTCTCGATGTCGTAATACAGGTTGATGTAATGCGCGGTGAGATGCCAGTCCTTGCTGATTTTCTTGTCGATTTCGAAGTTGATGTCACGGAAGAAACGATGGTCGCTGACGGCAAAGAAGTTGGAGGTGTAACCCAAAGTGCCAGCTTGACCCAAGGCCATCTGGTTGCCGAAGGTGACGGAATCGCGCACGATGTCGTTCACTTGGCTCATATTGAGAGCGAGTTTGGTGCCATACTTTCCGCCGAGGGCCGTACCTTTCGGGATGGTATAGTTCACTTGCAGCTGAGCTGCCATCTCGCCATTGGGTTGGGTCGAATAGGTGTACATCGACGGCAGGCTGTGGGTGTGTGTGTAGTTGATGGGCGGGATAAAGTTGATGTCGAGGTCGTTCTGTTTGCCCGTATACATCGACTTAAAGCTCATATTGTCGACACGCTTCACCTGCAAGACGGCGCCGAAGCCTTTCTGCGAATAGCTCAACGACGACATCAATGCGCGGCCTTCCTTATAGATGAAATTGTTGATGGCCGAGGGGTCGTTGATCTTGTAGGCATATTCCGTGCTGAACGACACGCGACCGTAGCCCAAATTGATACGAGCCGCAGCGGTGCTCACATTTTCAGGAATGTTATAGAATGAGCTTTGGTCGTTCTGTTTCTTGCTGACGAAGCTGCCGCCCAAGCTCATCTTGAACTCAGAGTCGTTCAACGAAGCAATGCTTTGGTTGAGGTTCCACTCGGCATCTACGCCACGCACGATACCGCGGTAGTCGTCGGTGCCCATGTCGCGCTCAAGATAAGGTGCCCAGAAAAAACGCTGACGGCCATATATGCCTTTCAGTGTCACGCCTTGAGCGGGGCGCAACACCACGCGAGCACCGCGAAGGGCATTGTCCATGCCAAGCGACCACTCCTCGTAGGTGCGGAAAACGAGACCGCTGCCAAACTGGTCGTAGATGTCGCCCACGGTCATGCCAATGAAGCCATTGTCGTAAGAGGCGAAGAAATTGGCCAGACCTACGCCATTCAGCTCGCTGCGGAAACCGTTCAGTTCAGGCATAAAAGCTTCGAAACGGATACCCGCCGAGAAATTGCCATTGGTGTAGTTGACTTTTCCAAAGCCATTGACACCGAGCTTCTTACCATTGATGTCGGTGATGTCTATGCCCTTGTCGAGCATATAGTATTGCGCATCGGTTTGGAAGCTGCCGCTCACTTGGCTGCTTTCAAGAAACGACTGGGCACTCGCTCTGAAACCGACTGTCAGGGCGAGTGCAAGCAAAAATAGTATGTGTTTTCGCATAGAAATATTTTTTACTCGTGACACGAAACTGCGCGACACGGGACAATACCCATGTCTCGTGTCGCGAAATCTCGTGCCGATGGTTTACTTTTTCTTATTTGAGAGTTTCTGGATTTCCTCGTAGAGGTCATCTTCGGCACCTTCAAAATAACCTGTATGTTGATACACGATCTTGCCGCTGCCATCGAGCAGGAAGGTGTGGGGAGGATTGCTCACATTCATGGCACGTTTGAGGTCGCCATTGACATCGAGCAGCACATCGAAGCCCCAGCCCTTGCCTTCCACAACAGGCTTCACCTTGGCGGTCGAGCGCGAATCGTCGATAGAGACGGAATAAATCTTCACGCCTGTTTCGGCCTGCCAGTCTTCATATACATCGTTGAGGGCATTGTGCTCCTTGATACACGGGGCGCACCATGTGGCCCAAAAAGTGATGACGATAGGCTTGCCGTCGTTGTTCAGCTTGGCGATGTTCACATCCTTGCCTTTCAAATCCTTCAAGGTGATGTTCGGCAAGTCAGATTTCGATTGCGCATGAAGGCCTGTCACCATCAGGGCCATCAGCAATAATGTCATTAGTTTCTTCATCGGATTGAATTTATTTGATTTGTATGTATTTGTAATTTCAGATTTCAAGATTTCTACCATCAGGTTCAAGATTCAACTTTACAATAGATTTCCAGCAACTTGCAATACTGTTCCGCCCTGACGCCTACCTTTTTGATGAGGTTGGGGATCAGGACACATTCCCCAGCATTTACAAAAACCGCGCCATTTTCCCAATTCAGCGAAAAAAATCCTTCCAAAGGCATCAAAATCACAAATGAATCAAGGTTGGAATAATCTTTTTCCATCTCGCCTTGCAGTTGGAGGAGGTTGGTTACAAAATACTGACAATCAACGACTTGTACGGTCTTATTCATCACATCGGGCACCAAAGTCTTGTATTGTTCGGGCATGGTTCCGTCAATGGCCTCCACCGACTGGGGTATATGCAACTCGCGGCTCATGCCGGCCACATCAATACGATCCCAGTCGTATATGCGGTAGGTGGTGTCGCTGGTCTGCTGTATTTCGGCCACCATGATGCCCGGGCCCAAGGCGTGGACACGACCCGCAGGAATGAAGAAAACATCGTCTTTCTTTACTTGTTCATGGTTTAAAGCCGATTGCAACGAATTGTCTTTCAAAATATTGGCGTATTCCGCGCGTGTCATCCCACGGTTGAAGCCCACGACGAGTTCTGCATCCTTTTCGGCCTGCATTACATACCACATCTCGGTCTTGCCGTTGCCCAAGCCGCGTTTTTCTGCCAGTTCGTCATCGGGATGTACTTGCACCGAGAGCCAGTCGTTGGCGTCGATGACCTTCAGCAGCAGCGGAAACTGCTCACCGTATTTGTCGAAAACCGAATCGCCTACGAGGTCGCCCATGAAAGTCTCCACGAGGTCGTTGATCTCGTCGCCCTCAAAGTCGCCATTGGCAACTTCGCTCTGCTCTTCCCACAAGCCTGAGAGCAGCCACACCTCGCCGCAATTGGGCAGCGGGCCGTAGTCCATACCAAGGACTTCCTTGATTTTGCGTCCGCCCCAGATCTTGTCCTTGAAGATGGGTTTGAACTTTAAAGGATATAGTAAAGCTGACATCTGACCTTCAAAATTTGGGGGCAAAAATAGGAATTTAATTCGAACGATAGACAATTCTTTTTATTCTTGGCCTATTTACATGAAGCGTTTTTCTTAATTTTGCAGCATAATAATGACCTCTGTCCGAGTTACGGAAAACGGGCGACTATGACGGTTGGAAAACGGTTACAGAAAACGACATTAAGCCTTTATCTCCAACGGCAGCGTTGTTTTTCAAACACTTTGGAACACCTTATTAAATAAGACGGCTATTTGAATTGATTCATCCCATGCAAACCCTCATCGACCTCCGCCATATCCTCCACGCCCATCCCGAACTTTCGGGACATGAGGCGTTGACCAACAAGATCCTGAACGAGTGGATTAGACAAACCCAACCCGACCACATCATCGAAAAGATTGGCGGCTACGGCTTAGCGGCTATTTATAAAGGCACCAAGCCCGGCAAGCGTATCCTCATCCGAGGCGACATCGATGCACTGCAAATCCCCGAACCAAACGACCTCCCCTACCGCTCACAAAACCAAGGCGTTTCGCACAAGTGCGGGCACGACGGCCACGCCACCATCCTTTGCGGACTGGCGCAATGGCTCGGTGAGCAACGCCCCGACCAAGGCGAAGTCGTCTTGCTCTTCCAACCCGCCGAGGAGACCGGACAAGGCGCGCAGGCCGTCCTCAACGACCCACAGTTTGCGCAAATCAAGCCTGACATGGCATACGGGCTGCACAACCTGCCCGGCTTCGCAAAAGGCCAAGTCATGGTGCGCGAAGGCTGCTTTGCGGCAGCTTCTTTTGGCTTGAAACTGAGGTTCGACGGCAGCACCGCCCACGCCTCGCAACCCGAAACGGGGCACAGTCCTTCGGAACTGTTGGCAAAACTCATCCACCATTTAGAAAAGAAACGCGAGCAACTGAAAGCCGTGAAGCCGCTGACTACCTTTGTCATCACACATGCCGTTTTGGGCGAGGAGACCTTTGGCGTGGCACCGGGTTACGCTGAGATTTGGCTCACATTAAGAAGTTTCAACGACCGCAACATAGAACTGATGTCCACAGAAATCATCGAGTTCTGCCGTGCCAAGGCCAAAGACCATCTTTTCGAATTCAACTTCTCATTGCACGAGGCCTTTGCCGCCACCAACAGCGACACCATCTGCGTGAAAACCATCGAAAAAGCGGCTGAAAACCTTGAATTGAAACTCGTTCATTTGAACGAGCCTTTCCGCTGGTCGGAAGACTTCGGAAGGTTTGGAAGCGTGTGCCCGATAGGTTTCTTCGGCTTGGGTTCAGGCCAAGAGCAGCCAGCCCTGCACAATCCGGAATATGACTTCCCCGACGATATTTTGGAAGTGGGAATGGGAATGTTTTGGGAGATTATCCGGTTGGAGTTGGAGGGGTAATAAGGCAGAATGACATGCACAAATCGTAGGACTATAACAACCTAATTATCTCCCCGACAATCGCTCTTGAATAGGCGTTCGCCACCTCGAGGATAAACTTGCCGAAATCGACGCGGGCGTTGTGGTCGGCGGTATCGCTGATGGTGCGGATGACGGTAAAAGGCACACCGAACTCCAAGCATACCTGAGCCACGGCAGCTCCTTCCATCTCAACACATTGGACATCGGGCAATAACTTCAAAATTTCCTGTCGCTTTTCATCGCTGTTGATGAATTGGTCGCCACTGGCAATGTCGCCGAAATAGAGCTTAGGATTGAGGTTGAACTCCTTGACAGCCTCCTCTCCCACCATATTTACCACACCTTTTTCCAGCAAGTTGGCCGTGGCCCTGCCCGCCAAGCGGGTCAATTCGGGGTCGCTGTTGACATAAATGCGGTTGAGCAGGGGCAACTCGAAACGCGAAATCATGGGACGGGCGTCAAGGTCGTGTTGCACAAGGCGTTTGGAGATGACGATATCGCCCACCTTGAGACCGTCGGCCAAAGCACCTGCCGTGCCGATGAAGAAAAGGTCGGTGATGCCAAACTCTTGTATTAATAAGGTAGCGGTGATGGTAGCCGCCACCTTGCCCCATTTGGAGAAGGCCACCACGCAGCCAATGCCGTTGATTTTACCCACGACAAACTCACGATTTGCGATTTTGACGACGGTCTTATTCGTCAAAAGGGCCTTCACCTCATCGATTTCCTGCGCCATCGCGCCCAAAATGCCGATATTTCTGGTCATAATACTCATTTTTGATTGCTTCAATATTTTTCAGGCCGCAAAGATAAAAAATACTACTTTTGCAAAAAAAATCCACCGATGAAGAAGATTTGTATCTTTTGCGGCAGCAGCATGGGTTTCGACCCGATTTATCGCCAGAAGGCCGCCGAACTGGGTCAGGAAATGGCCGACCGACAGTGCGAGTTGCTCTATGGCGGTGGCAGCGTGGGTCTGATGAAAATCATCGCCGATGTGATGCTCGAACGCCATTGTAAGGTCATCGGAACCATCACCGAGCAGCTGATGGACATGGAAGTCGGCTACAAGGACATTGACGAGCTCATCGTCGTCGACTCAATGGCCGAGCGCAAGAAAATCCTCGAGGACATGGCCGACGGCTTCATTGCCCTGCCGGGCGGCTTCGGCACCATGGACGAACTCTTTGAGGCGATGGTACTCAGCCAGTTGCGTGTCTTCGACAAACCCGTCGCGCTCTACAACGTGAACGGCTATTACGACCATATCCTCCGTTTCATAGAACACGCCACCAAGGAAGGGTTCATCCATAGCGAACATGCAGGCAACATCATCGTCAGCGACGACCCAAAGGTATTGCTGAAGAAAATCAAGGCTTTCAAGCCCGTTGAATTGAAAAAGTGGGTAAAAGAGATTAAAATGCAGGAGGAGGCAGCCCCGTAGGGGCGACAGATATTAAATGAAGCGCAGCGCAACCCCGGATTTAAAACAAAACATCATGATAATCATAGGAATCACAGGAACACTCGGCGCGGGCAAAGGCACCATCGTCGACTATCTCGTCAAAGAGAAAGGCTTCGTGCATTATTCAGTGCGGGCCTACATCACGGAAGAATGCCAACGGCGCGGCCTTGAGGTGAACCGCGACACACTGACTATGGTGGGCAATGACTTGCGCGCCAAGCATTGTCCGAGCTACATCACCGACCAACTCTTCGAGCGTGCCAAGGCTGAGGGCAAAAATGCCGTCATCGAGAGCGTGCGCACACAGGGCGAGATCCATTCCCTGCGCGAAAAAGGCGAGTTCTACCTCTTCGCCGTCGATGCCGACAGGAAAATCCGCTACGACCGCATCTACCTGCGCGGCTCGGAAACAGACCACATCGACTTTGAGACCTTCGTGGCCAACGAGGAGCGCGAGATGACCGCCACCGACCCCAACAAGCAGAACCTCGGCGCTTGCATTAAGGAGGCCGATTTTGTGTTGCACAACGATGGCAGCATTCCCGAATTGCACGAGCAAGTGGAAAAGGCCCTTCTCCAACTCAATATTCGCCCTTCGTGGGACGACTATTTCCTCAACCTCGCCGACACGGTCAGCAAACGTGCCACCTGCAACCGTGGGCGCAGCGGCTGTGTCATCGTCAAAGACAAACAAATCCTTGTGACGGGTTATGTTGGCTCTCCGCGCGGTCTTCCCCATTGCGACGATGTGGGGCACCTGTTCCGCAGAACCATCCACGAGGATGGTAGCGTTACCCAACACTGCGTGCGCACCGTGCATGCCGAACAGAATGCCATCTGTCAGGCTGCCCGCAGGGGCATCGCCTTAGACGGCAGCACTTTGTATTGCCGCATGACCCCTTGCCGCACCTGCGCCATGCTCATCATCAACTGCGGCATCGTGCGCGTGGTGTGCGAACGCCGCTACCACAGCGGTGCCGAGACCGAAGAGATGTTCAAGCAAGTGGGTATCAAGTTGGAGTACAAATACGATGAAGTGCAGCGGTATGAAGGGCAACAATGCGACAATGTCGCGCCACAATGAGACAACTGAATTTCAACCAAACAGTGCTTTTCGTTGCATTACTAAAGATTTTGATAAAAATCAAACTCTTTTCCCCACCAAGCGGACAATCAGCCCCAACACGCCGAAGGCAATCAGGAAGGCCATCCACGAAGGCAATCCAAGGGCTGCCGGCAGCACACCAAACAGCAAGGCCGCCACGCCAACAGTCAGGGCGTAAGGCATTTGTGTGCTGACATGCTGCAAATGATTGCAACTCGAAGCCAAGGAACTCATAATCGTGGTGTCGGAAATCGGGGAACAATGGTCGCCCATCACCGAGCCGGCCATCACCGAAGCCACCACATTATAAAACAAAGGCATCGTGGCTTCCACCGACAAACCCTGCTGCTGGCACAACGACCACGAAGCGGGCAGAATCAGCGGATAAAGAATGGCCATAGTCCCCCAAGAGGTTCCTGTAGAAAAGCCTATCAAAGCGGCCAGCAGGAAAGTAAGCACAGGCACCAAAACCGGCGACAACGACCATTGCAGCAGCAGTTGCGAAACAAACTCCGCAGTGTGCATGTCTTTTGTAACCAAGGCGATAGACCATGCCATAGTGAGAATCAGCACCGCATTGAACATCGATTTGAACCCCTCCACCATCTCCTCCATCACCTGCTTTAATTCCATTGTCCCGCGCAGCATGGTACCCACAATGGCCGTCAGCAGCGACAGCACCGAAGCCCAAAGCAGTGCCTGATAGGAATTGGCGGCTCCGATGGTGGCAGAAAGTTTGGAGAAAAAACCCTGATGGGGGTCAGACCATTGCGAGGCATCGTAACCCGTAACCATCAGCCCGACGATGGTGCCCAAAATCAGCACCGCCAAAGGCAGCACCGCATCAAGGATATGCGCGGGGCGGGAATCGTCGTCCACAACAAAAGAGCCTGCTGCGGCAGCACGGGCTTTGCGTTCCGCTTTCAACATCGGGCCAAAATCGCGGCCACTGAGGATAATCATCAGCACGAAACCGAGGGTCAGAAAAGGATAAAAACTGAAACCCAACGAATGGAAAAACACCGAATAAGCCGAAGCCTCAAGTCCGATGGCATTGATACCGTCCTGAATATAACTCAGTTCCGCCCCAATCCATGTAGTTACAAACGCCACCGCCACCACGGGGGCCGATGTGGAATCCACAATATAGGCCAACTTTTCGCGCGACACCTTGAGTTTGTCGGCGATGGGCCGCATCGTGTTGCCCACCACCAAAGTATTGGAATAGTCGTCGAAAAAGATACACAAATCCATCAGGAATGTCATCAATTGCCCAGAACGCGGCCCCTTGGCACGGCGCGAGAGCCAATTCACAACGCCTTTCATGCCGCCGTTGGCCGTGATGATACGCACCATGCCGCCGATAAGCAAGGTGAAGACGATAATCGTTACATGGTCGGCATCGTAAAGCGAGCCAACGACATAGGTATCCACCACGCGCAGCAGTCCGCTACCCAAGGCCGAGGCCGGACTTGCGCCACCGTAGAAGGCCATTAGGAAAGTACCCGTCAGGATTCCGACAAAAAGCGACGAAATTACCTCTTTAATTAATACGGCCATCACGATGGCCACCAAAGGCGGCAATACCGACATCCACAGCGGCATGGGAGTCGAAACCGACCCAAAGACAGAAAGCAGTGCCATGCCCAAAACCAAGGCAAACACCACCGGAAGACCTATCCATTTCTTCTTCATATTCACAAAACGAGCCTCAAAAATACATTTTTTTGATGAAATTGCGTTATCAAATCCGATTTGGTCTTATTTTTGCATACCAAATCAACTTGTGAATAACAGAATTTCAAACATCAAACATCTGAATCATGAAGAAATCGCTTATCATCGCACTATTCGGCATCGCCGTCATGCTTGCGGCCTGCAAAAAACCGGTTGACTACACCCCCAACTATGTCGGCCACTACATCGGGCAGGTCACGCTTACCATCAATTCCATGAACAACCAAGCCGTAAGCAACATGACATTCCCCTTCGACAGCATCAGCATGGACATCACCAAGGGCGATGGAGACAACACCATCACGGCCACTGTAAGTATCGAAAACGAAACGCACCAAGCCAATGGCACGGTAACGGAGCAAAAGGCTGATTTTGAGTCCGTCCACCTCGTCATAGACCAACCCGACCAGTTCTTCCGGTTTGAATTGGACCTCAAGATGGAAGGCACCAAAGCCGAGAACGACACCTTGAACATCACTGGCGCCTTTACGGGCAATGGCTCGGCAACCTTAATGGGCCAAGAAACGGTAATCGATGAAGTGTCGGGAACCGTGGTCGGGAAACTTGTAAAACTATAACTTAAAAACCCATTACATCATGAAGAAATCCACATTATTGATGGCTTGCTGCATCGGATTGTTGCTGCTGGCAAGCTGCAAAAAAACTCCTAAAGCACCCACCATTGACATTTATGAAGGCGCAGGGGGCGTGACAGAAAACGCCCTTGTGTATTCCGGCGAGGAAATTTTGGTCGGTTTCATGGCTACAGGCGAGGGCTTGACCCAAATTGAAATTGTACTTTCGCAAAACGGCACTGTATTGGCCAGCCATTCAGGCGACTTCAACAGTCTAAAAAACGACCCTGTACTTCCTTACACCTATACGCACGCTTTCACCATTGAGGCAAGCGGCACCGTTACCATCAAGGGCACCATTACTGATGTAAGTGGACAGACGGCCTCAAAGAGCTTCAATGTCATTTACAACGAAAAGCCCAACACCAAGTTTGTCGGCCAGTATAACGGCAATGCCTTGGCCACAGGCACCATAACATTCAACATCAACGACATGGGACCCACGGAACAAGAATTAGCTGACCGCGAAGTGCCCGTCGTGCTCGTCCTCAGAGAAGGCGAAAACACAAACGAAGTGGTGGGCACCTGCACCGTTGAAGACAGAACCATTGCTTGCAAAGGCACCGTTGAAGGCGACACAGTTACTTTTGAAGGCACTGACGAAGCCATCACCTTCGATTACGGCGTAAGCGGTTTCACCGTCTCGCCCGAACTGAATGTAACATACTCCATCAGGGGCACGCTGACTGACGGAAAGCTTGTGCTCGACGGCAGTTGTTCGGGCAACGGCGACTTCACCTTTGCAATCTATAGCGGCACCATCGAGATGGACCTCAGCATTGGCGGCAGCTTGGACAAGAATTGAAGACCTCTGGACACAAACAAAAACGGATGACCGTGGTCATCCGTTTTTGTTTTGGTAGCGGGGGGAGGATTCGAACCTCCGACCTCCGGGTTATGAGCCCGACGAGCTGCCTCTGCTCTACCCCGCATCGTGCGAAATATTTCGAAAAACAAAAAAAATGCTCCCGAAATCGACTGCAAAGATAATAATTTTGTTTCTTTGCAAAGCAAAAATCAGGAAAAAAATTTCATTATGAGTCATAAAGCAGGCTATGTCAACATTATAGGACGCCCCAATGTGGGCAAGTCAACCCTCATGAACCAGCTCGTTGGCGAGAAAATCTCCATTATTACCTCAAAAGCGCAGACCACACGCCACCGGATTTTGGGCATTGTCAACGGCGACGACTTCCAAATGGTCTTCTCCGACACCCCGGGAATCATCAAGGACCCGGCTTACAAAATGCACGAAGTGATGAACCAGTTCGTCAATGTGGCCCTCATCGATGCCGACCTCATCCTCTTCGTGGTCGACATTACCGACAAGAAGATTGAGGAAAAGACCGTGGAGCGGCTAAAAACCGCCAACATTCCGGTCTTTGTGCTCATCAACAAGATTGACCTTTCATCGCAAGAAGCTGTGGAACAAGCTGTTGAGACTTGGAGACAAATTCTGCCCAACGCCACCGTGTTTCCGCTCTCAGCACAATATGGTGCCAATGTGGAGTTCATCTTCAAGCAAATTTTGGAGAAACTGCCCGAGTGTCCTCCCTATTTCCCCAAGGACGAACTCACCGACCGCTCCATGCGTTTCTTCATCACCGAAATCATCCGCGAGAAAATCCTTCTCAATTTTCAGCAGGAAATTCCCTATTCCGTGCAAGTCGAAGTGGAAAGCTACGAGGAGACCGAGCGTCACATCCACATCCGTTCCATCATCTATGTGGCCCGCGACTCGCAAAAAGCCATCATCATCGGCAAAGGCGGCAGTGCCATCAAGAAACTTGGAATACAGGCGCGTACTGATATTGAAGAGTTTACGGGAAAGAAAATCTTTCTGGAGCTCTTCGTCAAGGTTGACAAGGACTGGAGAGACAATGAGGATGAATTGAAAAGGTTTGGGTATGAGGCGTGATGAGGGGAGAGGTGGTTAGGTGGTTAGGTGAGAGGTGGTTAGGGGAAAGGTGGTTAGGTGGTTAGTGTAAGAAACTTCATTAAGTCCTAAATTCAACACATAAATGCAACTTTTTCGGAGGCACGAGGTGAAACATATTTTACTCAAACGAGAGAGAGGAGAAAACCCCTCCCCCTGTTTGAGCCGGATAAATGCCTATCTTT